>NC_008027.1:1720000-2060000 GCF_000026105.1 Pseudomonas entomophila L48
CACGACGTGATCGGTGGCGCGGCCATCGACAAGCACGGCGTGCCACTGGCCGACGAGACCCTCGAGCGCGCGCGCCAGGCTGACGCGGTGCTGCTGGGCGCCGTGGGCGGCCCGAAGTGGGACAAGATCGAGCGTGACATCCGCCCGGAGCGCGGCCTGCTGAAGATCCGCTCGCAACTGGGCCTGTTCGCCAACCTGCGCCCGGCGATCCTCTATCCGCAACTGGCCGATGCCTCGTCGCTCAAGCCCGAGATTGTTTCTGGCCTGGACATCCTCATCGTCCGTGAGCTCACCGGCGGCATCTACTTCGGCGCGCCACGCGGCCAGCGCGAGCTGGAAGGTGGCGAGCGCCAGGCCTACGACACCCTGCCATACAGCGAAAGCGAAGTACGCCGCATCGCCCGTGTCGGTTTCGACATGGCCCGCGTGCGTGGCAAGAAGCTGTGCTCGGTGGACAAGGCCAACGTCCTCGCCTCCAGCCAGCTGTGGCGCGAAGTGGTGGAAGAGGTGGCCAAGGACTACCCGGACGTCGAGCTGAGCCACATGTACGTCGATAACGCCGCGATGCAGCTGGTACGCGCGCCCAAGCAGTTCGACGTGGTGGTGACCGACAACATGTTCGGCGACATCCTGTCGGATGAGGCTTCCATGCTCACCGGCTCGATCGGCATGCTGCCTTCGGCATCGCTGGACGCCGACAACAAGGGCATGTACGAGCCGTGCCACGGCTCGGCCCCGGACATCGCCGGGCAGGGCATCGCCAACCCGCTGGCGACCATCCTCTCGGTGTCGATGATGCTGCGCTACAGCTTCAACCAGTCGGCCGCCGCCGAAGCCATCGAGCAGGCCGTGAGCCTGGTCCTGGACCAGGGCCTGCGCACCGGTGACATCTGGTCGGCCGGTTGCACCAAGGTCGGTACGCAGGAAATGGGCGACGCAGTAGTCGCAGCGCTGCGGAATCTGTAATCTCTCTGGCCCGCCACCAAAAACTCCCGGTGGCGGCCCACTTTTAGCAAAGGTGTAGTTGCGATGAAACGTGTAGGTCTGATCGGTTGGCGTGGAATGGTCGGTTCCGTGCTCATGCAGCGGATGCTCGAAGAGCAGGACTTCGACCTGATCGAGCCGGTGTTCTTCACCACCTCCAATGTGGGTGGCCAAGGCCCTGCCGTGGGCAAGGACATTGCCCCGCTGAAGGATGCCTACAGCATTGAAGAGCTCAAGACCCTCGACGTGATCCTGACCTGCCAGGGCGGCGACTACACCAACGAAGTCTTCCCCAAGCTGCGCGAAGCCGGCTGGCAGGGGTACTGGATCGACGCCGCTTCCTCGCTGCGCATGCAGGATGACGCGGTGATCATCCTCGACCCGGTCAACCGCAAGGTCATCGACCAGCAGCTGGACGCGGGCACCAAGAACTACATCGGCGGCAACTGCACCGTCAGCCTGATGCTGATGGGCCTGGGCGGCCTGTTCGAAGCCGGCCTGGTCGAGTGGATGAGCGCCATGACCTACCAGGCGGCCTCGGGCGCCGGCGCGCAGAACATGCGTGAGCTGATCAAGCAGATGGGCGGTATCCATGCGGCGGTGGCCGATGACCTGGCCAACCCGGCCAGCGCCATTCTCGACATCGACCGCAAGGTGGCCGAAACCATGCGTGGCGAGGGCTTCCCGACCGAGAACTTCGGCGTGCCGCTGGCTGGCAGCCTGATTCCGTGGATCGACAAGGAGCTGCCGAACGGGCAGAGCCGTGAAGAGTGGAAGGCCCAGGCCGAGACCAACAAGATCCTCGGCCGTTTCAAGAGCCCGATTCCGGTCGACGGTATCTGCGTGCGCATCGGCGCCATGCGCTGCCACAGCCAGGCGCTGACCATCAAGTTGAACAAGGATGTGCCGCTGGCCGATATCGAAGGGCTGATCAGTCAGCACAACCCTTGGGTGAAGCTGGTACCGAACCAGCGTGAGATCAGCATGCAGGAGCTGAGCCCGACCAATGTGACCGGGACGCTGAATGTTCCTGTGGGGCGGCTGCGCAAGCTGAACATGGGGTCGCAGTATCTTGGGGCATTCACGGTGGGTGACCAGCTGCTGTGGGGGGCGGCCGAGCCGCTGCGTCGCATGCTGCGGATTCTGCTGGAGCGGTGATTCGGCTTTGGATTGACGCTTGATTCGAGAAACCCGTGCCTTGAGTGGTGCGGGTTTTTTTATGGGTGATTGGATCTGGTTAGTCGGTTAGTTGGTTCTGGGCCTTATGGGCATATCCGTTTGCTATGTAGACGCTGATTCACCTTTCCGCCCTTACGGCGGGTTACTTTGGTCTTGGCCAAAGTAACCAAAGCCGCTCGCTCCATCATACGGCCCCTACGCTACGCTTCGGGGTCCCTTCGCTCCGGCGCCTTCCGGGCCCGCGCGGCCTACGACTTGCTGCGCAAGTCTACATCTCGCGCCTTCGGCTAACGCCGAAGGGTGCTGCGCACCTGGCCCTCCAGACGCCTGCGCTCAGCCTCCTGAAGTCGCGAAGTTACGGGCGGCGCCTGGGCAGGCGCAGCTGTCGCTAGTTGTTTATTCGTGACCTCAAGTACGCATTCGCCGGCAAAGCCGGCTCCTACCGGACGGTGCACGCCGCTCCATTGTAGGAGCCGGCTTTGCCGGCGAACCAATGGCACAAACAACCCAACAATAAAAGATCTACATATCTATCAAACTTTTCTGCTCTTCGCTCTTCGCTCTTCGCTCTTCGCTCTTCGCTCTTCGCTCTTCGCTCTTCGCTCTTCGCTCTTCGCTCTTCGCTCTTCGCTCTTCGCTCTTCGCTCTTCGCTCTTCGCTCTTCGCTCTTCGCTCTTCGCTCTTCGCTCTTCGCTCTTCGCTCTTCGCTTCTGCGAGCGCGCAGCGCCTCGCCCGGCTTTTGATCTTGATGCGCGGTAGTCCAGGCGCCGCCAAATGCGACTTCAGGAGGCCGAGTGGAGTTCTTGCGTAGTGGGGCGACGGCCATGGATGGCCGTCGAGCGCTGCGCCCCAGGATGGGGCGTTCAGCGCGGTACCCACGGGAGCAAGAACGGAGCGAGGGAACCCCGGAGCGAAGCGTAGGGGCCGGATGATGGAGCGAGCGGTTTTGCCTACTTTTTCCAAGAAAAAAGTAGGCCGCCGTAAGGGCGGAAAGGTGAGTCAGCGTCTCTATCGCCAATGGATATGCTCACATCCGCCCAAACCCACACTCTGAAAGCCGAAGCCTATACTCCCAATCCCCCAACCCAGCACGGAGCTCCCCAAATGCCCCTGGAAAAACAAGGCACCTGCCTCTGCGGCAAAACCCACCTCAAGGCCACCGTCGACAACACCCAGATCAGCGCCTGCCACTGCAGCATGTGCCGCAAGTGGACCGGCGGCCCGCTGCTGGCCGTGCATTGCACCCAACCCCCGCAGATCGAGGGCCCCGAGCCCAGCGTCTACGACTCGTCCCCCTGGGCCCAGCGTGGCTTTTGCGGCCACTGCGGCACCCACCTGTTCTATCGGGTGAAACAGAGCGACATCTACATCCTGCCCATCGGCCTGCTCGATGGCGACGAAGCCTGGGACTTCGACCTGCAGATCTTCATCGATGAAAAACCCGCCTGGTACTGCTTCAAGAACGAGACCAAGGAATTGACGGGTCAGCAAGCGTTCGAACTGTTCACCTCGCAATAGAAACCACCCGGCACACTTGCCAAAACAAACCATTCCTGAGAAAACGGCGCCCTTTGTCTGAATGCCCCAGGGAGAATCCGATCATGACCAGTGAACTGCACATCACCGACCTGCACGAAGGCGACGGCAAAACCGTGGTCAAGGGCGCGCTGATCACCACCCAGTACACCGGCTGGCTGGCCGACGGCAGCGAGTTCGACTCGTCCTGGTCGCGCGGCAAGCCGTTCCAGTGCGTGATCGGCACCGGCCGGGTGATCAAGGGCTGGGACCAGGGCCTGATGGGCATGCGCGTCGGTGGCAAGCGCAAGCTGCAGGTGCCCGCGCACCTGGGGTATGGCGAACGGACCATGGGCAAGATCCCGCCGAATTCGGACCTGACCTTCGAGATCGAACTGCTCGAAGTGCTGACCCGCGACGATTGAGCCAAACGCCATAATTCGGCAACACACAAGCACTAGTGTGGGCTTGTCGAAGGAACGGCATGTGCATTCAGGGAGGAACCAAAGGGCTTGAGGGCACTCTGACCCTCACTCGCTGCCACGGATGGCATTCACGACAGGGACGCCCGGCGGCTGCGGCCGCAGGGCAATGTGACGAGGCATCCCGATTCTCCTTGTCACAAGAGCCTGCCTTGATGAAGTTGCCAACTTTCTTGCGCCGTCGTCGCCACTTGTTGTTGAGCCTGGCGCTCGCCGCTGCGGCTGTGCCGTTGGCGCTGGACGTGGTCGAAAGCCGCGCACAACCGGTGGATGGCACTCAGACACTGGTATTCCTGCGCCATGCCGAAAAACCGGGTGAGGGGCTTGGGCAGTTGAACTGCCAGGGGCTCAACCGCGCCCTGGACCTGGCCACGCTGCTGCCAGAGCGTTTCGGCAAGGCCGACTACGTGTTCGCCGCCAACCCTTCGCGGCAGGTCGAAGAGGGCAGCCAGGACCAGAGCTACAGCTACATTCGCCCCCTGATGACCATCACTCCCAGCGCCATCCGCCTGGGCCTGCCGGTGAACATCGACTACGGCGCCAACGACACCGACGACCTCGCCGACGAACTGCTGCGCGACAAGTACCGCAACGCCACGGTCTACACCGCCTGGTCCCATGGCTACCTCCCCGAACTCATCAATACCGTGGCCGGCAAGGCCCTCGGCGAAAAGCGGGTGATCACCGAAGACTGGAACGGCGACGATTTCGACACGCTCTACGTGCTCACCCTGACCTGGCGCGACGGCAAGGCCAGCCTGCTCAGCCGCAACGTGCGCCAAGGGCTCGACCACGGTGCCCATGGCTGTCCGACCTGACCTGCTGCTACTGTCTCGGTCTGCAGACGTGGACAGGGATGTGCGATGAGCCAGCGGGTGACAGTGATCGGTGGAGGGGTGGTCGGCCTGGCGACAGCCTACGCATTGGTGCGCGAAGGGCTGTCGGTCGACCTGATCGAGGCACGCGACAGCCTGGCCAGTGCCACCAGCTTCGCCAATGGCGGGCAGTTGTCCTATCGCTACGTGGCGCCGCTGGCCGATGCGGGCGTGCCCTGGCAGGCGCTTGGCTGGTTGCTGCAGGGCGATTCGCCACTGCGCTTACGCCTGCGTCTGGACCCGGCGCAGTGGCGCTGGCTGGCGGCCTTCTTGCTCGCTTGCCAGCGCTCGACGAACCGGCGCAACACCTCCCAGCTGCTGGGCCTGGCCTTGGAAAGTCAAGCCGCGTTGGCACGTTGGCGTGAAGAGGATGCCCTGGAAGACTTCGCCTGGCGGCGTAATGGCAAGCTGGTTGCCTTCCGCACGCCAAAGGCCTTTGCCCATGGGCGTGACCATTTGCTCGATCCGCAGGGCCAGCAGGTCTTGGCAGCTGCTGATGTGCGCAGGCTGGACCCGGCGCTGGCCGATGCGCCTTTCATCGGTGGCGTGTTCACACCAGACGAAGAGGTCGCTGATTGCCACCGTTTCTGCCTGCGTCTGGCCGAGCATTTGCGCGCCTCGGGGCAGTGCCGGTTCTTCCTGGGCAAGCCGGTGACGCGCTTGATACCGCACGGTGGCAAGGTGGTTGAGTTGGCGCTGGGTGATGAGCTACTGGCTGTCGAGCGCCTGGTGCTGTGTGCCGGCCACCGCAGCCCGGGGCTGGCATTGCCCGGGCTTGCGTTGCCGGTCTATCCGCTGAAGGGCTACAGCCTGAGCGCCCCCATTACTGACGCGCATCAGGCGCCGGAGGTAAGCCTCACCGATTACGAACGCAAGATCGTCTATGCGCGGCTCGACCGGCAATTGCGGGTGGCGGCGATGGTGGACATCGTCGGCTACGACGAATCGGTGGATGCTGGCCGCCTGCGCAGCATGCGCCGGCTGGCGGGCGAGACGTTGCCGGGAGCCGCGGATTACAGCCAGGCAGTGGAATGGGCTGGGATGCGGCCGGCGACGCCGACCGGGGTGCCAATCATCGGTGCCACGGTGTACCGCAACCTGTGGATGAACCTGGGGCATGGGGCGCTGGGGTTCACCCTGGCATGCGGCAGTGGCGAGCGATTGGCCAGGATACTGTGTTGATTGAGCTGGCCTCTTCGCCGGCTTGCCGACGAAGAGGCCGGTACGATCAACTTCGACTCAACGCCCGAAGCGCATTGGCCAACCCACCACTTTCTTCACCCGCGGCGTGGCGTAGGTGCGCACTTTGGACGTGCTCAATCCCATCCGCACCAATGACTCGGCGATAGTCACTGCCGCACTCACGCCATCGACCACCGGCACCCCGGTGCGCTGGCGAATCTGCTCATCGAGCCCGGCCATCCCGCCACAACCCAGGCAGATCACCTCGGCCTTGTCCTCGCGCACGGCGCGCTCGGCCTGTTCGACGATGGCTTCCACTGCGCGCCGTGGTTCGGCCTCGAGTTCGAGTACTGCCAGCCCACTGGCACGCACCGAGGCGCAGCGCTCGTACAGGCCGGACAGCCGCAGACGGTCCTCGATCAGCGGCACGGTGCGGTCCAGGGTGGTCACCACCGAGTAGGCGTGGCCCAGGTACAGGGCGGTGCTGGCGGCCGCATCGGTGATGTCCACCACCGGCACGTCGAGCAACTCCTGCAAGCCCTCGCGGCCATGCTCGCCATAGCCGGCCTGGATCACTGCATCGTAAGGCCCTTGGTAGGCCAGCACCCGGTCCATCACGGCGATGGCGGCCAGGTAGCTCTCGAAGTTGCCCTCTACCGACTCGGCGCCGAACCAGGGCGTCAGCCCGACGATCTCGGTGCCGGGCGCGGCGACGCTGCGCGCCTGCTCGGCGATGGCCTCGGTGATGGCTTCGGTGGTGTTGACGTTGGCAATCAGAATACGCATGACGAATCTCCCTGAATTCAGTGGCTGGCATGGTCGACGGCGATGCACTCGCCGCTGATATCGGCGTACTGGCCGTGACGGGGCGCGATCAGCAGGTACACGGCGGCGGCGATGCCGGCCCCGATCAGCCACGAGAACGGCGCCACGCCATGGAAGTTGGGCACCAGGGCCAGGACGATGGCCAGCAGGGCGGCCGGGATGAACGCCGCCACCGCGCGCAGGTTGATGCCTCGGGTGTAGTGGTAGGCGCCGGCGGGGTTCTCGCTGTACAGCTCGGGCACGTTGATGCGGCCCCGGCGCAGCAGCCAGTAGTCGGCCATGATCACGCCGTACAGCGGGCCGAGCAGGGCGCCCAGGCCTGAGAGGAAGTACACGATCACCAGCGGGCTGTTGTAGAGGTTCCACGGCAGGATCACCACCGCCAGGGTGGCGCTGATCAGGCCGGCGCGGCGGAAGTTCAGGTGGCGCGGCGCCAGGTTGCTCAGCACGAACGCCGGGGCGACGAAGTTGGCCATGATGTTCACCGCCACGGTGACGATCAGGAACGCCAGGCAGCCCAGCACCAGGAAGGCGGTGTTGGGGATGCTGGCGACGATCTGCGTGGGGCTGTCGATGATCTGGCCGTTGATCTGGAACTGCGCGCCGCACAGCACCACGGTGATTGCGGCGAACACCAGGATGTTCACCGGCAGGCCCCAGAAGTTGCCCACGCGGATGGTCTTGCGGCATGGCGCCGAGCGGGCGAAGTCGCAGAAGTTGAGTACCAGGGTGCCGTAGATCGCCAGCCACAGGGCGCCGCCGGCAAAGATGTTGCGCCACATCTCGTAGCCGCTCAGCGGTTCGGCCACCGACCAGGCGATACGCGCGTCGGCCTTGAAGTACATGAACACCGCCAGGCTGGCCACCGTGAGCAGGATCACCGGGCCGGCGAACGCTTCATAGCGGCGCACCATCTCCATGCCGTAGGCGAGGATCACCAGTTGCACCAGCCAGATGCTCACGAAGCACACCCACCCCAGGCTCGACAGCCCGAGGATGCTGTCGTGGTCGTAGGCCGCCACCTGTGGCCACACGGCGGTCAACAGCACGCGCAGCACCACCGAGGCCAGATACGTCTGGATACCGAACCAGGCGATGGCGATCACCGCGCGGATCAGCGCCGGGAGCTGCGCGCCGTGGATGCCAAAGGCGATGCGGCTGATCACCGGGAACGGCACGCCAGTCTTTTGCCCCATGTAGCCGGACAGGTTCATGAAGAAGTACACCAGCGCCGCGCCGATCGCCAGCGACAGGAGGATCTGCCAACCACCCAGCCCCAGGGCGAACAAGCCCATGGCGAAGGAGTAGTTGGCGATGTTGTGTACGTCGTTGGTCCACAGCGCGAAGATGCTGTAGCCACCCCAGCGCCGGCCTTCGAGCTTGGTCGGGGCGAGGTCGCGGTTATGTAGGCGTGGGCTCAGTTCAAGGTCGGCTGGGTGGCCTTCAAGTGGGGTGGCGATGGGGTGGGTGCTGGCAACGGAAAGTTCAGGGGCAAGGTCGAGGCTGCTACTCATTCCGGCGGCTCCTGATGCGTTTGACTGCGATGAGCGGGCGCTGGCGCACGGGCTCGCCATCTCGTCGGTGCAGGCGTTGGCATCACTGGGTTCTGGGCGCGGCGGTCGCGGTTCGGGGCGACGCTGCGGGTTATTGTGTATTTATGTTTTGATCAGCTTGTATACAAAACACGAACACACAAAAGCCAGTTCCATGCCATATGGAATCCAACTTTCTCTTTGCCATTACTTTGAGTCTATTGATTAATTTTATAACTAGCTGAAATAGCGAAATTAAAAATTGACTGAATGAACAGGTTTTATTTTTTTGAAGGTCTTTTAGTTGATCGATCGGTCAGATTGATGGGCGAGGAGTGTGTAACCTAATGGGGCATCGCCTGGTAAAAGTGCACACAAAAATGGCACCTAAGGTGACGTTTATGTGTACAAAATTATTTGGCGAGGACTCTGTAGGAGCGGCTTTAGCCGCGATCACGCGCGCAGCGGGTGCCAGGCACCGCGTTGTTCGCATCGCGGCTAAAGCCGCTCCTACAGGTTCGCGCCGGTCGTGCGGCGCCTCATTCCATCGGCGGCAGGCGCCGTTTCACCGGGGTCTTCTTAATGATCGCGGTATTGGTTTCGGCCAGCACATTGAGACGGTCGAGCAAGGTGTCCAACTGCTCCATCGAGCGCACATGAAGCCGGGCAATGAAACAGTCCTCGCCGGTGACCTTGTCGCACTCGGTGAACTCGGGGATGGCCACGATCTGCCGTTCCACCTCCTGCAACTGCCCCGGCAGCGGACGGATGCGCACGATGGCCTGCAACTGGTAACCGAAGCTGCGCGGGTCGACCTCCACGGTGTAGCCGCGCAGCACGCCGCGCTCCTCAAGGCGGCGCAGGCGTTCGCTGACACTGGGCGCGGACAGCCCGCTGATCTGGGCCAGGGCCTTCAGCGAGCGGCGCGAGTCTTCCATCAGGGCGTTGATAAGCAACTGGTCGATAGCGTCGGTCATGTTCACCTCGTCAGGCGATTTTCTGGATTTGCCTTGATAGTAAAGGCGGTATCGTGGAAATGCCTTTTCTATCCGCTGGATGGCGTGCATCGCTCCTGCGCATACTGTGCCCATCGTCGACAGGAGGTGTGAGATGGACAATTCGCTGCGCCGCGGGGCCCTGGAAATGGTCGCCGCCATGCTGATCTCCGGGACCATCGGCTGGTTCGTGCTGGTGTCCGGGCAACCGGTGCTGGAGGTGGTGTTCTGGCGCTGCGTATTCGGGGCCGGCACCTTGCTGCTGATCTGCGCGGCCATGGGCTTTCTCAAGCCCGGTGTGCTGACCCGCGCAACCTTCCTGCTGGCGGTGGCCAGCGGGGTGGCCATCGTCGGCAACTGGGTGCTGTTGTTCGCCTCCTACTCGCGGGCCTCCATCGCCATCGGCACGGCGGTGTACAACGTCCAGCCGTTCTTGCTGGTGGGGCTGGCGGCGCTGTTCCTCGGTGAGAAAATCACCCTGCCCAAGCTGACCTGGCTGAGCGTGGCCTTCCTCGGCATGCTGGCCATCGTCAGCGCCCATGGCGCTGGGCAGGGCAGTGGCGGCGAGTACCTGCAGGGTATCGCCCTGGCCCTTGGCGCGGCGTTTCTGTATGCCGTGGCGGCCCTGATCATCAAGCGCCTGACCGGCACACCACCGCACTTGATCGCCCTGGTCCAGGTAAGTACCGGTGTACTGTTGCTGGCGCCCTGGGTAAAGCTTGGCGGACTGCCGGGTGAACTGCCTGCGCTGGGCAGCCTGGTGACGCTGGGGATCGTGCACACCGGTTTGATGTACGTATTGTTGTACAGCGCCATCCAGCGGCTGCCCACTGCACTGACCGGCGCCTTGTCGTTCATCTACCCGATCGCGGCGATCCTGGTCGACTGGGTTGCCTTCGGCCATCGCCTGGCGCCGCTGCAATGGCTGGGCGTGGCGCTGATCCTGCTGGCGGCGGCAGGCATGCAGCAGGGGTGGTGGTTCCGGCCACTCGCGGGGGCGGCGCAGCAACGGTGAAGGCCAGATGCGGCACAAGCGGTTAGAATGCCGCTTTTGCCCAACCAAAGCCGAACATGACGCCAGCCATTGCCACCCTTGAGCAGCATCTGCTCGCCGCCCTCGATCCCGCCCCCCAGGAAACCCGTCGCCTGTTCCACGGCCGTGGCCGTTGCTGGCCGGGGCTCGAGCAGATCACTGTCGACTGGCTGGAGGGTGTGCTGCTGGTGGCGCTGTTCCGCGAGCCGCCCGAGGGCCAGCTGGCCGAACTGGAGGAGATGCTCAAGGCGCTGGCGCAACGCCCGCAGTGGACTGGCCAGGCCATTCTCCTGCAGCACCGCTACCTGCCCGACAGCCCCGGCCAATGGCTGCTGGGTGAGCCCTGCCAGCAACGCGAGGTGGTCGAGGATGGGCTTGCGTACCTGCTCGACCTCGGCGTGCGGCAGAACAACGGCCTGTTCCTCGACATGCGTTATGGCCGTCGCTGGGTGCGTGAGCAATCGGCGGGCAAGCGGGTGCTCAACCTGTTCGCCTATACCTGTGGTTTCTCCGTGGCGGCGATTGCCGGCGGTGCCGAGCAGGTGGTCAACCTGGACATGGCCAAGTCGGCGCTGTCCCGTGGCCGCGACAACCACAGGCTCAACGGCCATGACGCCTCGCGGGTCGCCTACCTGGGGCATGAGCTGTTCAAGTCGTGGGGCAAGGTGCGCAAGTACGGGCCGTACGACCTGATAATCATCGACCCGCCGACCTTCCAGCGCGGCAGCTTCGTGCTGACCCAGGACTACGGCAAGATCCTGCGGCGGTTGCCGGAGTTGTTGAATGAGGGCGGGACGGTGCTGGCCTGTGTCAACGACCCGGGGGTCGGGCCGCAGTTCCTGATCGATGGCATGGCCGAGCAGGCGCCGGGGTTGGCGTTCGTCGAGCGGCTGGAAAATCCGCCGGAATTTCCGGATGCCGACCCCGAGGGTGGGTTGAAGGCATTGGTGTTTCGTTCGCAGGCTTGAAATGCTGTTCGCCAGCAAGCTGGCTCCTACAGGAGGTTACGTGGGCCTGTAGGAGCCAGCTTGCTGGCGAAGGCGTTTACTTGTTGGTGTAGATCTGGTCGAACACGCCACCGTCGTTGAAGTGGGTCTTCTGCACGGTGCGCCAGTCACCGAAGGTCTTCTCCACCGACAGGAAGTCGACTTTCGGGAAGCGGTCGGTGTACTTGGCCAGGACCGCGGCGTCACGTGGGCGCAGGTAGTTGTTCGCGGCGATCTCCTGGGCCTCCGGCGACCACAGGTACTTCAGGTATTCCTCGGCCACGGCCTGGGTACCTTTCTTCGCCACCACCTTGTCGACCACGCTCACCGGCGGTTCGGCTTCGGCCGACACGCTTGGGTAGATCACTTCGAACTGGTCGCGGCCGAACTCGCGGGCAATCATCTCGGCTTCGTTCTCGAAGGTCACCAGCACGTCGCCAATCTGGTTGGTCATGAAGGTGGTGGTGGCGGCGCGGCCACCGGTGTCCAGCACTGGCGCCTGCTTGAACAGCTTGCCGACGAAGTCGCGGGCCTTGCCTTCATCGCCGCCCTGCTTGAGCACGTAGCCCCAGGCGGAGAGGTAGGTGTAGCGGCCGTTACCCGAGGTCTTGGGGTTGGGTACGATCACCTGCACGCCATCCTTGAGCAGGTCGGGCCAGTCCTTCAGCGCCTTGGGGTTGCCCTTGCGCACGATGAACACGGTGGCCGAGGTGAACGGCGCGCTGTTGTTCGGCAGGCGGGTCACCCAGTTGTCCGGCACCAGCTTGCCATTGTCGGCCAGGGCGTTGATGTCGGTGGCCATGTTCATGGTGATCACGTCGGCTGGCAGGCCATCGATCACTGCGCGTGCCTGTTTGCTCGAGCCGCCGAAGGACATCTGCACATTGACCTTCTCGTTGTGGTCTTTTTCCCAGTGCTTCTGGAATGCCGGGTTGTAGTCCTTGTAGAAGTCGCGCATCACGTCGTAGGAAACGTTGAGCAGGGTGGGGGCGGCTTGGGCGAGGTTGCCCAGGGCCAGGCCCGCGGCGAGCAGCGAGGCGCTGAAAAGTTTTTTCACTGGGGCATTCCTTGTTCTGGTTCAAAGGGTTGGCGATTTGCCAGCGACTATAGCGGGTGGCTTTGCGCGGGTTAAAGAACAAAACGGTCTTTGGTTATGTCTTTGTCGCCCTGTTCGCCGGCAAGCCGGCTCCTACGGGGATTTGTAGGAGCCGGCTTGCCGGCGAACGGTTCACTGCTTGGGAAACAGCGCATTGCCACACCGCGAACAGAACGCCGCGCCATGCTCATGGTGATGCTTGGCGCAGGTCGGGCAGTCGTGCTGCAACTGCTCGCCACGCAGAGCATTGGCCAGTTCGGCGGTGAAGATGCCGGTCGGCACGGCAATGATCGAATAGCCGGTGATCATCACTAGCGACGACAGCACTTGCCCCAGCGGCGTTTTCGGCACGATATCGCCGAAGCCCACGGTGGTCAGGGTGACGATGGCCCAGTAGATACCCTTGGGAATACTGGTAAAACCATGCTCCGGCCCTTCGATCACATACATCAGCGTGCCGAACACGGTGACCAGGGTCGACACGCTGACCAGGAACACGATGATTTTCTGCTTGCTGCCCTGCAGCGCCGCCAGCAGGTAGTGGGCCTGCTTCAGGTAGGGGCTGAGCTTGAGCACGCGGAAGATCCGCAGCATGCGGATCACGCGGATCATCAGCAGGTACTGGGCGTCGCTGTAGTACAGGGCGATGATGCCCGGCACGATGGCCAGCAGGTCCACCAGCCCGTAGAAACTGAAGGCGTAGCGCAGCGGTTTGGGCGAGCAGTACAGGCGGGTGATGTACTCGGCCAGGAAGATTGCCGTGAAGCCCCATTCGATACCGGCGAGCAGCCCGGCGTAGTTGCGGTGCACGTCGTCGATGCTGTCGAGGATCACCGTGACCAGGCTGGCCAGGATGATCAGCAGGAGAATCTTGTCGAAGCGTCTTCCAGCGACGGTGTCGGTCTGGAAGACGATGACGTAGAGCCGCTCGCGCAGGCTCGAAGGGTTGTCCATGGGCGCGTTCCATTGTGCGAATGGGCAGAGCCTAGGGGCTGTGTTTCAGCTGTGCAAGCGAGGCGCGTTGCGGCGCTGGTTGAGTTGCACCAGGTGGTTGCCCAGGTGCATCAACCAGCAGGCGCTGACGAACGGCGCGGTCAACCCGGCGATCGGCAGCAAGTTGAACAGCGGTTGCAGCAGCAGGGCGCAGGCGATGGCGAGCACGGTCACCCAGGGCTTCTCGCCCTGGCGGCTGAAGGCCAGCGCGGCAAGAGCCGCATTGAAGCCGTACAGGCCCAGCCAGGCGCCCTGTGCTTCACCGGCCAGCAGCGCGACGCCGCCGCCGATCGCCGAGCCGATCACCGCCCAAGTGGCGGCATAGGGGTTGGCGAAGTACATGCCGATGACGATCAGCAGGCCGGCCATGGGCTTGTCCAGCAGAAAGATCTGGCCCACGCCACGCAGCAAGGCATACACCGGGTCGGCCTCGACATAGCCGTTGGCCGAGGGTGTCGCCATCAGCAGGGTTGCCCAACCCATCAGCACGAAAGGCGCGGTGTAGGCGACCAGCAGCTTGCCGCCGCGCTTGCGCCATTGGTGGGTGAGCATGCTCGACAGGCCACCGGCCGCGATGATCAGCGGCGGCAGGATGGCCGACCAGGGCAGCACGGCGCTGATCAGCAGGCCGATCAGCACGCCGTTGTAGCAGTACAGCCCGGCCTGGCGGTCAGCGCGGTCGTAGCCCCGGCGCTGGGCGGTGAGCAGGCCGGCGAGGGCGCCGAGCAGGGCGCCGCCGACCAGGTCGGGTGCGGTCAGCAGGATGGCCAGCAGGCAGCACAGGCCGCACAAGGGGTTGCGCAGCAGCAGTACCTGGCTGAAGCCGTTGAGCAGCGCCGTGGCCCAGTCGGGGCACGGGTTGACGAAATTCTTGGTGTACATGGGCAGTCGGTAAGGTGAGTGGGGGAGCGGTGGGCCTCTTCGGGCCTCGGTTTTCCGCAGTGCAAGGGGGAGGGCTTTGCCCTCCATTCGCCGGCAAGCCGGCTCCTACAGATCCATGTAGGAGCCGGCTTGCCGGCGAACAGGGTCAGACCAACGTCTCGATCCGCAGCGTATTAGTCGAACCCGGCTTGCCGAAAGGCACACCGGCGGTGATCAGCAGCGTGTCGCCACGGCTGGCCATGCCTTGCGCCTGGGCGATCTCCAGTGCGGTGGAAACCACCTCGTCGACCTGGCGCAGGCGGTCGTTGACCACCGAGTGCACGCCCCAGGTCACGCTCAGGCGGCGGGCGGTGTTCAGGTTCGGCGTCAGGTTGAGGATCGGCGCCCGTGGCCGCTCGCGGGCGGCGCGCAGGGTCGAGGCCCCCGACTCGCTGTAGTTGACCAGCACCGCCACCGGCAGGATGCCGCTGATGCGGCGGATCGCACAGCTGATGGCATCGGACACCGTCGCTTCGGCTTTCGGTCGGCCGACGTCGAGCTGGGCCTGGTAATCCGGACCGTTTTCCACCTGGCGGATGATCTTGCTCATCATCTGCACCGCTTCCAGCGGGTAGTCGCCCGAAGCCGTTTCGGCCGACAGCATCACCGCGTCCGCGCCTTCGGCCACGGCGTTGGCCACATCGGTGACTTCGGCGCGGGTCGGGGCCGGCGAGAAGCGCATCGACTCGAGCATCTGGGTGGCCACCACCACGGGTTTGCCCAGCTGGCGGCAGGTGCCGATGATGCGCTTCTGGATCTGCGGCACGCTTTCGGCCGGCACTTCCACGCCCAGGTCGCCACGGGCGACCATGATGGCGTCGGACAGCTCGGCGATGGCTTGCAGTTGCTCGACCGCCGAAGGCTTCTCGATCTTGGCCATCAGGTAGGCGCGGTCACCGATCAGTTGGCGTGCCTCGGTGATGTCTTCGGGGCGCTGCACGAACGACAGGGCCACCCAGTCGACGCCCAGTTCCAGGCCGAAGGCCAGGTCGCGGCGGTCCTTCTCGGTGAGCGGGGAGAGGTCCAGCACCGCTTGGGGCACGTTGACCCCCTTGCGGTCGGACAGCTCGCCACCGGCCAGCACTTCGGTGTCGATAGCGTCGTGGTGCTTGGCGGTCACTCGCAGGCGCAGCTTGCCGTCGTCCAGCAGCAGGTCCATGCCGGGTTCCAGCGCGGCGATGATCTCCGGGTGTGGCAGGTTGACCCGGTGGCTGTCACCCGGGGTCTTGTCCAGGTCCAGGCGCAGGGCCTGGCCGCGTTGCAGTTGCACCTTGCCTTCGGCGAAGCGGCCGACCCGCAGTTTCGGGCCCTGCAGGTCCATGAGGATACCCAGCGGGTAGTTGAGCTGCTGCTCGACTTCGCGGATCCACTGGTAGCGCAGGGCGTGGTCGGCGTGCTCGCCGTGGCTGAAATTGAGGCGGAAGATGTTCACCCCGGCTTCGACCAGCTGGCGGATGTCATCGATGCCGTTGATCGCAGGCCCTAGGGTGGCGAGGATTTTGACTTTTTTATCAGGCGTCATGATTGCGGGGTCTCGAGGATCAGGATGGCGCGGAAGTCGTTGACGTTGGTGCGGGTCGGTTCGGTGACGATCAGCGCGTCGAGCGCCGCGAAGTAGCCGTAACCGTTGTTGTTGTCCAGCTCGTCGCTGGCCGACAGGCCCAGGGCCTCGGCGCGGGCGTAGCTGTCCGGGGTCATGAAGGCGCCGGCGTTGTCTTCCGAACCATCGATGCCGTCGGTGTCACCGGCCAGGGCGTACACGCCCGGCAGGCCCTTGAGGCTTTCGGTGAGGCTGAGCAGGAACTCGGCGTTGCGCCCGCCACGGCCGTTGCCGCGCACGGTGACGGTGGTCTCGCCACCGGACAGGATCACGCAGGGCGCCTTCAGTGGCTGGCCGTGCAGGACGATCTGCCGGGCGATGCCGGCGTGCACCTTCGCCACCTCGCGGGACTCACCCTCCAGGTCACCGAGGATCAGCGGGCTGAAACCGGCCTGGCGGGCTTTCACCGCTGCGGCCTCCAGCGATTGCTGGGGCCTGGCGATCAGCTGGAAGTGGCTGCGCGCGAGGGTGGGGTCGTCGGCCTTGACGGTTTCCGAGGCTGGGTTGTTCAGCCAGTCGATGACGGCTTTCGGTGCTTCGATGTTGTAGCGCTTGAGGATCGCCAGGGCGTCGGCCGAGGTGCTCGGGTCGGCCACGGTGGGGCCGGAGGCAATGACGGTGGCAAGGTCGCCGGGCACGTCGGAAATCGCGTAGGTATAGACGGTGGCCGGCCAGCAGGCCTTGGCCAGGCGGCCGCCCTTGATCGCCGAAAGGTGCTTGCGCACGCAGTTCATCTCGCCGATGGTGGCGCCGGACTTGAGCAGGGCCTTGTTGATCTGCTGCTTGTCGGCCAGGGTCAGGCCTTCGGCGGGCAGCGCCAGCAGCGCGGAACCACCACCGGACAGCAGGAAGATGACGCGGTCGTCTTCGCTCAGGTTGCTGACCAGCGCCAGCACGCGCTTGGCCACGGCCAGGCCTGCGGCGTCGGGGACCGGGTGGGCGGCTTCGACCACCTCGATTTTCTGGCAGCTGGCGCCATGGCCGTAGCGGGTGACCACCAGGCCGGAGACTTCGCCTTGCCAGCTCTTCTCGACCACTTCGGCCATGGCCGCGGCGGCCTTGCCGGCGCCGATGACGATGACCCGGCCGCTGCGGTCGGCGGGCAGGCAGGGTTCCAGCACCTGGCGGGGGTGGGCGGCGGCGATGGCTGTGTCGAACAGTTCGCGCAGGAGTTCTTGTGGATCGACCGACATGGCAGGCTCCCAAAATTCTTGTTGTTCTGCAGAATCGAAAACGCCCCTGGAACTGCCTCCGTGCAGGCCGAACCAGGGGCGGGTGTTGCTCGGTGCTACCTCATGGACCTGTGGTTGCAGGTTCATTGGTGTTGCCGCATCGCGGATGAATCCGCTCCTACAGGCCATTCATCACGATCGGGTCAACCTGTAGGAGCGGATTCATCCGCGAAGGGCCGGTACAGATTTACTTGTCGTCGCGGATCGAGAAGTTGGCCATGTGCTCCAGGCCCTTGATCAGCGCCGAGTGGTCCCAGTTGCCGCCGCCCAGTGCCACGCAGGTGCTGAACACTTGCTGGGCGTTGGAGGTGTTGGGCAGGTTGATACCCAGCTCCTTGGCGCCCTGCAGGGCCAGGTTCAGGTCCTTCTGGTGCAGGTTGATGCGGAAGCCTGGGTCGAAGGTGCCCTTGATCATGCGCTCGGCGTGCACTTCGAGGATCTTCGACGAGGCGAAGCCGCCCATCAGCGCTTCACGCACCTTGGCTGGGTCCGCGCCGTTCTTGGCGGCGAACAGCAGGGCCTCGCCGACAGCCTGGATGTTCAGGGCGACGATGATCTGGTTGGCGACCTTGGCGGTCTGGCCATCGCCGTTGCCACCGACGCGGGTGATGTTCTTGCCCATGGCTTCGAACAGCGGCAGGGCGCGTTCGAAGGCTTTCGGGCAACCACCGACCATGATGCTCAGGGTCGCGGCCTTGGCACCGACTTCACCGCCGGAGACCGGGGCGTCCAGATAGGCGGCGCCGGTGGCCTTGATCTTCTCGGCGAAGGCCTTGGTGGCGGTAGGGGAGATCGAGCTCATGTCGATCACCACCTTGTTCGGGCCGACACCCTCGACGACACCGTTTTCACCGAACAGGACGCTTTCGACCTGCGGGGTGTCCGGCACCATGACGATGATGAACTCAGCTTCCTGGGCCACTTCCTTCGGGTTGGCCAGGGCCACGGCGCCAGCGGCGATCAGGTCGGCCGGGGCGGCGTCGTGGTGGGTGGAAACGAAGATGCTGTGACCTGCTTTTTGCAGGTTCTGGGCCATGGGCTTGCCCATGATGCCGGTGCCGAGGAAACCGATTTTAGCCATGAGAGTTCTGCCTCTTTGTATTTGTATGAACAGGCGACCAGGCCCCTGTAGGAGCGGCCTTGTGCCGCGAAAGGGGCGCGCAGCGGCCCCACGATCTCAATCACGCCGGAAGATTGCCGGGGCTGCTGCGCAGCCCGTTCGCGGCACAAGGCCGCTCCTACAATGGTCCCGCGTGCGTCTCAAATTGCGTTGTGCGTCTTCAGCCAGCCCAGGCCGGCTTCGGTGGTGGTCTTGGGCTTGTACTCCGCGCCCACCCAGCCCTGGTAGCCGATGCGGTCCAGGTGCTCGAACAGGAAGCGGTAGTTGATCTCGCCGGTGCCCGGTTCGTGGCGGCCCGGGTTGTCGGCCAGTTGCACGTGGTTGATCAGCTTCAGGTTGGCTTCCAGGGTGCGGGCCAGGTCACCTTCCATGATCTGCATGTGGTAGATGTCGTACTGCAGGAACAGGTTGTCGCTGCCCACCTCGGCCTGGATTTCCAGGGCTTGCTTGGTGGTGTTCAGGTAGAAGCCCGGGATGTCGCGGGTGTTGATCATTTCCATGACCAGGCGGATCCCGACGGCCTTGAGCTTGTCGGCGGCGTAGCGCAGGTTTTCGACGAAGGTCTTGCGCACGGTGGCGCAGTCCAGGCCTTCGGGGCGGATGCCGGCCAGGGCGTTGACCTGGGTGTTGCCCAGCACCTTGGCGTACTCGATGGCCTTGTCGACACCGGCGCGGAACTCTTCGACGCGATCCGGGTGGCAGGTGATGCCGCGCTCACCTTTCGCCCAGTCGCCTGCGGGCAGGTTGAACAGCACTTGGGTGAGGCCGTGGGCCTCAAGTTGCTGCTTGATTTCGTTGGCGCTGAAATCGTACGGGAAGAGGTATTCGACACCGCTGAAGCCAGCGTCGGCGGCGGCCTTGAAGCGGGCCAGGAAGTCCTGTTCGGTGAACAGCATGGACAGGTTGGCGGCGAAGCGAGGCATAGGTCGTCTCCTTGCGTTGAAGACCCCCGCGCAAGGCGCGGGGGCGTCAGGCGATCAGTCCAGCAGCGAGATGGCGGTTGGCGCGTCGTTACCCACCAGGGCGAGGTCTTCGAATTCGTTGACCGCGTTGATCTCGGTGCCCATGGAAATGTTGGTCACGCGCTCGAGAATCACTTCGACCACCACCGGTACGCGGAACTCTTCGGCCATCTTCTGCGCCTTGAGCAGGGCAGGGGCGATGTCGGCCGGTTCGAACACGCGCAGGGCCTTGCAACCCAGGCCCTCGACCACGGCGACGTGGTCGACACCATAGGTGGCGGCGTCGGTGGCGTTGATGTTCTCGAAGGCCAGTTGTACACAGTAATCCATGTCGAAGCCACGCTGGGCCTGGCGGATCAGACCCAGGTAGGCGTTGTTCACCAGCACATGGACGTACGGCAGGTTGAACTGCGCGCCCACCGCCAGCTCTTCGATCATGAACTGGAAGTCGTAGTCACCCGACAGCGCGACCACCTTGCGCTTCGGATCGGCCTTGACCACACCCAGCGCGGCCGGAATGGTCCAGCCCAGCGGGCCGGCCTGGCCGCAGTTGATCCAGTGGCGTGGCTTGTACACGTGCAGGAACTGCGCGCCGGCGATTTGCGACAGGCCGATGGTGCTGACGTAGCAGGTGTCCTTGCCGAATACCTGGTTCATCTCTTCGTACACGCGCTGCGGCTTGACCGGCACGTTGTCGAAGTGGGTCTTGCGCTGCAGGGTGGCTTTGCGCTGCTGGCAGTCTTCCAGCCAGGCCTTGCGGCACTTGAGCTTGCCGGCGGCTTTCCACTCGCGGGCCACTTCGAGGAACACGTCCAGCGCCTTGCCGGCGTCGGAAACGATACCCAGGTCAGGCGTGAACACGCGGCCGATCTGGGTCGGTTCGATGTCCACGTGCACGAACTTGCGGCCTTCGGTGTACACGTCGACGGAGCCGGTGTGGCGGTTGGCCCAGCGGTTGCCGATACCGAACACCAGGTCGGACTTGAGCAGGGTGGCGTTGCCGTAGCGGTGCGAAGTCTGCAGGCCGACCATGCCGACCATCAGTTCGTGATCGTCCGGGATGGTGCCCCAGCCCATCAGGGTCGGGATCACCGGCACGCCGGTCAGTTCGGCGAATTCGACCAGCTTGTCGCTGGCGTCGGCGTTGATGATGCCACCACCGGCCACCAGCAGCGGGCGTTCGGCGTCATTGAGCAGGGCCAGGGCTTTTTCGGCCTGTACGCGGCTGGCTTGCGGCTTGTGAACGGGCAGCGGCTCGTAGGCGTCGATGTCGAACTCGATTTCAGCCATCTGCACGTCGAACGGCAGGTCGATCAGCACCGGGCCTGGGCGGCCGGTGCGCATTTCATAGAAGGCCTTCTGGAAGGCGTAGGGCACCTGGCCCGGTTCCAGGACGGTGGTCGCCCACTTGGTCACCGGCTTGACGATGCTGGTGATGTCGACGGCCTGGAAGTCTTCCTTGTGCAGGCGCGCACGCGGCGCCTGGCCGGTGATGCAGAGGATCGGGATGGAGTCGGCCGAGGCGCTGTACAGGCCGGTGACCATGTCGGTGCCGGCAGGGCCGGAAGTGCCGATGCACACACCGATATTGCCCGGGTTGGCGCGGGTGTAGCCCTCGGCCATGTGCGAGGCACCTTCGACGTGGCGAGCGAGGACGTGATCGATGCCACCGACTTTCTTCAGGGCCGAGTACAGCGGGTTGATGGCAGCCCCTGGAATGCCGAACGCGGTATCTACACCTTCACGGCGCATGACCAGAACGGCTGCATCGATTGCTCTCATTTTGCTCATGGGTTGTGCCTCATCGATTTTGTAATTGTATACAACTTGCGTTGCGGCAGAGTGTATTCATGCTCGGCGCAAAAGGTCAATCCATTTTCGTCGGCGGGTTTGACTCACCGGTCATGCCCATTAAAGGCGGCATTTCGTCGCAGTCGTCATAATTGCGCCAAAAAATTGTATACAAATAGTGCCTTTGTTGTGTTCTATGCTGTCTATCGGTTTTCAACTGCCCTCAGGGCTTCTCACAACAAGAAGAGGACCTTTCCATGAACGCATTGACCCTGAAAGTCGCCGTAGGCGTGGTGAACGCCGCGCTGGCCGCAGGCCGCAAGATCAACGCCGCGCCATTGACGGTGGCGGTGCTGGACGCTGGCGGGCACCTGCTGGCGCTGCAGCGCGAGGACGGCGCCAGCCTGCTGAGGCCGGAAGTCGCCATCGGCAAGGCCTGGGGCGCGGTGGCCCTGGGCAAGGGCTCGCGCCTGCTGGCGCTGGACTCGCAGCAGCGGCCGGCGTTCTACGCCGCGCTGAACGGGTTGGGTGAGCGGCCGGTGGTGCCTGTGCCGGGCGGTGTGCTGATCCGCGATCAGGAGGGCAAGGTGCTGGGTTCGGTGGGGATCAGCGGGGATACGTCGGATATCGACGAGCAGTGCGCGATCAATGCGATCGAAGAGGTGGGGCTGACGGCGGATGCGGGGGTGGCGGCTTAAGGCTCGAGCTATTGGGGCCGCGATGCGGCCCATCGCCGGCAAGCCGGCTCCTACAGTAGGAGCCGGCTTGCTGGCGAATTGGCCTTGTCAGGCGGCCTCGGGCTCGCAGCCCTTCAATACCAGGCGAATGATGGTTTCCGCCGCCGCGTCGTAATCACTGTCGGCCAGCTTCGCCTTGCCGGTCACCACGGCGATCTGCCAGTCGAAATCGGCGTACGTCTGCGTCGCTGCCCAGATGCTGAACATCAGGTGGTGCGGGTCGACATTGGCGATCTGCCCGCGCTCGATCCAGCGCTGGATGCACTCGATGTTGTGCCGGGCCTGCTCGTTGAGCTGCTCGACCTGGCTGGGCGAGAGGTGCGGCGCGCCGTGCATGATCTCGCTGGCGAACACTTTCGAGGCGTGGGGCAGGTCGCGGGAGATGCGGATCTTCGAGCGAATGTACGAACTCAGCACTTCTTTTGGATCACCGTCGGCGTTGAACGGCGTCGAGGCCTGCATGATCGGCGCGATGATGCTCTCGAGCACCTCGCGGTAGAGGTTTTCCTTCGACTTGAAGTAGTAGTACACGTTGGGCTTGGGCAGGCCGGCCTTGGCCGCGATATCGCTGGTCTTGGTGGCGGCGAAGCCCTTGTCGGCGAATTCTTCACTGGCCGCGCGCAGGATCAGTTCCTTGTTGCGCTCGCGAATGGTGCTCATTGTCGGGGATCTTCCTCGTGTCTGGCCGCCCTCCAAGAGGGATCGCGCATGGTAGCACCGCCCCGGACAGGCGCTCAAGGCAGCGACTTTGCGCTAGAATCCGGGCCTTTGACCCCACTGGATACAGGCAAACATGGCAGGAAGCAGTCTACTGGTACTGATCGACGATATCGCCACGGTACTGGACGATGTCTCGGTAATGACCAAGGTCGCGGCAAAGAAGACCGCGGGGGTGCTGGGCGACGACCTTGCACTCAATGCCCAGCAGGTCACCGGCGTGCGCGCCGACCGGGAAATTCCGGTGGTCTGGGCGGTGGCCAAGGGCTCGCTGGTGAACAAGGCGATCCTGGTGCCGGCGGCGCTGCTGATCAGTGCCTTCATCCCCTGGGCGGTGATCCCCCTGCTGATGGTCGGTGGCGCCTACCTGTGCTTTGAAGGTTTCGAGAAGCTGGCGCACAAGTTCCTGCACAGCAAGGCAGAGGACGAGGCGCAGCACGAGGCGCGCAAGGAAGCCCTGGCCGACGCCAATGTCGACCTGGTGGCGTATGAGAAAAGCAAGATCAAGGGCGCGGTGCGCACCGACTTCATCCTGTCCGCCGAGATTATTGCCATTACTCTGGGTATCGTGGCCGACGCGCCGCTGAGCCAGCAGATCGTCGTGCTGTCGGGCATCGCCGTCGTCATGACCATCGGTGTCTATGGCCTGGTGGGCGGTATCGTCAAGCTCGACGACCTCGGGCTGTGGATGACCCAGAAATCCTCGGGCCTGGTTCGCGCCATCGGCGGCGGCATCCTGCGCGCCGCGCCGTACATGATGAAGGGCCTGTCGGTGATCGGTACCGCCGCCATGTTCCTGGTTGGTGGCGGCATCCTGGTGCATGGTATTGCGCCGTTGCACCATGCCATCGAAGCGTTTGCCGATGGGCGGGGCGGGGCGCTGACCGGGGCCGTGCTCAACGGTGTTGCCGGTGTGGTGGCCGGCGCCGTTGTGCTGGCCGTGGTCGCGGTGCTGGGCAAGCTGTGGCGGGGTGTGCGGCCTGCTCGCTGAGGCGGGTAGAGCGGTTCGCCGGCAAGCCGGCTCCTACAGGCGTTGCGTGATCCTTGTAGGAGCCGGCTTGCCGGCGAACCGCCCTTGAATCAAGGCCTCAACGGCTGACAGCGACACCTTTCTCTACTGGCTTCCACGCCAGCAACCCTTGGCTGAACCCGTAGGCGGCGCTCTGGTAATAGGCGATCGCCCGGCGTACCAGCGGGTTGTCCTCACCCACGTTCGTCTCGCGGCTGTTGCCCAGCGCATCTTCATGCACGCGCAGGCCGCCACGTGGGCTGAGGATCGCCAGGTCCTTGCCGTCGAACAGCCCCAGGTGCTGGTAGTTGCCGATCAACACCCGTGGTGGCAACACGTCGTCACGCAGCAGGTCGCGACCGAAGAACGTCGAGGTGTAGCTCAGGTTGAGCAGGCCGAGCAGGGTCGGTGCCAGGTCGATCTGGCTGGCCAGCTTCGGGTTTTCCTGCGGTGCGATCATTTTCGGTGCGTAGATCCACAACGGAATCTGGTAGTTGTTGACCGGCAGGTCTTCCTTGCCGGCGCTGCCCGCAGTGTGGTCGGCGACAAACACGAACAGGGTGTTGTCGAACCAGGGCTTTTCCTTGGCCTGGCGCAGGAATTGGGCGATGGCGTAGTCGGTGTATTTCACCGCGCCCTCGCGCCCGTCGCCCGAAGGGATGTCGATACGACCGTCGGGGTAGGTGTACGGGCGGTGGTTGGAGGTGGTCATCAACTGCAGGAAGAACGGCTTCTGCGCGGCGTGGTCGCTGTCGGCCAGCTTGATCGCCTGGCGATACAGATCCTCGTCGGCCATGCCCCAGGCATTCTTGAAGCTGATTTCGCGCTCGTCGACGCTGCTCTGGTCGACGATGCGATAGCCGTTGCCGCTGAAAAAGGCGTTCATGTTGTCGAAGTAGCCGCGCCCGCCATAGACGTACACGGCGTCATAGCCGACCGCCGTCAACTGTTGGCCCAGGCTGGCATAGCCGCTTTCGCGGCCGATGCGCTTGACGATCGAGCGGCCGGGGGTGGGCGGGATCGACAGGGTGATGGCTTCCAGGCCACGGTCAGTGCGGGTACCGGTGGCGTAGAAATTGTTGAAGTACAGGCTCTGGGTGCGCAGTGCGTCGAGGTTGGGCGTGAGGTTTTCCGGGTGGCCGTTGCTGCCCATGTACTTGGCGCTGAAGCTCTCGATGGTCACCAGGATGATGTTCGGCTTGCGCAGTTCACCGCTGGCACTGATGCGGCGGCGGATGTCCTGGGCCTCGCGGGCCTCGAAGCGGGTATTGGCGGCGGCCAGTTCCTGATGCATCTGCGTACCCACCGCGTCCGCGCCAAGGCTGGCGTAGAACTGGGTGTAGTCCAGTTCGTTGTTACGGAGGGCGGCGAAGAACTGGTACGGGCCGTTGCTGGCCAGTTCGCGCTGGTAGGCGTTGCCGCCCTGGCCGCGGGGGAACTGTTGGTCGATCACCAGCACCGCCATCACGCCCAGGCCCGCCAGTAGGCAGAGGCCCGCCAGGCGTTGGCGGCCCGTGATCGGTGGGGCTGCGAGGGCACGGGTCAGGGGCTTGCGCAGCAGCAGGGTGAGCAGCAACGCCACCACCGCCAGGCCACCGAGCAGCGTGGGCAGGGGGTAGGACTCGCGAATGTTGTCCAGGACTTCCTTGGAATACACCAGGTAGTCCACGGCGATGAAGTTGAAGCGCACGCCGAACTCGTCCCAGAACAGCCACTCGGCCACCGCGACGAACAGCATCAGGAACAGGCTCGCCGCCAGCGCGCCTTGTAGCAGCCAGCGGTGGGTACGGGTGCGCCACAGGGGTGTCGGGCACAGGGCCAGGTACAGCCCCAGCGGGAGCGCGGCATAGGTCAGGAAGCCCAGGTCATACAGCGCGCCGCTGAAGAACACCGACAGGTAGCTGCCGCTGAACTCATCGGCATGGGCTGCCAGCAGGACCACACGGGTCAACAGAAAGATGCCGAACCAGGTCGAACAGAGTAACAGCAGGAAACGCCAGGGAGCGGCGAGCGGGGTGCGCATGAAACTGGCCTATGTCCATATGGGTTGTTGAGAGCCAAGCAGACTAAAGAGCCAGTTGCAAAAAAAATGTCAAAATTTTGCAGGCTATAAGTGGATGTCTACTTTAAAGGTGCCAGATATTTATTTCGAAACTGTACCGGGGAGGAAATCATGTTCGGCCAAGTTCTCACCTACGACGTTTATCACCTGGCGCTGTATCTGATCTCGGCGCTGGCGTGGGGCATGCTGGGGGTGCGCTTTCTGCTGCTCGACCTGTCTGCAACAGCCTTGCTCAGGTGCTTCGCGATGTTCGGGCTAGCGATGGCGATCAATGCCGGAATGTTGATGCTCGATATTCGAAGGGTGCTTGAACATCATCAGGTTGAGTTGCTGCTGGTGGTGCTGGGAGGGTTGTTGCCTGGTGCGCTGATGTTGATTTGGAAGGCAAGGTCTACGTTAAGTAAGAGGTTTCTTATTTGGCTGTAGGTTAATTCTTACAGTTTTGAAAGAAACAGCGCCTTCTCGAAAGGCGCTGTTTCGTTTCACGGTCAGAAGTGAACTTTGACCAACAAGCTCGCGGTGTTCTGGTCGGTGGTGAAACCGTCGCTGTCCTTGATGCCGTACTTGTTCTTCCAGTAGTCGTACTCGATACCCACGTACAACTGCTTCTCACCCAGGTGCAGGGCCTTGCCC
Source organism: Pseudomonas entomophila L48 (assembly GCF_000026105.1). Lineage (NCBI taxonomy): Bacteria > Pseudomonadati > Pseudomonadota > Gammaproteobacteria > Pseudomonadales > Pseudomonadaceae > Pseudomonas > Pseudomonas entomophila. Next base: position 1,746,462 of record NC_008027.1, read on the forward strand.
AGGTCGTACTTGATCTGCGGGTTGAAGTGCAGGTTGGCCTGGTAGGTGCCACGACGGTTCTCGTCGTTGTCCACCACCCAGTCCATGAAGCCGTCGATCAGCACGTCGGACGAACCCACGGGGATGGTGTAGGACCAGACTGGGGTGATCTGCCAGACATTGTCGCCCGGGCGGCTGCCATCGGTGGTGCGCTGGTAGAAGTTCAGCTGGAAGTAGTCGAAGCCTGGGATCGCCAGGTCGAAGCCGGGGCCGATCAGGTAGGACTCGGTGTCACCCTCGCCGAACTCGTAGGTCATCGCCAGCAAAACGTCTTTCACCGGGCCGAACTCGAGCTTCTGGTCGAAGATCTTGCCGAACGACAGGCGCGGGCTGATCTCGCCGTAGTAGGTGTTGGGGCCGTTGTTGGCGTCCTTCTTGCCCTGGTAGAAGATCTTGTCGACGAAGATGAAGTTGTCGCCGTACTTCCACGCGTCGGCGTGCTCGAAGGTGAAGGTCTGCTGGGTCTCGGGGTTGACCTTGAAGTTCTTGCCCCACAGGTAGGTCAGGCTGTTGTTCTGCCATTGCAGCAGGTCACCGGCTTGGCTGGCGCCGCAGGCCAGCAGGCCACCGGCGAGGATCAGGCTATTGATGGTACGCATTGCGTGTGTCGCTCCCTTGATTTGGATCTGTTGTCAGCGCTCGAGCGCTATTCTTGTCTTTTGGGTCAGCTTTTTTCGATTGGCCACAGCTGTTTGGCAAGAGCTGCGCCAACTTTTCCGCGTTGGGCACAACCATCCTGCTCGACGTCTTTCTGAACGGATGAAAAGGGTGTTTCAGGCTGGCAACACGTTGGCCAACCGCCCGAATTCATTGACTGAGCGGTCAGTAAACGCAGGCAGGATCCGTCCTGCCCTGATCGAGGGGGCGCGCAGATTACTGGCTTGCGCGCCGCACCTCAAGTGCTCCGTCCTGGAGCACGGTGCTGCAAAGTTGGGCGTTCGGTCAGGTTATCAGAAGTGCACCTTGATGAGGGCACTGGCGACGCTCTGATTGCTGTCCAGGTTGCCGCGGCTGTCGATGCCGTACTTGTCCTTCCAGTAGCTGTACTCGAAACCCACGTAGAGCTGCTTGGCGCCCAGGTTCAGGGCCTTGCCCAGGTCGTACTTGACCTGTGGGTTGAAGTGCAGGTTGGCGTGGTAGGTGCCGCGACGGGTCTGGTCGTTGTCGGTCACCCAGTCCATGTAGCCGTCGATCAGGATGTCCGATCGGCCCACGGGAATGGTGTATGACCAGCCGGGGGTGATCTGCCAGACGTTGTCGCCCGGGCGGCTGCCCTCGGTGTTGCGCACGTAGAAGTTCAGGGTGAAGTAGTTGAAGCCGGGGATGTCCAGGTCGAAGCCGGGGCCGATCAGGTAGGCCTCGTTGTCGCCTTCACCGCGTTCGTAGGTCATGGCCAGCAGTACGTCCTTGACCGGGCCGAAGGCCAGCTTGCGCTCGAAGATCTTGCCGAACGACAGGCGCGGGCTGAACTCGCCGTAGTAGGTGGTGACGCCTTTGCCGGGGTCGGCCTTGCCGTTGTAGAAGATCTTGTCGACGAACAGGAAGGTGTCGCCGTACTTCCACTTGTTGGCGTGTTCGAAGGTGACGGTCTGCTGGATGTCGGGGTTGATCTTGAAATCCTTGCCGTACAGGTAGGTCAGGCTTTCGCCGTGCCATTGCAGCCATTCGCCGGCATGGGAGGGGAGGGCGGCCAGCAGGCTGCTGCCCAGCAGAACGGACGTGGTGATGCGCTTCATGTTGTGGTTCCCGGACTTATTGTTTTTGTTTGGGGCTTTTTCGGCGCGCAGGCGCCCCGGGCGGCCCATTCCGGCGGGCCGACGGCAAAACGGTTGCAGCGTGTCTGAAGTGGGGCGGCACCCCGGTGCCGCCCCGGTCACTCAATGCGGGTGACAGGCCTCGTTGTGCGCGGCGCGCTCGGCGCCACCGAGGATGTTGAACAGCAGGTTCAGCACCAGGGCGCTGAGGGTGGCCATGGCGATACCACTGTGGGTGATGGGCTCCATCCACTGCGGCATCTGCGCGAAGAACTCCGGGCGAACCACGGGGATCAGGCCGAAGCCGACGCTGACCGCGACCAGCAGCTGGTTGCGACGGTCGGAGATATCCGCTTCCTGGAGGATCTTGATCCCGGTGGCGGTGACCATGCCGAACATGGCGATGGACGCGCCGCCCAATACCGCGGGCGGGATCGAGGCGATCAGGAAGGCCGCCTTGGGCAGCAGGCTGAGCAGGATCAGCAGGGCGCCGGCCATCACGGTGACGTAACGGCAGCGCACCCCGGTCATCTGCACCAGGCCGATGTTCTGGGCGAACGAGGAGTGGGTGAAGGTGTTGAAGAAGCCGGCGATGAACGACGCGCCGGCATCGCACAGCAGCCCGCGGCGCAGCATCCCTGGTGTGACTTCACGGTCGGTCACCTTGCCCAGGGCGAGGAACATGCCGGTGGACTCGACGAAGATGATCACCACCACCAGGCACATCGACAGGATCGGCGCCAGGCTGAAGGTCGGCATGCCAAAGTGCAGCGGGGTAACCACCTGCACCCACGGCGCCTCGCTCAGGCCCGACAGGTCGACCATGCCGATGGAGCCGGCGAGCACATAGCCCAGGCCCATGCCCACCAGCACCGACACATTGACCCAGAAGCCGCGCATGAAGCGATTGATCAGCAGGATCACCGCCAACACCAGGCCGGCCACCATCAGGTAGATCGGCGCGCCGAAGGCTTGCGCCTCGTGGCCGCCACCGGCCCAGTTGACCGCCACCGGGAACAGCGACAAGCCAATGGAGGTGATGACCGTGCCGGTCACCAGCGGCGGGAAGAAACGCACGACCTTGGACATGAACGGCGCGATCAGCATGCCGAAGAACCCGGCCGCGATGGTCGCGCCGAAGATCCCCTGCAAACCGACACCCGGCATGCCGGCCATGGCCACCATGCTGCCGACCGCCGCGAAGCTGGCGCCCATCATGACGGGCATGCGGATGCCCACAGGGCCGATACCGAAGGATTGGATGATGGTGGCAACGCCGGCGACCAGCAGGTCGGCGTTGATCAGGAAGGCGACTTCTTCGCGGGACAAGCCCGCCGCCTGGCCGATGATCAACGGCACCGCGATGGCGCCACCGTACATCAGCAGAACGTGTTGCAGACCCACCAGGATCAGCTGGAACAAGGGCAGGGGCTGTCGCGGGGGCGCAACGGGGATGTACGCCTTGCGTGACTCGGACATGCAGCACCTCGAGTTTTGTTTTTATTCTCGGATCCAAGCGCTCGATACCACGCGGCAGGTCCCCGGGTGATATCGAACGCTCGATGCTTGCTTGTTGCTTAGAGCTTGAAGCCGAGGCCGGGGTTGCCGGCCTCTTCGCGGCACAAGGCCGCTCCTACAGTCTTGAAACAGGGTGTCGCGATTCAGTTGACCCGCGCACCGGCGGCGATCCAGTCGCCGACCAGCTTGCGTTCTTCGACGGTCATCTGGGTGATGTTGCCCAGCGGCATGATCTGGCTGGCGACGGCCTGCGCCTGGATGCGCGCGGCCTGGGCCTGGATCTGCTGCGGGGTGTCGAACATCACGCCGGCCGGGGCGGCGCTGAACAGTGGGCTGGTCGGCTTGGCCGAGTGACACACGGTGCAGCGTTCCTGGATGACGTTGTGGATCTTGTCGAAGCTACCGGTGGCCGCTTGGGCGGTGGCCTGGGCGGGTTGCGCGGCAGGTGCCTCGGCAGGCTTGGCGGCTTCCTCGGCGCGCAGTTCGGCAGCCGTCTTGCCACCCACGGCGGTAGCCGGCAGCGGCTGATACTCGACCTTCGCGGCGGCCTGCTCAGGGGCGGTCGGCAGCGGCTTCGGACCGGTCACATAGGCCAGGCAGATCATCGCCAGGGCGCCGACAGGCAGGGTCCAGGCGTACTTGTTGCTGTCGTGGCGGGTGTTGAAGTAGTGACGGATCAGTACCGCGGCCACTGCGATCCCGGCCAGGATCAGCCAGTTGTACTGGCTGCCGTAGGTGCTCGGGAAGTGGTTGCTGATCATGATGAACAGCACCGGCAGGGTGAAGTAGTTGTTGTGGCGCGAACGCAGCAGGCCCTTGGCCGGCAGCACCGGGTCAGGCGTTTCGTTCTTCTCGATGGCCGCCACCAGCTGGCGCTGGGCCGGCATGATGATGCGGAACACGTTGCCGACCATGATGGTGCCGATGATCGCGCCGGTGTGCAGGTAGGCGCCACGGCCGCTGAATACCAGGCTGAAGCCCCAGCAGGCGGCGATGATCAGCACGAACAGCACGCCACCGAGCAGGGCGGGCTTCTTGCCCAGGGGCGAATCGCACAGGAAGTCGTAGATGAACCAGCCGGCGATCAGCGAACCGATACCGATGGCCACGCCCTCGGCACCGCTCAAGGTGCTGCCGGGCGCCAGCAGGTAGAGGGTCGGGTTCCAGTAGAACACCACGCACAGCAGGGCGATACCGGACATCCAGGTGAAGTAGGCTTCCCATTTGAACCAGTGCAGGTTCTCGGGCATTTTCGGCGGGGCCAGCTTGTACTTCTCGAGGTGGTAGATACCACCGCCGTGGATGGCCCAGAGGTCACCCGACAGCCCCTCGCGCGGATTGCTCCGGTTCAGGTTGTTTTCCAGCCAGACGAAGTAGAACGATGCACCGATCCAGGCCACGCCGGTGATCATGTGAACCCAGCGAATGCTCAGGTTCAGCCATTCGTGAAGGTGTGCTTCCACAATATGTACCTCACGCCGGTCACCACGGTGATGACCGACCTTTTCTTATTGGTGGGGATTGAGGATCAACATCTGTTCCTCGGGGAAGTAATGCTCATCGCAGTTGTTGCCGGAACCACTGCGATCAACCACCAGGAAGTCATCCCGCTTTTCGATCGTCAGCACCGGGTGGTGCCAGACGCCGCGATGGTAATTGACGCCCTGCCTGCCATTACTGCGGAAGGCACGGACCAAGCCTGATACAGGTGCATCGCCAACGGGCGCGACCACGATCAGAAAGGGGTTGCCGAGCAGCGGGATGAAAGCCTGGCTGCCCAGCGGATGGCGTTCCAGCATGCGCACGGTCAGCGGCATCTCCAGCGCGTCGGCGCGGAAGATGCTGATGATCGCCTTGTCTTCAGGCTCGGCGGTCTCGACCGTGGCGAGCTTGTGGAAGCGCATGGTCGAGCCGTTGTTGATCATGAAGTGGTCGCTGCCGTCGGTTTCGATCACGTCACCGAACGGGGCGAAGGCTTCTTTGGTCAGGGGCTCGATCATCAGGGTGCGCATGCGGTTATCTCTTCTATGTTCGTTGTTCTTGAAATAGGGTGGGCCGTCTTGCCTCGGCAGGCCCTGGGTGTCAGGCACTCGGGCCAGGCCGGGCGACAACCCTCAAAGCTGCAGCAGGCGGAACAGGGCGATCAGGTTGATCTGCGCCAGGGCTTCCTTGAATTCGGCGTCCTTGTCGTTGTGGATGCGTTTTTCGAAGGCGGCGAGGATCTGGTGCCGGTTGCTGCCCTTGACCGCCATGATGAACGGGAACTGGAACTTGGCCTTGTACGCATCGTTCAGTTCGGTGAAACGGGCGAACTCCTCGGCGGTGCACTGGTGGATGCCAGCGCCGGCCTGCTCGTTGGTGCTCGACTCGGTCAGCTCGCCCTGGATGGCGGCCTTGCCGGCGAGGTCCGGGTGCGCGTTGATCAGGGCCAGCTGGTCCGCCTGGTTGGCGCTGAGCAGGATGTCGCTCATGCGCTGGTGCAGCGCCTCGATCTCGTCCAGCTCGGCCAGTTGTCCCAGGTCATAGGCTTTTTCGGCGACCCACGGCGAGTGCTCGTAGATGTCGGCGAAGGCCTCGACGAAGGCGGCGCGGTCCAGGGTGGAGGGCTTGAGGGTGTTGAAGGCGGTCATCAGGCGTTCTCTTTCTTGTACGGGTGGGTGGCGTGCCAGTGGCGGGCGATATCCACGCGACGGGCGAACCAGACCTGCTCGTGGCTCTTGGCGTAGTCGACGAAGCGCTTGAGCGCGGCCAGGCGCGCCGGGCGGCCGACCAGGCGGCAGTGCAGGCCGATCGACAGCATTTTCGGGGCGTCGGCACCTTCGGTGTAGAGCACGTCGAAGGCGTCTTTGAGGTATTGGTAGAACTGCTCGCCGCAGTTGAAGCCCTGGACCTGGGTGAAGCGCATGTCGTTGGTGTCCAGGGTGTAGGGGATCACCAGGTGTGGCTTGCCGGTCGGGTTGTTCGGCTCCCAGTACGGCAGGTCGTCGTCGTAGGTGTCGCTGTCATAGAGGAAACCGCCTTCCTCCATCACCAGGCGCCGGGTGTTCGGGCCGGTGCGGCCGGTGTACCAGCCTAGCGGTCGTTCGCCGGTGATCTCGGTGAGGATGCGGATGGCTTCGAGCATGTGCTCGCGCTCCTGCACCTCGTCCATGTTCTGGTAGTCGATCCAGCGGTAGCCGTGGCTGCAGATCTCGTGGCCGGCCTGGGCCATGGCGCGGATCACGTCGGGGTGGCGTTGGGCGGCCATGGCCACGGCGAAGATGGTCAGCGGCACGCCGCTGTCCTTGAACAGCTTGAGCAGGCGCCAGACGCCGGCGCGGCTGCCGTACTCGTAGAGCGACTCCATGCTCATGTTGCGCTGGCCCTGAAGCGGCTGGGCGGCGACCATTTCGGAGAGGAAAGCTTCGGATTCCTTGTCGCCGTGCAGGATGTTGCGCTCGCCACCTTCCTCATAGTTGAGCACGAAGGACAGCGCAATGCGGGCATTCCCCGGCCATTGCGGATGAGGTGGGTTGTTGCCGTAACCGATCAGGTCGCGAGGGTAGTCAGCGCTCACTGCAGTCTTCCTTCTTGTACGTTTGTGCGGGGGGTGGGCGGGGCCGCGTCGGGATGTCGCACCACCGGATGAGCTGATTGTATACAACTTCTCAATTCTTTTGTAAGCCTGTTTTTCCGCATTTCTTCCCATTTGTCGCCTTGGAATGGCTTGCAAGAAACTTGCCCGATTGGTCAGTTAATCACAGGGGCGTCTTTACCCGGCCTGAGTTTAAGACTGGTGGGCTTTATATAAGAGGGTGAGTGGAAGCGGGTAGGCGGTCAGGCGGGATGGCTGAAAAAATTGTGTACAATTTATCGCTAAACTGTCTTAATGGCGCCATTCCGCACGCCGTTGGCCTTGCCGCCCGGTGAGTGCCGTGTATTTTTTGCCCACGCATACGACAAGAGGCGATTAGCAAATGGGACGTTTGACCACACACGTATTGGATGCCGCTCACGGCTGCCCGGGCAGCTCGATCAAGGTCGAGCTGTACCGCGTCGAAGGCCAGCAGCTGGAGCTGGTGAACACTGCCCTGACCAACAGCGATGGCCGCGTCGACGCGCCGCTGCTGCAGGGTGACGATTATCGTACTGGCGTGTACCAGTTGCAGTTCAGTGCTGGCGACTATTACCGTGCCCGCGGCGTGAAGCTGCCGGATACCGCATTCCTCGATGTGGTCGTGCTGCGTTTTGGCATTGACCAGAACCAGGAGCACTACCACGTGCCGCTGCTGATCTCGCCGTACAGTTACTCGACCTATCGTGGAAGCTAGTTGGTCGCTAGATGAATCTTCGTAGGTCCTTGCCCGCTCTCACACTGGCGGGCTTTTTTTTGCCTGTGCTTTTCCCTTTTTGCCATCGCCTTCAAGGTCTTCGACGGAGGATCGCGTATTAGCATGGAGGCGCTCGTCGTTAGCCTTGCAGTGTTCTCGAGATCGAGCGCCGCTACTCTCCCGGCGAACACCTTGAAAGCTCCGCGTTTCACCAGAAACCTCTCCCGGGTACCCAGCGCCCTACAATCCAAGTAAAGTGCCGCCCCCGCCGTACCCGCAGAAGGAACCGAAGCCATGACCACCCCCCTAGACATCGCCGTCGTCGGCGCCACCGGCACTGTCGGTGAAACCCTCGTGCAGATCCTCGAGGAGCTGGCATTCCCGGTAGCGACCCTGCACCTGCTGGCCAGCATGGAGTCAGCCGGCAGCAACGTCATGTTCGCCGGCAAGAAACTGCGGGTGCGCGAAGTGGACAGTTTCGATTTCAGCCAGGTGAAACTGGTGTTCTTCGCCGCCAGCCCGGCCGTCAGCCGCAGCTTCGCACCCAAGGCGCAAGCTGCCGGTTGCGCTGTCATCGATCTGTCGGGTGCCCTGGACGGTGCGCAGGCCGTGGTTCCCGAAGCGAATGGCGAGCGGGTGGCGGACCTGGCGATGCCTGCGCTGATCACCAGCCCCAGCTCGGGTGCCGTGGCCCTGGCCGTGGCGTTGGCACCGCTGAAGGCGTTGCTGGATATCGAGCGGGTGCAGGTCAATGCCTGCCTGGCCGTATCGGCGCAGGGCAGGGAAGCGGTCAGCGAGCTGGCGCGCCAGACTGCCGAGCTGCTCAACGCACGGCCATTGGAGCCACGCTTCTTCGACCGCCAGGTCGCATTCAACGTGTTGCCCCAGGTGGGGGCGCCGGACGATCAGGGCCGCACGGCCGTCGAGCGACGCCTGGTCACCGAGCTGCGCCAACTGCTGGACATGCCGCAACTGAAGATTTCCGTGACCTGCATTCAAGTCCCGGTGTTTTTCGGCGATAGCTTCAGTGTGGCGGTACAGAGCCGTCGTCCGGTCGATCTGGGCGCGGTCAACGCGGCGCTGGACACGGCCGACGGCCTTGAACTGGTCGAGCCAGGCGATTATCCGACCCCGGTGGGTGACGCAGTGGGCCAGGACGTGGTCTATGTTGGTCGTGTACGCCGTGGTGTCGACGAGGACGAGCAGCTCAACCTCTGGCTGACCACCGACAATGTGCGCAAGGGCGCGGCGCTGAACGCCGTGCAGGTGGCGCAATTGTTGATTAAACACATGGCGTAAAAGATACTGCGAGCAATTTTGTCCTACACCGCGACTGGGTTTTCGGGACCGTTCATACAAGGGAAGAGTTCATGCTTCGAATTCGCAAACTGGTTCTGGCCATCGCGGCAGCCTCGGCGCTGTCGTCCGGCGTGGCGAATGCCCTGGGGTTGGGGGAGCTGACCCTCAAGTCGGCGCAGAACCAGCCGCTGGATGCCGAGATCGAACTGCTCGATGTGCGCGACCTCACCGCCGCGGAAATGGCGCCCAGCCTGGCCTCGCCGGAAGACTTCGCCAAGGCCGGGGTACCGCTGCCGGCCTACCTCGAAGACCTCACCTTCACGCCAGTGCTCACGCCAAACGGCAAGAGCGTGCTGCGGGTCACCTCCAGCAAGCCGCTGCCGGAGCCGGTGGTCAAGTTCCTGGTCCAGGTCATGTGGCCACAGGGGCGCTTGCTGCGCGACTACAGTGTGCTGCTCGACCAGGCGCAAGCCCAGGGTAGCCAGCCGACCCAGGCCAACATCAACCCGGCCGTGAGCGCGGGCAGCTACACCACCAAGCGCCGCGACACCCTCTGGCAGATCGCTGCGCGCAACACCCATGGCGGCTCGGTCCAGCAGACCATGCTGGCCATCCAGGCGTTGAACCCCGATGCTTTCATCGGCAACAACATCAACCAGCTCAAGATCGGCCAGGTCCTGCGCCTGCCCGACCAGCAGCAGATCCAGAACATTCCTCGCCCCGAAGCCAACCGCGAAGTCGCCGAGCAGTACGCTGCCTGGCGCGAAGGGCGGCGCCTGGGACCGCGTGCCCGCCAGCTGGATGCCACCCGTCGTGGCGAGGCTGGCGCGGCGCCTGCGCGTATCGCCCAGGGCGACAACCTGCGTCTGGTATCCCCGGGCGGCAAGGGTGCTGCCGGTGACGCCAAGGCGCTCAACGACAAGCTGGCCGTTGCCCAGGAAAGCCTCGACACCAGCCGTCGCGACAACGACGAGCTCAAGAGTCGGATGGTCGACCTGCAGAGCCAGTTGGACAAGCTGCAGCGTCTGATCCAGCTGAAGAACGACCAGTTGGCACGCCTCGAGGCGCAAGGCGCGGCGCAGCCTGAAGCGCCCACCGCCTTGCCCGGCGAGCCAGCCCCGGCCCCGGCCCAGCCGGCGGTAAACGCCCAGTTGACCCCGGCCGAGCCAGTAGTCGCCCCGGCACCGGCCGCGGTTGATACAGCGCCGGCACCAGAGCCGGCCGCCGAAGCCCCTGTCGCAGAAGAGCCGGGGATGCTCGACCAGTTGCTGGGCAACCCGCTGTTGCTGGGGCTGGTTGCCGGTTCGGCGTTCCTGGTCTTGCTGCTGTTGCTGCTGCTCCTGGCGCGCAAGCGCAAGGCCCAGCAGGAAGCCGAGAAGCACCTGCGCATGGCCCGGGCGTTGTCCGAGGAAGGCGAGCGTAGTCCTGACCTGGACCTGCCGCCAAGCAGTTTCGAAGGGCTGGACGTTTCAGCGCCCAGCGTCACCCTGTCGCCTGCCGTCGTGGCCGCCTCGGCCGCTGCCGCCACCGCCGCGGAGAAGCCGCTGCCGGTGGTCGCTGCCGAGCCAGCCCAGGATCCGCGTGCTGCGTTGTTCGCCGAGGTCGATGAAAGCATCGCCCGTGGTCGCCTCAACCATGCCGCCGATCTGCTCGAGGCTGCCGTGGCGTCCGAGCCGCAGCGCAGTGACCTGCGCCTGAAACTGATGGAAGTCTATGCCCGCCAGGGTGACCAGACCGCGTTCGCCGACCAGGAGCGCAAGCTGGCGCCCAGCGACGCCAGCCAGGCCGAAGTCGCCTCGCTCAAGGAGCGTTACCCTGGCATGCTGGGGGTTGCGGCCGTGGCCGCAGGTGCCGCTGGCGCGGCAGCTTTGGCCGCAGAGCTGGATGAACAGTACGTCCAGGAACTGCTGCAGGAGCAGGAGCCGGCAGCACCCGTGGCAGAGGCCGAGCCAGAGCCGCTGGTTGAGCCTGCTCCGGAGCCTGAACCGGCTGCGTCGCTCGAGCCCGAGTTGGAATCCGAGCTGTCCCAGGCCCCCGAGCAGGATGACCTTGATAGCGCCTTCGACCTGAGCCTGGACGACGACCTGCCGGTCGACGAGCCGCTCGACCTGCCGGTGCTGGACGACACCGCGCCGCTGGAGGCCGTGCTCGAAGCTGAAGCGGCGCCGGCAGCCGAGACCGATGCCGACGATGACTTCGAGGCGTTGCTGGCACAGGCGCAGGCACAGTCGGAGCCGCAGAGCGTCGACGACCTCGCCGAGTTCGACCTCGACGTCGGCGAGCCGGCTGCTCCGGCCGGCACCGAGGAAGCGCCGGTGGACGTGGCGGCCGAACTTGCGGCCTTTGACGCCATTCCGGAGTTCGACCCTATTTCCGAGCTGGAGCTGCCGGACGATTTCGACCTGTCGCTGTCGCTGGATGACGACTCGCCGGCGGCGAAGAACTTCGCCTCGGAGCTGGATGACGTCAACGCCGAGCTCGACAAGCTGTCGCAGAACCTCGAGTCGCCGTCGCTGGAGCCGCAGTTCACCGCCGAGGACGCGGCCCAGGAGCCGGAGCCGCTGGATGACCTGGACTTCGACTTCTTCTCCGGCGCTGACGAAGTGGCCACCAAGCTCGACCTAGCCCGCGCCTACATCGACATGGGTGACCACCAGGGCGCCCGTGACATCCTCGACGAAGTGGTCAAGGATGGCGACGAAGGTCAGCGTCAGGAAGCCAACGAGATGCTCTCGCGCCTGGTCTGACGCGGCGTCACCTATCGCGGGGCAAGCCTGCTCCCACCGGCCTCTTTCGCAGGCGAGCGTGGGGGCGGGCTTGCCCCGCGATCATTTCGGCCCTTGCGTGGTTTGCCGGTATACTGCCCGCCTTTCGTTTCATCATCAGGTTTTCCGCTCTTGGACATCATCGACAACGCCGCTGCCGAATCGGCGGCCGAAGGCTACACCCGCATCGCCCTGGGCGTGGAATACAAGGGCTCGCGCTACCGCGGCTGGCAGCGCCAGGCCAGTGGCGTGCCCAGTGTCCAGCAAGCCCTGGAGCAGGCGCTGTCGACGGTGGCCAATGAGCCCATCACGGTGGTGTGCGCCGGCCGAACCGACGCCGGCGTGCACGGTTGCGGGCAGATCGTGCATTTCGACACTCGCGCGGTGCGTGACGAGCGCGCCTGGACGCTGGGCACCAACTTCAACCTGCCCCACGACATCAGCGTGGTTTGGTCCGCGCCCATGCCGGCGCATTTCCACGCCCGCTTCAAGGCCACGGCGCGGCGCTACCGTTATGTGATCTATAACGACCCGATCCGCCCGGCGCATCTGGCTGAAGAAGTGACCTGGAACCACCGGCCACTGGATGTGACGCGCATGGCCGAGGCCGCGCGGTATTTGCTCGGCACCCATGACTTCAGCGCTTTCCGCGCCAGCCAGTGCCAGGCCAAGTCGCCGATCAAGCATATCCACCACCTGCGCGTCACCCGGCACGGCCAGATGATCGTGCTGGACGTGCGCGCCACCGCGTTCCTGCATCACATGGTGCGCAACATCGCCGGTGTGCTGATGACCATCGGCGCCGGCGAGCGGCCAGTGGAGTGGGCTCGCGAGGTGCTGGAAGGGCGGAACCGCCGGGAGGGCGGGGTGACGGCCCACCCGTACGGCCTGTACCTGGTCCAGGTGGAATACCCGCAAGAGTACGCGTTGCCGCAGCGTTACATCGGCCCACACTTTCTTACCGGCTACGAGGCCCTGGCAGACTGACGGGCCAAAAGTCATTTGCTAACATCGGGCCTTTCACCGATCACTCAAGGTTCGCCCTCCATGAGCAACGTGCGCAGCAAGATCTGCGGGATTACCCGCCTAGAGGACGCCCTGGCGGCCGTCGAGGCTGGTGCCGATGCCATCGGCTTCGTCTTCTATGCGAAGAGCCCACGCGCGGTGGATGTGCGCCAGGCGCGGGCAATCATCGCCGAACTGCCGCCGTTCGTGACCACCGTGGGTTTGTTCGTCAATGCCAGCCGTTGCGAGCTCAACGAGATCCTCGAAGTGGTTCCGCTGGACCTGCTACAGTTCCACGGCGATGAAACCCCGGCCGACTGCGAGGGGTATCACCGGCCCTGGATCAAGGCCCTGCGCGTGCGCCCCGATGACGATCTGCAGGCCGCCTGCAAACACTACGCCGGTGCCAGCGGCATCCTGCTGGACGCCTATGTGCCGGGCGTGCCGGGAGGAACCGGAGAGTCCTTCGACTGGTCATTGATTCCGCAGTGCCTGAGCAAACCTATCATCCTTGCCGGTGGCCTGTCGGCCGACAACGTCGCCGAGGCCATCCGCCAGGTGCGTCCATATGCGGTGGATGTCAGTGGCGGTGTGGAGCAGCGAAAGGGCATCAAGGATGCCGCGAAGATCGAGGCCTTCATGCGTGCGGTGAGGCAGGCGTGAGGGCGGATGTGACGGCTGGCCGCGCGCCATCGTCCATAGCTTTCGCAGCCCGATGCTGCCAGGCCATGAGGCCGGCCCAGGCATCGGCGTAAACATTGGAGATGGGGCGGTGCGTGGCGAATCCATGGCCGGCCCATCGTCGTTTCACAGCAGAATTTGAGCTCAAGGGCAGGGTGGGGCCGGTAATTCCAGGCCCGTCGCCCGCCGATACTGGAGAGAGAAAGCATGAGCAACTGGTTGGTAGACAAACTGATCCCTTCGATCATGCGTTCCGAGGTGAAGAAGAGCTCGGTGCCCGAAGGCCTGTGGCACAAGTGCCCGTCCTGCGAAGCCGTGCTGTACCGCCCGGAGCTGGAAAAGACCCTCGACGTCTGCCCCAAGTGCAACCACCACATGCGCATCGGCGCACGTGCGCGTATCGACATCTTCCTCGACAAGGACGGCCGCGCTGAACTGGGTGCCGACCTGGAGCCGGTCGACCGCCTGAAGTTCCGTGATGGCAAGAAGTACAAGGACCGCCTGACCGCCGCACAGAAGCAGACCGGCGAGAAAGACGCGCTGATCTCCATGAGCGGCAACCTGATGGGCCTGCCGGTTGTGGTCAGCGCTTTCGAGTTCTCCTTCATGGGCGGCTCGATGGGCGCTATCGTCGGCGAGCGTTTCGTGCGCGCCGCCAACTACGCCCTGGAAAACCGCTGCCCGATGATCTGCTTCTCCGCCTCCGGCGGCGCGCGCATGCAGGAAGCACTGATCTCGCTGATGCAGATGGCCAAGACCTCGGCCGTGCTGGCGCGCCTGCGCGAAGAAGGCATTCCGTTCATTTCCGTGCTGACCGACCCGGTCTATGGTGGTGTTTCCGCCAGCCTGGCGATGCTCGGCGACGTGATCGTCGGTGAGCCCAAGGCGCTGATCGGCTTCGCCGGCCCGCGTGTGATCGAGCAGACTGTGCGCGAGAAACTGCCGGAAGGCTTCCAGCGCAGCGAGTTCCTGCTGGAGCACGGCGCCATCGACCTGATCATCTCCCGCGACGAACTGCGTCCGCGCCTGGCTCGCCTGTTGGCGCAGATGACCGGCCAGCCCACGCCGGAAGCCGCCAAAGAAGTCGCTGCGGTCGCGTGATGACCCAGCGCTCCCTGGGCGACTGGCTCGCCTACCTCGAACAGCTGCACCCTTCGGCCATCGACATGGGGCTGGAGCGCTCGCAGCAGGTGCTGGCGCGCCTGGGGCTGGGCAAGCTGGCGCCCCGCGTGGTGACGGTCACCGGCACCAATGGCAAGGGTTCGACCTGCGCTTTCGTGGCTACGCTGTTGCGCGCCCAGGGGCTCAAGGTGGGTGTGTACAGCTCGCCTCATCTGCTGCGCTATAACGAGCGCGTGCTCATCGATGGCGTCGAAGCCAGTGATGAGCAGTTGTGCGAGGCCTTCACCGCTGTTGAGGCGGCGCGTGGCGATGTTTCGCTGACCTATTTCGAGATGGGCACCCTCGCGGCGTTCTGGCTATTCAAACAGTCCGAGCTGGATGCCGTGGTGCTCGAAGTCGGCCTGGGTGGCCGGCTGGATGCGGTCAACCTGGTGGATGCCGACGTTTCATTGGTCACCAGTATCGGTGTCGATCATGCCGACTACCTGGGTGATACCCGTGAGTCGGTCGCCTTCGAGAAAGCCGGCATCTTCCGTCAGGGCAAGCCTGCGTTGTGTGGTGATCTCGACCCGCCGCAACCCTTGCTCGACAAGGCGCGTGAACTGGCTTGCCCGTTCTTCCTGAGGGGGCGCGATTTCGACCTGGCCAGCACCGACAGCCACTGGCAGTGGCGAGGCAGCAGGCTGGACGGTTCCGTCGCAGAGCTGCGCGACCTGCCGCTGCTCGACCTGCCCATGGAGAACGCGGCGCTCGCCTTGCAGGCCTTCCTCCTCATGGATCTGCCCTGGGATGAAGCACGGGTACGCCAGGCATTGCTGGATACCCGCATCACCGGGCGTCTCGACAGGCGAGCATTGCACTTCGCCGGCAAGCGTGTAGAGCTGTTGCTGGATGTCGGCCATAACCCGCATGCTGCCGAGTACCTGGCGCGTCGTCTTGCGACCCGGCCGCTCAAAGGTCGGCGCCTGGCGGTATTTGGCTTGCTTGCCGACAAGGACCTGGACGGTGTGCTTGCGCCGTTGCGTGGGCTGGTCGATGAATGGGCGGTGGCTCCGCTGGCCACTCCCCGCAGCCGTCCGGCCACAGAACTGGCCGACGCCTTGACGAACCTCGGTGTGCCAGTGAAGTCTTACGCTAGCGTCGATGCTGCCCTGGAGGGGCAGTGCGCCCAGGCGACGGCGGATGATCAGATCCTGCTGTTCGGTTCGTTTTTCTGCGTCGGCGAGGCCCTGGCCTGGCTCGAGCGGCAGGCCCTCGAGGATGGAGTAGATGGCAGTGCTGGATAAAGGGATGAAGCAGCGCATGGTGGGTGCGTTGGTGCTGGTGGCGCTGGCGGTGATCTTCCTGCCGATGTTGTTCACCCGTGAGGACGAGATGCGCCAGGTGCGTGTCGAGGCGCCGGAGGCGCCGGCCATGCCAAGCCTGCCCCAGGTGCAGGTCGAGCCTGTGGCGGTGCCTGAACCACAACCGTTGCCGGACCCGGGCGAGCAACCGCCTGTGGTGGTCAATGAGTCCACGGCGCCGGTGGCTGCGCCAAGCCAGCCGATCGCGCCCGCGCCTGTCGTGGCGCCGGTTCAGCCCAAGCCGCAGACGCCTGTGCCGACTCCCCCGGCGCCGAAGGTCGAGCCCCGCCCGGCGCCAGCGCCGACAGTGGCGCCTGCTGCGGCGGTGGCCAAACCTGCCGCGCCATCGAAGATCGATGCCAACGGCCTGCCGGTGAGCTGGTCGATCCAGCTGGCCAGTCTGTCGAACCGGACCGGGGCCGAAAACCTGCAAAAGACCCTTCGCAGCCAGGGCTACAACGCCTATATCCGTTCGGCGGATGGCATGAACCGGGTATTCGTGGGGCCGTTGATCGAGCGGGCGGAAGCCGAGCGCCTGCGCGATGTGATCAATCGCCAGCAGAACCTCAAAGGCATCGTGGTGCGTTTCCAGCCAGAGCGTGGTTAGCAACTGTCGCAGGGTAGCCCATTGATCTGATGTGACCTCTGTAGGAGCGGCTTTAGCCGCGATCACCCGCGAAGCGGGGGGCCGGCACTGCGTTGCCTGCATCGCGGCTAAAGCCGCTCCTACAGAGAATGCTGCATTTTCAGGCCTGTAAAGCTGTCCCCGGAGTCAGCCTGCAGCCCTTCAAACTCCTGACATTCCGCTTACCCCCAAGCCCTTCGCTCTGGTAAAATGCGCCGCCTCAAACGTCGGCAGGCAGCACCGTGGCATTTACCTGGGTTGATTGGGCGATCATCGCGATCGTCGCCATTTCCTCACTGATCAGTCTCAAGCGCGGCTTCGTCAAGGAAGCCTTGTCCCTGCTCATCTGGATTGTCGCCGGCGCGGTGGCCTGGATGTTCGGCGGCTCGCTCTCGCAGTATCTGGAAAGCTACATCCAGACCCCCTCCGCGCGGGTCATTGCCGGCTGTGCCATTCTTTTCGTCGCCACGCTGCTGGTCGGGGCGATGCTCAACTTCCTCATCGGCGAGCTGATTCGCGTGACCGGGCTGTCCGGCACCGATCGCTTCCTCGGCATGGCCTTTGGCGCCGCGCGCGGGGGCTTGCTGGTGGTGGTGGCCGTCGGGCTGCTCAGCCTGGGGCCGGTGCAACAGGATCCGTGGTGGCAGGAATCGCGCCTGATACCACAATTTCTATTGGTAGCCGACTGGTCGAAGAACCTCATACTCGGGTTCGGCGGCCAGTGGATGTCCAGTGGGGTCAGCGCACCCGTTGACCTTCCGTTCAAGGAGCAGCTGCTCGGGCCGAGCAAGCCCTGAGCGCTCTTCACTCAAGTTTCATCAAAGTAGGGGTTGCGTCGCATGTGTGGCATCGTCGGTATCGTCGGTAAGTCGAACGTCAATCAGGCGCTGTATGACGCGCTTACGGTCCTCCAGCACCGCGGCCAGGACGCTGCCGGTATCGTGACCAGCCATGACGGCCGGTTGTTCCTGCGCAAGGATAACGGCCTGGTGCGCGACGTCTTCCAGCAGCGCCACATGCAGCGCCTGGTCGGCAGCATCGGCATCGGTCACGTACGCTACCCGACCGCCGGCAGCTCCACCTCGGCCGAGGCCCAGCCGTTCTACGTCAACTCGCCCTATGGCATCACCCTGGCGCACAACGGCAACCTGACCAACGTCGAGCAGTTGGCCAAGGAGATCTACGAGTCCGACCTGCGCCACGTCAACACCAACTCCGACTCCGAAGTCCTGCTGAACGTATTCGCCCACGAGCTGGCCGTGCGCGGCAAGCTGCAACCGACCGAAGAGGACGTGTTTGCCGCGGTCTCCCACGTGCACAGCCGCTGTGTGGGTGGTTATGCCGTGGTGGCGATGATCACCGGCTACGGCATCGTCGGCTTCCGCGACCCTAACGGCATCCGCCCGGTGGTCTTCGGCCAGCGTCACACCGACGAAGGCGTCGAGTACATGATCGCCTCGGAAAGCGTCGCCCTGGATGTGCTCGGCTTCACCCTGATCCGCGACCTGGCGCCCGGTGAAGCGGTGTACATCACCGAGGAAGGCCAGATGTTCACCAAGCAGTGCGCCGAGAACCCGAAGCTTCAGCCGTGCATCTTCGAGCATGTGTACCTGGCCCGCCCGGACTCGATCATCGACGGCGTCTCGGTGTACAAGGCGCGCCTGCGCATGGGCGAGAAGCTGGCCGAGAAGATCCAGCGCGAGCGCCCGGACCACGACATCGACGTGGTCATCCCGATCCCCGACACCAGCCGCACCGCGGCGCTGGAACTGGCCAACCACCTGGGCGTCAAGTTCCGCGAAGGTTTCGTCAAGAACCGCTACATCGGCCGTACCTTCATCATGCCCGGCCAGGCTGCGCGCAAGAAATCGGTACGCCAGAAGCTCAACGCCATCGAGCTGGAATTCCGCGGCAAGAACGTGATGCTGGTGGACGACTCGATCGTGCGCGGCACCACCTGCAAGCAGATCATCCAGATGGCCCGCGAAGCCGGCGCCAAGAACGTCTACTTCTGCTCCGCGGCCCCTGCGGTGCGCTACCCCAACGTCTACGGCATCGACATGCCGAGCGCTCACGAACTGATCGCCCACAACCGTACCACCGAACAGGTGGCCGAGTTGATCGGCGCCGACTGGCTGATCTACCAGGACCTGCCGGACCTGATCGAATCGGTCGGTGGTGGCAAGATCAAGATCGAGCACTTCGATTGCGCGGTGTTCAATGGTGAATACGTCACCGGCGACATCGACGAAGCCTACCTCGACCGTATCGAGCAGGCCCGTAATGACCTGGCCAAGGTGAAAACCCAGGCCGTCAGCGCGATCATCGACCTCTACAACAACTGATTTGGGAGCGACGGCATGACCGAACAATGGGATGCCGGTCGACTGGACAGTGACCTCGAGGGTGTCGGTTTCGACACCCTGGCGGTGCGCGCCGGTCAGAACCGCACGCCGGAGGCCGAGCACAGCGAAGCGCTGTTCCTGACCTCCAGCTATGTCTTCCGCACGGCTGCCGATGCCGCTGCGCGCTTTGCTGGCGAAACGCCTGGCAACGTCTATTCGCGCTATACCAACCCGACCGTGCGCGCCTTCGAGGAGCGCCTGGCTGCGATGGAGGGTGCCGAGCAGGCCGTGGCCACCTCCACCGGCATGTCGGCGCTGCTCGCCGTGGTGATGTCGCTGTGCAGTGCCGGTGACCATGTGCTGGTGTCGCAAAGTGTATTCGGCTCGACCATCAGCCTGTTCGAGAAGTACTTCAAGCGTTTCGGCGTGCAGGTGGACTATGTGCCGCTGGCCGACCTGGGCGGCTGGGAGCAGGCCATCAAGGCCAATACCAAGCTGCTGGTCGTCGAGTCGCCGTCCAACCCGCTGGCCGAGCTGGTGGATATCCCGGCGCTGGCTGAAATCGCCCATGCCCGCGGCGCTATGCTGGTGGTGGACAATTGCTTTAGCACGCCGGCGTTGCAGCAACCGCTCAAGCTCGGTGCCGACATCGTGTTCCACTCGGCGACCAAGTTCATCGACGGCCAGGGCCGTTGCATGGGCGGTGTGGTGGCGGGGCGCAGCGAACAGATGAAGGAAGTGGTGGGTTTCCTGCGCACCGCTGGCCCGACCCTGAGCCCGTTCAACGCCTGGATCTTCACCAAGGGCCTGGAAACCCTCAAGCTGCGCATGCGTGCGCACTGTGAGAGCGCCCAGGCGCTGGCCGAATGGCTGGAGCAGCAGGAGGGTGTGGAGAAGGTTCACTACGCCGGCTTGCCGAGCCATCCGCAGCACGAGCTGGCCAAGCGCCAGATGAGTGGCTTCGGTGCGGTGGTCAGCTTCGAGGTCAAGGGAGGCAAGGAAGGCGCCTGGCGCTTCATCGACGCCACTCGGGTCATCTCGATCACCACCAATCTGGGCGACAGCAAGACCACCATCGCCCACCCAGCGACCACTTCCCACGGTCGCCTGACGCCGCAGGAGCGTGAAGCGGCGGGGATCCGTGACAGCCTTATCCGTGTCGCTGTCGGCCTGGAAGACCTGGCCGACCTGCAAGCGGACCTGGCGCGCGGCCTGGCGGCGCTGTGATCGACTGGAAGGCTGGCGAACCCGATCACAATGGTCGGGTGGCCCTGGTGACCGGTGCCGCTCGCGGCATCGGCCTGGGCATCGCCGCCTGGCTGATCTGCGAAGGCTGGCAGGTGGTGCTCAGCGATCTGGATCGCCAGCGTGGCGCCAAGGTCGCCAAGGCACTGGGCGACAACGCCTGGTTCATCTGCATGGATGTGGCCGACGAAGCCCAGGTCAGTGCCGGGGTTTCCGAAGTGCTGGGGCAGTTTGGTCGGCTGGACGCGCTGGTCAGCAACGCGGCCATCGCCAACCCGCACAACCAGACACTGGAAAGCCTGTCGCTGGCCCAGTGGAACCGTGTGCTGGCGGTCAACCTCAATGGTCCGATGCTGCTGGCCAAGCACTGTGCGCCTTACCTGCGTGCCCACGGTGGCGCCATCGTCAACCTGACCTCCACCCGTGCCCGGCAATCCGAACCGGATACCGAGGCCTATGCGGCAAGCAAGGGTGGCCTGATGGCGTTGACCCATGCGCTGGCCATGAGCCTGGGGCCGGAGATTCGCGTCAATGCCGTCAGTCCAGGCTGGATCGATGCCCGTGATCCATCGCAGCGACGGGCGCAACCGTTGAGTGAAGCCGACCATGCCCAGCACCCGGCAGGCAGGGTAGGGACGGTGGAGGATGTCGCGGCGCTGGTGGCGTGGTTGCTGTCGCGCCAGGCGGGGTTCGTCACAGGCCAGGAGTTTGTGGTCGATGGCGGCATGACGCGCAAGATGATCTACACCTGAGTTGCAAGCTATAAGCTTCAAGCTTCAAGAAGGGGACCGTAAGGTCCCCTTTGTCTTTACCAAGGTCGAATACGGTAGTGCAGGCGACGGGAGCTTTTACTTGTCGCTTGCAGCTTTAAGCTTGAAGCTGTTTTTCCCCTTTTTTGAAAAAAAATTCAATGGGGGTATTGACTTAGCATCGGTACCTGCGTAAATTTCGCGGCCTCAGCGAAGCAAACGCAACAAGCAACATCGCGGGGGTGATTAGCTCAGCCGGGAGAGCATCTGCCTTACAAGCAGAGGGTCGGCGGTTCGATCCCGTCATCACCCACCACTTCCTGAGAACGTTTCTAGTACAACGTGTTTTGCAAAAAGCACGCTGGCAGAGAGAAACAGGACGCAAGTCCAGCTATGCGCGGCGGTAGTTCAGTCGGTTAGAATACCGGCCTGTCACGCCGGGGGTCGCGGGTTCGAGTCCCGTCCGCCGCGCCATTTTCTCCAGATGGGTGTTTACACCGGTCTGAGGCCGCAAGGCCAGATCCCAGTTTCAATCAGGTGCAAACCTGAACGATACGCAGCGGTAGTTCAGTCGGTTAGAATACCGGCCTGTCACGCCGGGGGTCGCGGGTTCGAGTCCCGTCCGCTGCGCCATCTTCGCATCGAGTCCCTTGAATAGCTCGATGCAAACAAAAAGAGCGGTTATGGTCGCTTTTTTTGTCCCTGGCTTTCGCGCAAAGAGCGCTTGAAGGTCTGGATCCCAGTTTCAAACGGGCGAAAGCCTGAATGATACGCAGCGGTAGTTCAGTCGGTTAGAATACCGGCCTGTCACGCCGGGGGTCGCGGGTTCGAGTCCCGTCCGCTGCGCCATCTTCGCCTCGAAGTCCCTTGAACACTTTGAAGCACTTAAAAAGCGACCTGATGGTCGCTTTTTTCGTTTCCGCGTGGCGAATAGGCTCGTTAAGGCGGTGGCTGTTTCCGCTCATGGGCGAACGTTGCTTTTGATGGCGGCTTGCGCAGGCGTTGCCGGGTAACCTTGCGTGGAGGGCGCGCCGCTTCGCTCCAGTGCCTGGATCAGTTTGCCGAATTCATCGTTGCGCGCGAGGGTGGGTTCATCTTCCTGTCCCAGCTCGAGGATATCGTGAGCCAGGCTCACGGCATGCTGCAGCGGTCTGTAGATTTGCCGCACCAACAACCATGCAAATCCGCAGGCCAATAGCAGCGTGATATAGAACTCCGCCAGCATCAGACTGATGCGGTAATCGAACTCTTCAGCCCTGACCAGGTTCTGCCGGCTGATCAGTGACTTGGTCTGGTTGACCGCTTTGAGCACTTCACCCAGCAGGTACTTGCCAAATGGACCGTTCAATTCTCCCGAGCTGGCATCAAGACTGCGTTTGAAGCCATCCATGTACCCCTGCATGATGTCGCGTGTTGCGCCTAGGCTGGCTTGGGCATCGGGGGAAGGCATTATTTTCAGGCTATCGTCGATCAACCTGTCGAGGCGTACGTACGCCTGGTGCAGGTTGGCAAGCTCACTCTGTTCTTGTTTCAGGGTATAGGCCAGTTGAGCGACACGAATCTCATTGAGGGTATCGAGTACGTAGTTCACTGACATCAGGCGTTCGGCCCGGAATGTCAGTGAGTTCAGGCTGTTGATGGCCGTCAGTGCGAGAGTCGCCACCAGGGCTATCAACGGGGCGATGCCAAGTAGTAATTTCAGGCGTACGGAAAGATTTTTCACCAGGTATCCCTTGGGCTTTCAGACAGATTAATGAGTCTAGCGAGGCAATGCCGTCCATCTGGCTAGGAATATCTTGAGAATGGTGTGGGTAAAGTCGTCATTGGCTGCACGCGACATTGAGCGATGCAGCGCCCTTTACATGAACCTTGCGTAAAGAACGCCGTTTCAAGGTTTCGGCGGCTCATGGATGTGTTGCACAATAGGCACCGTTCGATTTACCCGGAATCCATGATGTCCAGATCCTCCGTCTACGGTGCGCTCGGGCTGGCCCTTGTGCTGGCGGGCGTGTCCGGTTGCTCCTCGAAGAAACCCGCTGTGTATGAGCACGAGAACTTCGACGACTCAGGCACGTTCTCGCGCACCTTCCCGGTCAGCGAGGCGAGCACCTGTGAAGCCGCTCGGCGCGCGTTGCTCAGTCAGGGCTACATCATCACTAGCAGTGATGCCAGCCAGGTCGCCGGCAACAAGAGCTTCCAGCAGAACGCCGAAAACCACATGCAGATCAGCTTCAACATCACCTGCGTGCCCGACATGGGCGACAAGCAGCGCTCGACCATGTTCGCCAATGCCCTGCAGGACCGTTACACCCTGAAGAAATCGAACACCTCCGCTAGTCTGGGCGTGGGTGTGCTCGGCTCGGTGTCGATGCCGATCGGTTCCACCGATGACTCGATGGTCAAGGTCGCCAGTGAAACGGTGACCGCAGCGCAGTTCTACGATCGCTACTTCGCATTGGTGGAAAGCTATCTGCCAAAACCCAAGGCCACGAAAAAGGCCGAGGCAGCGGCCGAGCCGGCCAAGGTCGAGAAGCCAGCCGCGGAGCTGGGCTTGCCAGAGCCTGCATCAGCTTCATTGGCGCCTGCCGTTGTGCCTGAGCCCGTGTCGGTAGCACCGGCCGCCCAGCCAGCGGCCCCTGCGGCGGCCACTGAGGCGCCAGTAGTCGATGACAGCCAAGGGTCGCAACCTGTCGCGCCGCCGGTGGAGGCCGCACCGATCCAGGTGCAGCAAGCTCCTGCCGCTGACCAGGTGCCCGCGCCGCTGTAGGCTGGTCACGTAGTGTTACAGCTGGCGTGGGTAACATTTCCAGCGCCTGCTACGTTTATTTGTCATGAGGGTGTAACCACGCCTTCATCCGGCCCGCTTAGGTTCATGGCAGACCGGCGAATGACAAGTAAAGAGGAAGCAGGCTGATGGATGACTACCAGGAAGAACTTCTCGAATTCCAGGCTTATGAACTGGACACGCCAGAGCCTGCGGACGACGCTACCGAGCTCTAGCCCACCTGCCGCTGAAGGCGGCGAAACTCTCCCGGTGTCAGGCCCGTCCAGCGCTTGAATGCGCGCTGGAAGGCCTCCGCCGAAGCAAACCCCAATAGATAGGCGATTTCGCCAAAGGCCAACTCCGTGTCACGGATGTAGGTCTCGGCAAGGTCCTGTCGTGTGTCGTTGAGCAGGTTGCGAAAGCGCGTGCCTTCCTCGGCCAGCTTGCGCCGCAAGGTCCAGGTGGGCAGTTGCAGGTGCCGCGCCACTTCCTCCAGGTCTGGTTCGCGTCCACCGTTGAGCAAAGGGCCCAGCAGGTGGGTGATGCGCTCGCCCAGGCTGCGTACTCGGGTGCGCAGGGCCAGTTCCGCTTCGCACAGTTGCAACAGATGCTGCCAGGTGCTCGGGCAATGGTGCGGGTTGGCCAGGGCCAGCGTGGCCTGGCCCAGGCGCAACTGATTGGCCGGGGCGCCGAACACTACCGTGCCACTGCACAAGCTTTGGTATTGCGCGGCGTAAGTGGGCGACTCGAATTCGATCTCCAGTCGCTCGGCTTGCACCGGGCGCTGCACCAGGGTGCTCAGCTGCGCCAGCCAGCCGGCCAGCAACGAGTCGACCACGAAGCGGTTATAGGTGTTGTAGGGACTGATGGAATAGAAGCGCAGCCAGGCACCCTGATTGTCCTCATGAAAGCTCGACTGGCCACGGTAGTTGGCGGCATACAGCGGCTCGAAGCGCAGCAGTGTGCGGGCAGCCTCGCCGAGCGTGGGGGCCTGGGCGGCGGCCACTCCGGCGAGCCCGGCCTGGGCCAGGTGGCTCAGGCGGCCCATGCGCAGGCCCAATGCCGGTTCGCCGCTCATCGCGATGGCGGCATGGCCCAGGTGCATGTAGCGCGGGATCGACAACCGCGCGCCGGGTTCGGCCAGGCGCTGGGCATCGAGCCCGTAGCGCAGCAGGAGGGGGTGCGGATCATGGCCGAGGTGCGTCAGTGCCTGAGCCAGCGGTTGGACGAAGCCTACCGACAGTTCACCCAGGCGCACGCGGGGGCGAGGCATGTTGTCACAACCACAAGTTCAGCAGGCGTGCGCCCTTGCCGGCGCTGCCCGCCCAGAGGACGCCGGCCTGGCTGGCGAAGCCCTGACCGTCCCCGCTGAGCTCCCAGAACTGGCCACGCAGGAACACGCTCATGCTGGTGACGCCATTGCTGGCGGCTTGGGTCAGTTGTTGCCACGCGGCCTGTTCGCTGACCTGGCCGCGCTGCAGCGGCAACTGCGCCGCCGCAGGCTGGTGGCGGTTGCCACGCCACGGGGCTTGCCACTGTTGCTGGCCACTGAGGAAAACCGGGTTGGCGATCAGTTGCACCGACTGTTCGGCCAGTTGCTGGTGGTTGGCTGGGTACCAGCTGTCGCTGCCCACCAGCACGCCCAGGCGGCCGGCGGGGGTCGGCACGACGTGCAGCGGATGCTGGCGACCCTCATGGATATAGCGTCGGGTTTCGCTATCCGGGTACTGCTGGTGCTGTGGTTGCCCCAGCACGCCGCCATCGCTGCCGAAGACCACGCTGGTGTTGAACAATGGGCCATCACCCGTGAGCAACCGGCCGTTTTCGACGTAGGGGGCAGGGAGAATGATCGAGCCGGCCACCAGGGTGACACCGAATTCCCGCGCCAGGCCGCCGAACAGTTGTTGGTAGTCGTTGGCCATCTGCGCAGCCTTCATGCGCAGGTGCGCATCGCTGCGACGGTCGTTGCCGCTGGCTGAAAGCAGCGCCAGGCCGTAGCGCAGCGGGTTGCTCAGCTCGAGCCATTGCCAGGCTTCGCGACGGTGGGTGACCTGGTACAGCTCGTTCTTTTCACCTCGGGCCCAGAGCCAGGTGCCGATGTGCTCAGGCAGTACCACCACGGTTCGGGCGTTGACCAGCCCCTTGCTGCGGGCCTGGTCCAGGTAGGCGGAGAGTTTACGGTGCAGGCGTTCGAGGTTCTGGTAGTCGCCTGGGTACAGCAGAGGCTCGACACCCAGCAGGTTGCCCTGGCCCCCGGGAACGCCCTGGTCGAGCGCCAGTTCGATGCGCAGATCAGAAAGGTAATGGCCTTCCGGACGCTGCAAGGTCCAGAAGCCGTAGCCGAACAGCGTGGCGATGACAACCAGTGCCAGGGCGCTGGCAAGCAGTTTTCCCATGGGGCGGTTCTGCGCAATGAGGAATGAGGTGCCCTAGGGTAAGCCTGCTGTGCAGCAGGATCAATAAGTTGTCAGTTTCGATCATTGAGCGTGTTCAAACGCCTGTTTAATGTCGGCCTCAGACAAACGACGGGCCCCGCCGGACTGGAAGAGGCGCCCGCATCCCGTGATCACGCCAACTGTGGAGCCCCTCCATGGCAAACGCCCGTTACCCGCACCTGCTGGCCCCCCTCGACCTGGGTTTCACCACTTTGCGCAACCGCACCTTGATGGGTTCGATGCACACCGGCCTGGAAGAACGTCCAGGCGGCTTCGAGCGCATGGCGGCGTACTTCGCCGAGCGTGCCCGGGGCGGTGTCGGGTTGATGGTGACCGGGGGCATCGCGCCGAATGACGAAGGCGGCGTCTACTCCGGCGCGGCCAAGCTGAGCACTGAGGAAGAGTCCGACAAGCACCGTATCGTCACCGAGGCGGTACATGCTGCCGGTGGCAAGATCTGCCTGCAGATCCTCCACGCCGGGCGCTATGCCTACAGCCCGAAACAGGTGGCGCCAAGCGCGATCCAGGCACCGATCAACCCGTTCAAACCCAAGGAACTGGACGAGGAGGGCATCGAGAAGCAGATCCGTGACTTCGTCACCTGCGCCAGCCTCGCCCAACGTGCCGGCTACGACGGCGTCGAGATCATGGGGTCGGAAGGTTACTTCATCAATCAGTTCCTCGCCGCCCACACCAACCACCGCACCGACCGCTGGGGTGGCAGCTACGAGAACCGCATGCGCCTGGCGGTGGAGATCGTGCGCCGGGTACGTGAAGCGGTGGGGCCGAATTTCATCATCATCTTCCGCCTCTCGATGCTCGACCTGGTCGAGGGTGGCAGCACCTGGGACGAGATCGTGGTGCTGGCCAAGGCCATCGAGCAAGCCGGCGCCACGCTGATCAACACCGGTATCGGCTGGCACGAAGCGCGCATCCCGACTATTGCCACCAAGGTGCCGCGCGCGGCATTCAGCAAGGTCACCGCCAAGCTGCGCGGCGCGGTGAAGATCCCGCTGATCACCACCAACCGCATCAATACTCCAGAAGTGGCCGAAGCGGTGCTGGCCGAGGGCGATGCCGACATGGTGTCCATGGCCCGGCCATTCCTGGCCGACCCGGACTTCGTCAACAAGGCGGCTGAAGGGCGCGCCGACGAGATCAACACCTGCATCGGCTGCAACCAGGCCTGCCTGGATCACACCTTCGGTGGCAAGCTGACCAGTTGCCTGGTCAACCCGCGTGCCTGCCATGAGACCGAGCTCAACTATGTGCCGGTGCGCGCGGTGAAGCGCATCGCCGTGGTCGGCGCCGGCCCGGCGGGCCTGGCGGCTGCCACGGTGGCCGCCGAGCGCGGGCATGAGGTGACCCTGTTCGACGCCGGCAGCGAGATCGGCGGGCAGTTCAACGTGGCCAAGCGTGTGCCGGGCAAGGAAGAGTTCTTCGAGACCCTGCGCTACTTCCGCAACAAGGTGAAGAGCACCGGTGTCGACCTGCGCCTGAACACCCGGGTCGACGTGGCAGCGCTGGTGGCGGGTGAATACGACGAGATCATCCTGGCGACCGGCATCGCCCCGCGCACCCCGGCGATTCCGGGCATCGACAATGCCAAGGTGCTCAGCTACCTGGACGTGCTGCTGGAGCGCAAGCCGGTGGGTGAGCGGGTGGCGGTGATCGGTGCTGGCGGCATCGGCTTCGATGTGTCCGAGTACCTGGTACACAAGGGCGTGGCCACCAGCCAGGACCGCGAGGCGTTCTGGAAGGAGTGGGGTATCGATACACAGTTGGAGGCCCGTGGTGGTGTCGCCGGTATCAAGCCTGAACCCCACGCTCCGGCGCGCCAGGTGTACCTGCTGCAGCGCAAGAAGTCGAAGGTCGGCGACGGCCTGGGCAAGACCACCGGCTGGATCCACCGCACGGGCCTGAAGAACAAGCACGTGCAGATGCTCAACAGCGTCGAGTACCTGAGCGTGGACGATGCCGGGCTGCATGTACGCATCAATGAGGGCGAGCCGCAGCTGCTGGCGGTGGACAACATCGTCGTGTGCGCCGGCCAGGAGCCGCTGCGCGAGCTGCAGGAAGGGCTGGTGGCGGCCGGGCAGTCGGTGCACCTGATCGGCGGCGCCGACGTGGCGGCCGAGCTGGATGCCAAGCGGGCGATCAACCAGGGTTCGCGGTTGGCCGCGGAGTTGTGATAACCCAGTGAGCCTGTGTTGACAGTTCAGGCCCATTCGCCGGCAAGCCGGCTCCTACAGACCTCACGGTACCTGTAGGAGCCGGCTTGCCGGCGAACACGGGCGCAGCCCGTGCCATCTCGAACACCTGATAAACTCGCGCCATGCCCGAGTTCTCTCTTCCCCAAGCCCCTCTGCAGCGCCTCGACCTGCCCTGGCTCCAACAAGCCCGGATCGAGCTTGCCGTCCTGCGCCTGGACCTGATCGACCCGCTGATCAGCGGCAACAAATGGTTCAAGCTGCGCCACCACCTGGCTGAAGCCCTCGAAGCTGGCGCACCGGGCTTGATCAGCCTGGGCGGCAACCATTCCAATCACCTCCATGCCCTGGCAGCGGCCGGCAAGCGGTTCGGCTTCGCCACCGTCGGCCTGCTACGTGGGCATGCGCAGGAGACGCCGACAACAAGGGACCTGAGGGCACTGGGTATGGCGCTGCACTGGCTGGGTTTCGGTGGCTACCGCGCCCGCCATGAGCCCGGCTTCTGGCAGCCCTGGCAAGCCCGTTATCCGGGCTGGCATTGCATTCCCGAAGGCGGTGGCGGGCTGGCGGGCGCTCAGGGTTGCGGGCTGATCGTCGAGCAGTGCAAGGCGCAATTGGCCACGCTGGGCTGGACGGGCTACGACGCCTGGTGGCTGGCGGCCGGTACCGGCACCACGCTGGCGGGCTTGGTGCTGGCGGAAGCCGGAGATCATGAGGTCCACGGCGCCCTGGCGGTGCCACGGGATCATGGCGTGCCCGAAACGGTCGAGGCACTGGCCGGCTTGCAGGGGTACACGCTGCACGAGGCCTGCCGGGGTGGTTTTGCGCGTATCGATGACACGTTGCTGGCATTCATCGAGCAAACCGAGCACCTGACCGGCATGCCATTGGAAGCCCTCTACACCGGCAAGG
The DNA here is from genome assembly GCF_000026105.1 of Pseudomonas entomophila L48. NCBI lineage: Bacteria > Pseudomonadati > Pseudomonadota > Gammaproteobacteria > Pseudomonadales > Pseudomonadaceae > Pseudomonas > Pseudomonas entomophila. The sequence goes on from NC_008027.1 coordinate 1,775,583, forward strand.
CGCTATTGGCCCTGCGTGACCAGGTCGAGGCCGGGCGTTTTCGCCCGGGCACCCGCCTGGTCTTCCTGCACACCGGTGGCCTGCAGGGGCGCCGCGGTTACTTGTAGGGCAGCATGCGCAGCAGCGTGTTGTCGCGCCGCACATAGTGGTGATACAGCCCGGCCACGGCATGCAGCCCGATCAGCCAGTAGCCCCAGCTGCCGATGCGTTCGTGCCAGCCCTTGATGAACTTGGCCAGGTCCGGATCAGGAGCGACGATGGCCGGCAGATCCAGGCCATAGAACGGGATTGGCTTGTCGGCGGCGCTGAGGATCGCCCAGCCGGCCAGGGGCAGGCCGATCATCATCAGGTACAGCAGCAGGTGCACCAGGTGCGAAAGGCCTGTCTGCCAGGCGGGTGGCCTGGGCACGATCGGTGGCGTGGGGCGCGACAGGCGCACGGCCAGGCGCAGCCAGACCAGCACGAACACGGTCAGGCCAAGCATGAAGTGCAGGTCTTTCATCAGGTCGCGCTCGGCGCTGCCCTTGGGGAACAGGCCGCGCAGTTCGATGCAGGCGTACACGGCGGCCAGCAGCACCAGCATCAGCCAGTGCAGGGCGATCGACAGCCGCGCGTAGTGGGCCGCGGGGGTGGATGAAACCATGGTGGGTCCTCGTCATCAGGTCGGGAAGGGCGCTCTTGCTGGCGCCTGTTTCTCACTCTAATCGCTGGGATGGAAATTTGTTTGCTTCAGATCTATCCCGCGTGGCCGACACAGCGGGCTGGGTGGTGGCTTTGGGCCTGCACCCGATTTCCATCGCACAAGGATCCTGTGTCAATGAAACACCTCATCTGCACCCCTCGGGTCGCGCTGTTCGGCGCCCTGTCCCTGCTGCTCGCCGGCTGCGAGCAAGCCCCGGTGGTCAAGACGCCACCGATTGCCGCCCTGACCATTCCGTTGTGCGTGAACGACGAATGCGCGGTACTGGACCAGAACGGTGCCTTCCGTGTCGCGCCGGGCAGCGAGTTCACCCAGCTCTACACCCAGCCTTTCAGCAACGCTTTCATCTTCGGTCGTGGCGATTACTGGCACCTGGCCAGTGGCGACGGCAAGCAGGTGATCCGTGCCGACCTCACCGACTCGCTCTATACCCTGACCCCGGGCCTGTTCGGCTATGACCACAATGGCAAGGTCGGGGTGATGGACGAGCAGGGCAAGGACGTCCAGCCGGCCATCTTCGACACCGTCTATGTCGGCGGCGACAACGATTTCATCGTCTACGAGATTGGCGAGCTGCGCGGCATCCTCACGCCTCAGGGCGAGAAGGTCAGCGAGGCGGTGTTCGACTCGATGTACGTGCGCGAGGATTTCGCCAAGCGCGGCAACTGGGTGCTGGCCGAGCGCCAGGGCGAAAACTGGGGCTACAACCTGCAGACCAAGGTGCTGCGCAAGCTCGACTTCGACACCATCGTCAGCGCGGCCGACGGTCACCTTGTGGTTTCCCGCGAAGGGGCTGCCGGCAAGGGCCTGGCGGACGCCGCCGGCAACCTGGTGATCCCGCTCGAGAAGGGCTGGCTGGGTACGCCGGGCGGTGGCCTGGTGGCCTTCCGCGACAGCTACGACAAGCCGTGCGGTTACCTCGACTACCAGGGCAAGGTGGTGATCGAGGCGCAGTACCAGAGCTGCGAGACCTTCGGCAAGGTGGGCGGCATGGTGCAGTTGCAGCGCACCGAGGAAGACCGTGGCAAGGCCGGCATGATCGGCCATGACGGCAAGTGGCTGATCCAGCCCGAGTACGATTCGGTCGGCGACGCCGGCATGGGCCTGCTCGGCATGAGTGGCCATCGCCCGGGCTTCAACCATATCGGCAAATTGCAGAACATGTTCCTGGCCACCTACGGGACCATCGACCTGGACCAGGGCAAGGTGGTGTTCCAACCCACCTACCAGCAGATCGGTCTGGTCGCGCCCAATCGCTATGCGTTCTCCGAGCTGAAATCGCCGAAGAAGACCGTGATGTTCATGGGGATGCCCAACGAGACCCCCACCATGGGCCTGATGGACGAGAAGGGCAAGGTGCTGGTCAAGCCGGAGCAGTTCGTGTCGTTCAAACTGTTGGCTGACGGTCACCACCTGCTGGCGGCCGAGGGCAGCAAGTCGGATGCCGTGCGCGCGCTGTACGATCTGGATGGCAAGCTGCTGGTGCCCGCCAAATGGCAGGACGTGGTGGTCGACGAAGCGCGTGGTGCGATCTTCGCCTATCGGGTCGAGGGCAATGGCGACGACGCGGTGCGCACGCTGCGCGCCCTGTATCGCCTGGATGGCAGCGTGGTGTTCGACACCAACCGCCTGCCTTGCGGTGCGGAGCAGGTGGTCGACGGCAAGGGCCAGGTGCTGTGGCCGAAAGATGCCCAGGCCCATTGCCCGGCGCCTGAACCGGTGGCCGAAGCGTCCTGACGCTTTAATGCCCCGCCGTCAGCGAGGCGGTGGGGCTGTGTCAGCGCTGGGGAAGGTCAGGCCAGCCATCGGCCACCAGAAACATCCGTTCGACCTCTTCCCAGTGCCCCTGCGCCTGCTGCTCCAGTCGGGTCAGCAGGTGTGCATGGGCATCGGGTTCGAGCCCTTCGCGCCAGGCAGCGAAGCGTTCGGTGCTCCAGCACGCCGCTGCTTCAAGTCGCGCCGGCGCCAGCCATGCCTGGCGCGACAGGGGTTGCCAGCGCCTGTTGTCGGTGCCGTTCCATTCGCTATGACGCATCCAGCTACCACGCAAGTGTTCGGGGTTGGCCCCGCCCGGCGAGTGTGTTCGTCCCGAGCATGGATAGAACAGATAACCACCAAGCCAGAGGTGCGCCTGCACCTGGCCCAGGCCCAGCCCGGCCAGCACGGTGTGACTCTGCGGTCCACTCGACATGGGTAGCTGATGTTGTGTCAGGTGTGCCAGCTTTCTTCCCAGTCGGTCATGGCAACCGGGGCCAAGCCATTGGTCCGGATCGCTCCCATTCCCACCGGGTGGCCCCAGGTAGAGTTTGATCGCCAGCTCCAGGTGATGAGTGCCTTCACGGTCGCGCAGCACGATGTCCAGCTCACCCAGGGTTCGCCCGCCATCGCGGATTGCCAGGTTGGCCGCCAGCAGTTCGATGCCCGGGGCCTGGCGTAGGGCAAACTGCCACAACGCTTCGTAGTAGAGCCCCAGGCGCCGGCTGGTCAGCCGTGCCAGGCAGTCCAGCAGCGCCGTGGGGTCATGATCGAGCGCGCGCAGCCAGGCGGCCAGTCGCCCCGGGTCATCGGCCCAGGCGCTGGCGCTCAGCGGGTGGCGTTGCGGGGCGCAGGCGTCATCCAGCAGCGGCGGTGATAGCACCGCCCACGCCAGGTCGCGCACGGCAGGCTGGCGCAGCTGGCGGAGCAGGGGCTGCAGATCGGTGAAGGGCATCATCCTGCGAGCATAGCCGGTTTGCCGCTGGCCAGTCCTTTCGCCCATAATCGCGGCATTGTCACCCCGCCGCAGAGCCTCGCAGGAGCACCATGGAGCAATTTCGCAATATCGGTATCATCGGACGCCTTGGCAGCTCCCAGGTGCTCGACACCATCCGCCGACTGAAAAAATTCCTCCTCGAGCGCCACCTGCACGTGATCCTCGAGGACACCATCGCCGAAGTGCTGCCCGGCCACGGCCTGCAGACCTCCACGCGCAAGCTGCTGGGCGAGGTCTGCGACCTGGTCATCGTGGTCGGTGGCGACGGCAGCCTGCTGGGCGCCGCCCGGGCCCTGGCCCGGCACAACATCCCGGTGCTGGGGATCAACCGCGGCAACCTGGGTTTTCTCACCGACATCCGCCCCGACGAGCTGGAAGAGAAGGTCGCCGAGGTGCTCGACGGCCACTACCTGGTCGAGAACCGCTTCCTGCTGCAGGCCGAAGTGCGCCGCCACAACGAGGCCATCGGCCAGGGCGATGCGCTCAACGATGTGGTGCTGCACCCCGGCAAGTCGACGCGGATGATCGAGTTCGAGATCTACATCGACGGCCAGTTCGTCTGCAGCCAGAAAGCCGACGGCCTTATCGTCGCCACCCCGACCGGCTCCACCGCCTACGCGCTGTCGGCCGGCGGCCCGATCATGCATCCCAAGCTCGACGCCATCGTCATCGTGCCCATGTACCCGCACACCCTGTCGGGCCGGCCGATCGTGGTGGACGGCAACAGCGAGCTGAAGATCGTCGTGTCGAAGGACCTGCAGATCTACCCGCAGGTCTCCTGTGATGGCCAGAACCACTTCACCTGCGCCCCCGGCGACACCATAACGGTGAGCAAGAAACCGCAGAAACTGCGCCTGATCCACCCGCTGGACCACAATTACTACGAGGTCTGCCGCACCAAGCTCGGCTGGGGCAGCCGCCTGGGAGGCAGGGACGACTGATGCTCGATTCGGCGCGCAGTTTCGACATCATCGGTGACGTGCACGGTTGTGCGCTCACCCTCGAACGCCTGCTCGACGCGCTCGGCTACAAGCGGGTGGGCGGGGTGTGGCGCCACCCGCGGCGCCAGGCGCTGTTCCTCGGCGACATCGTCGACCGTGGCCCGCGCATCCGCGAGGCGCTGCACATCGTCCACGACATGGTCGAGGCCGGCCAGGCCTTCTGCATCATGGGCAACCATGAATACAACGCCCTGGGCTGGGTCACCCCGGCGCTGCCCGGCAGTGGCAAGGCGTACGTGCGCGAGCACACGCCGCGCCATGCGCGCCTGATCGACGAAACCCTCACCCAGTTCGCCCAGCATCCCGGCGACTGGCACGACTTCATCCAGTGGTTCTACGAGCTGCCGCTGTTCGTCGACGCCGGGCGGTTCCGCCTGGTGCACGCCTGTTGGGACCACCAGTTGATCGAGCCGCTGCGCCAGCAGTATCACGATGGGCGCATCGACGAGCATTTTGTCCAGGCTTCGGCGGTGTCCGGCAGTTTCGCTGCCACGGTATGCAACCGCCTGCTGCGTGGCACCGACATGCGCCTGCCGGACGGCCTGACGCTCACCGGTGGCGATGGCCTGACCCGCGCCTTCTTCCGCACCAAGTTCTGGGAAGAAGACCCGCAAACCTATGGTGACATCGTATTCCAACCCGATGCACTGCCGGACGAGGTGGCCCGCACGCCACTGAGTCACAGCCAGAAGAATGCCTTGCTGCGCTACGCCGAAGACGAGCCGCTGCTGTTCGTCGGCCATTACTGGCGCAGCGGCCGGCCGGCGCCGATCCGCGCCAACCTGGCCTGCTTGGACTACAGCGCGGTGCTGTACGGCAAGCTGGCGGCCTACCGGCTGGATGACGAAACCCGCATCGACCCGCACAAGTTCGTCTGGGTCGATGTCGAACGCCCGCAGGCCAGCCAATGAACGTGATCGAAGTGTTGCGCCTGCCGCTGACGGTCGACCTCGGCGGCTTCGTCGCCCTGCTGCGTCGCCTGCAAGTGCCGCACCGGGTGGTGGAGGAGGGCGAGGAGCAGGTGCTCTGGGCGCCCCCCGCCATGGCCGATGACGTGCGCCAGCTGTACCAGCGCTTCCCCGACGGCAACGCCGATGTGGAACTCCCCGTGGCAACCGACTTGCCGGCGAACACCCCCACGGCGCCTTCCCTCAAGGAACAGGCCCGTGCCTGCAAGGTTACCGCCACCGTGCTGTTCCTGAGCCTGGTGGTGGCCGGCCTGACCAGCCTGGGCGACAACCTCACGACCATCGCCTGGTTCACCTTCCTGCCATTCCAGGTGCAGGGGGACTACCTCTACTTCACTTCATTGCCCCAGGCGCTTGCCGAAGGCCAGTGGTGGCGCCTGGTGTCGCCGATGCTGTTGCACTTCGGTGTGCTGCACCTGGCAATGAATGGCCTGTGGTACTGGGAACTGGGCAAGCGCATCGAACTGCGCCAAGGGCCGTGGATGCTGCTGATGCTGACCCTGCTGTTCAGCCTGGTGTCCAACCTGGCCCAGCATTTCAGCAGCGGCCCGAGCTTGTTCGGTGGCCTGTCCGGTGTGCTCTACGGCTTGCTCGGTCACGTATGGCTGTACCAGTGGCTGGCGCCCAACCCACAGTTCAGCCTGCCCAAGGGCGTGCTGGTGATGATGCTGGTCTGGTTGCTGATTTGCCTGAGCGGCGTGGTTGGCCAACTGGGTTTTGGCCAGATTGCCAACGCCGCCCATGTCGGCGGGTTGCTCATCGGATGCCTGACGGGCCTCTTGGGCGGAGGGCTTGCCAGGCGTAGACTGTCGGCCTGACTTAGGCTTTGGACGATAAGTACCTGCGCGACGACCATGCTGCGTTGAAAACAGGCTCGGAATGCTCATTTACAACACGTAAACTCCGCTTCCTCGCCTGTTTTCGCCTTGCCTGATCGCCGCGCAGGCACTTCTCGTCCAAACCCATTGGAGACCCCATGTCCACATTCGCGCAAATGATCGAAAACATCACCCCCGAGATCTACGAGAGCCTGAAGACGGCCGTGGAAATCGGCAAATGGTCCGACGGCCGCAAGCTGACCGCCGAACAGAAAGAGCTGTCGCTGCAGGCGGTGATCGCCTGGGAGATGAAGAACCTCCCCGAAGAGCAGCGCACCGGCTACATGGGCCCGCAGGAGTGCGCCTCGAAGTCCGCACCGATCGCCAACATCCTGTTCAAGTCGGACTCGGTACATTGATCGAACTCGCTCGTGGCTCTCTGAGCAAGATGGCGGTGCGCCTGGAAGCACCGGTCGTTCAATACAGCTTCCGCCTGGATGACGCAGAGGTTCCGGTCAACCCGCTGATCGGCCAGTCGATCCGCCTGGAATACCTCGGCGCGATCCACTGCACCCATTGCGGCAAACGTACCAAGACCAGCTTCAGCCAGGGTTACTGCTACCCGTGCATGACCAAGCTGGCCCAGTGCGACGTGTGCATCATGGCCCCGGAAAAATGCCATTACGACGCCGGCACCTGCCGTGAGCCGTCGTGGGGCGAGCAGTTCTGCATGACCGACCATGTGGTGTACCTGGCCAACTCGTCGGGCATCAAGGTCGGCATCACCCGCGCCACCCAGCTGCCCACCCGCTGGCTCGACCAGGGTGCCAGCCAGGCGCTGCCGATCATGCGCGTGGCCACCCGCCAGCAATCCGGGCTGGTCGAGGACGTGCTGCGCAGCCAGGTACCGGACCGCACCAACTGGCGCGCGCTGCTCAAGGGCGACGCCGAGGTGCTCGACCTGCCGGCCATCCGCGAACAGATCTTCGACGCCTGCGCCGACGGTATCCGTGGCCTGCAGGAGCGCTTCGGGTTGCAGGCGATCCAGCCGCTGCCCGAAGCCGAGGTGGTGCAGATGCGCTACCCGGTCGAGGCCTACCCGAAAAAGATCGTCAGCTTCAACCTCGACAAGGACCCGGTCGTGGAAGGCACGCTGCTGGGCATCAAGGGCCAGTACCTGATCTTCGATACCGGCGTGATCAACATTCGCAAGTACACGGCCTACCAACTGGCCGTGCTCCAGTAAAGGATCGTCACCATGCGCACTGAACAACCGCAAGTGATCTACCTCAAGGACTATCAGGCCCCCGAGTACCTGATCGACGAGACCCACCTGACCTTCGAACTGTTCGAGGACCACACCCTGGTGCACGCGCAGTTGGTCATGCGCCGCAACCCCGAGCGCGGCGCCGGCTTGCCGCCGCTGGTGCTCGACGGCCAGCAGCTGGAGCTGTTGCGGGCGTCGCTGGACGATGTCGAACTGAACCCCGGCGACTACCAGCTTGATGCCGACAGCCTGACCGTGCAGCCGAAAACCGGGCAATTCACCCTCGATACCAGCGTGAAGATCCATCCGGAGAGCAACACCGCGCTGGAAGGCCTGTACAAGTCCGGCAAGATGTTCTGCACCCAGTGCGAGGCCGAGGGCTTCCGCAAGATCACCTACTACCTCGACCGCCCGGACGTGATGAGCACCTTCACCACCACGGTGATCGCCGAGCAGCATCGCTACCCGGTGCTGTTGTCCAACGGCAACCCTGTGGGCGATGGGCCGGCAGAAGACGGCCGCCACTGGGCGACCTGGGAAGACCCGTTCAAGAAGCCGGCCTACCTGTTCGCCCTGGTGGCCGGTGACCTGTGGTGCGTCGAAAGCAGCTTCACTCGCCAGTCCGGTCGTGACGTCACCCTGCGCATCTATGTCGAGGAAGAGAACCTCGACAAGTGCGACCACGCCATGGTCAGCCTGAAGAAGTCGATGCGCTGGGACGAGGAAGTCTATGGCCGCGAGTACGACCTGGACATCTTCATGATCGTCGCGGTCAACGACTTCAACATGGGCGCCATGGAAAACAAGGGCCTGAACATCTTCAACTCCAGTTGCGTGCTGGCCCGCGCCGAGACCGCCACCGACGCTGCCCACCAGCGGGTCGAGGGCGTGGTCGCCCACGAGTACTTCCACAACTGGTCGGGCAACCGCGTGACCTGCCGCGACTGGTTCCAGCTGTCGCTCAAGGAAGGCTTCACGGTGTACCGCGACGCTGAATTCAGCGCCGACATGAACTCGCGCACGGTCAAGCGCATCGAGGACGTCGCCTACCTGCGCACCCACCAGTTCGCCGAGGATGCCGGCCCCATGGCCCATCCGGTGCGCCCGGACAGCTTCATCGAGATCTCCAACTTCTACACCCTGACCGTTTACGAAAAGGGTGCGGAAGTGGTGGGCATGGTCCACACACTGCTGGGCACCGAAGGCTTCCGCAAGGGCAGCGACCTGTACTTCGAACGCCACGACGGCCAGGCTGTTACCACCGACGACTTCATCAAGGCCATGGAAGACGCCAACGGCGTCGACCTGACTCAGTTCAAACGCTGGTACAGCCAGGCCGGCACGCCGCGCCTGGAAGTCAGCGAGCAGTTTGACGCCGCCGCGCAGACCTACAGCCTGACCTTCCGCCAGAGCTGCCCGCCGACCCCGGACAAGGTCGAGAAACTGCCGTTCGTGATCCCGGTGGCGCTGGGCCTGCTGGACGCCCAGGGCAATGACCTGCCACTGCGCCTGGTCGGCGAAGCGCAGGCCGTCGGCACCTCGCGCGTGCTGTCGGTGACCGAGGCCGAGCAGACCTTCACCTTCGAAGGCATCACTGCCAAGCCGCTGCCCTCGCTGCTGCGCGGCTTCAGCGCGCCGGTCAAACTGAGCTTCCCGTACGACCGCGACCAGTTGATGTTCCTGATGCAGCACGACAGCGACGGCTTCAACCGCTGGGAAGCGGGGCAGCAGTTGTCGGTGCAGGTACTGCAGGAACTGATCGGCCAGCACCAGCGGGGTGAAGCGCTCAAGCTCGACCAGCGCCTGATCACCGCCCTGGGCACCGTGCTGGGCAACGAAGCGCTGGACCCGGCCATGGTCGCCGAGATGCTCTCGCTGCCGGGCGAGGCGTACCTCACCGAGATCAGCCAGGTGGCCGATGTCGATGCGATCCACGCCGCCCGCGAGTTCGCCCGCCAGCAGATCGCCGAGCAACTGTTCGACGCCCTGTGGGCACGCTACCAGGCCAACCGCGAAGTCTCGCGCAAGACCCCGTACGTGGCCTCGGCCGAGCACTTCGCCCGCCGCAGCCTGCAGAACATCGCGCTGTCGTACCTGATGCTGGGTGGCAAGCCGCAGGTGCTGGAAGCGACCCTGGAGCAGTTCGAGCAGTGCGACAACATGACCGAGCGCCTGACCGCGCTGGCGGTGTTGGTCAATTCGTCGTTCGAAGCCGAGCGGGCCAAGGCGCTGGAAGCGTTCGCCGAGCACTTCAAGGACAACCCGCTGGTCATGGACCAGTGGTTCAGCGTGCAGGCGGCCAGCGCGTTGCCGGGTGGGCTGGCGCGGGTCAAGGCGCTGATGCAGCACCCGGCCTTCACCCTGAAGAACCCGAACAAGGTGCGGGCACTGGTCGGCGCCTTCGCCGGGCAGAACCTGGTCAACTTCCACGCTGTCGATGGTTCGGGGTACCGCTTCCTGGCGGACCTGGTGATCGAGCTCAATGCGCTGAATCCGCAGATTGCTTCGCGTCAACTGGCCCCGCTGACCCGCTGGCGCAAGTACGACGAAAAGCGCCAGGCGCTGATGAAGGGCGAGCTGGAGCGGATTCTCGCTTCCGGGGCGCTGTCCAGTGATGTGTATGAAGTCGTGAGCAAGAGCTTGGCGTAAGCCTGGTAGACATTGGGGCTGCTGCGCAGCCCTTTCGCGGCACAAGGCCGCTCCTACAGGGGACTGCGATCTTCTGTAGGAGCGGCCTTGTGCCGCGAAAGGGCCGCAAGGCGGCCCCGGCTTTTTGTGGTTAACAAAACATAACGTCCCGCTCGTTGTGTTCTGTCGGACAATCCCGATAGCATGGCCCGAAGCTATTCCAGGGCTCTGGAACAGGGTTTTCGCAGCACCTGGCAATAGATTGACCCACCACAAGAACACAACAGGGGGCAGTCATGAGAGAGCGGACAACGGTTCGCCACACGCTGGCAGCCAGTGCGATGCTGGCACTGGCGCTGGGTATCGGGGCAGGCAATGCCCTGGCGGCGGTGGCCGCCGAGCAATACTCGACCGAATCGCCCAAGGCCAGCCAGAGCCTGCTGATCGGCGCCACCCACGCAGGCCAGCGCCTGGTGGTGGTCGGTGACCGCGGCCACATCCTGTTCTCCGACGACCAGGGCAAGACCTGGACCCAAGCCCGGGTGCCCACCCGGCAACTGCTCACGGCGGTGTTCTTCCTCGACGACAAGCGCGGCTGGGCCGTCGGCCATGATGCGCAGATCCTCGCCAGCGCCGATGGCGGCGCAACCTGGAGCAAGCAGTTCGAAGACCTCTCCCGCGAAGCCCCGTTGCTCGACGTACGTTTCCTCGACCCGCAGCACGGTTTCGCCGTCGGCGCCTATGGCGCCTTGCTCGAAACCCTCGATGGCGGCCAGCACTGGCAGGACGTCGCCGAACGCCTGGACAACCCCGAGCAACTGCACCTCAACGCCATCACCACCGTGAAGGACGCCGGCCTGTTCATCGTCGGCGAGCAGGGCGGCATGTTCCGCTCCCGTGACAACGGCCAGAGCTGGTCGAAAGTCGAAGGCCCCTACGAGGGCTCGCTGTTCGGTGTGATCGGCACCGCGCAACCCAACACGCTGCTGGCTTACGGCCTGCGCGGCAATTTGTTCCGCTCCACCGATTTCGGCGATTCCTGGCAACCGATTGAGCTGCAGGCCGAACGCGGCCCGCTCGAATTCGGCCTGGCAAGCGCTACGCTTCTCGATGATGGCAGCCTGGTGCTGGTCGGCAATGGCGGCAGTGTGCTGCGCAGCCATGACGACGGGCAGACGTTCAGCGTGCGCAACCGCGCCGATCGCATCGCCCTGGCCGGGGTCAGCGGCCTGGCCGGCGGTGGCCTGCTGCTGGTCGGGCAGGGCGGCGTGCACCTGGCCTCGGCCGATGGCACCGGGGAGGTGCGTCCATGACTAGCCGGGAGAGCTTCGACATGCACCAGCAGCACCACAAGGACAAGGCCACGCTGCTCGAGCGCCTGATCTTCAACAACCGCCCCGTGGTCATCGCCCTTTGCGTACTGGTGAGCATCTTCCTGTTCTGGCAGGCCACGCAGATCCGCCCGTCCACCAGCTTCGAGAAGATGATCCCGCTGCAGCACCCGTTCATCGAACAGATGCTCGAGCACCGCAACGACCTGGCCAACCTCGGCAACACCGTGCGCGTCTCGGTGGAGGCGGTCAACGGCGACATCTTCGACAAGGACTACATGGAGACGCTGCGCCAGATCCACGACGAGGTGTTCTACATCCCCGGTGTCGACCGTGCCGCCCTCAAGTCGTTGTGGAGCCCCAGCGTGCGCTGGAGCGAGGTTACCGAAGAGGGCTTCTCCGGCGGCGAGGTCATCCCCAACACCTACAACGGCTCGCAGGACAGCCTCGACACGCTGCGCGACAACGTGCTCAAGTCGGGCCAGGTCGGTCGCCTGGTGGCCAACAACTTCAAGTCGAGCATCGTCGACATCCCGCTGCTGGAAAGCTTCCCCGACCCGCAGGACCCGGGCAGGCAGGTCAAGCTCGACTACCAGCAGTTCTCCCACCAGCTGGAAGAGAAGATCCGCGACAAGTTCCAGGCGCAGAACCCGAACGTGAAGATCCACATCGTCGGCTTCGCCAAGAAAGTCGGCGACCTGATCGATGGCCTGGTGATGGTGGCGATGTTCTTCGGCGTGGCCCTGGTGATCACCTGGGCGCTGCTGTACTGGTTCACCTGGTGCATCCGCAGCACCATCGCCGTGCTCATCACCACCCTGGTGGCGGTGGTCTGGCAGCTGGGGCTGATGCACGCGGTGGGCTTCGGGCTCGACCCGTATTCGATGCTGGTGCCGTTCCTGATCTTCGCCATCGGCATCTCCCACGGGGTGCAGAAGATCAACGGCATCGCCTTGCAATCGAGTGACGCCGACAACGCCCTGACCGCCGCGCGGCGCACCTTCCGCCAGCTGTTCCTGCCGGGGATGATCGCCATCCTCGCCGACGCCGTCGGCTTCATCACCCTGCTGATCATCGATATCGGGGTGATCCGCGAGCTGGCCATCGGCGCCTCGATCGGCGTGGCGGTGATCGTCTTCACCAACCTGATCTTGCTGCCGGTGGCGATCAGCTACGTCGGCATCAGCCAGAAGGCCATCGCCCGCAGCAAGAAGGACGCCACCCGCGAGCACCCGTTCTGGCGCCTGCTGGCCAATTTCGCCAGCCCCAAGGTGGCGCCGGTGTCGGTGGTGCTGGCACTGCTGGCCTTCGCCGGTGGCCTCTGGTACAGCCAGAACCTGAAGATCGGCGACCTCGACCAGGGCGCGCCGGAGTTGCGCCCGGACTCGCGCTACAACCAGGACAACAGCTTCATCATCAGCAACTACTCCACCAGTTCCGACGTGCTGGTGATCATGGTCAAGACCCCGGCCGAGCAGTGCTCGATCCACTCGACCATGGCACCGATCGACGAGCTGATGTGGACCATGGACAACACCCCCGGGGTGCAGTCGACCATCTCTCTGGTGACCGTGTCGAAGCAGGTCATCAAGGGCATGAACGAGGGCAGCCTGAAATGGGAGACGCTGTCGCGCAACCCGGACATCCTCAACAACTCCATCGCCCGCGCCGACGGCCTGTACAACGCCGACTGCTCGCTGGCGCCGGTGCTGGTGTTCCTCAACGACCACAAGGCCGAGACGCTGGAGCGGGTCACCGCGGCCGCCAAGACCTTTGCCGACAGCCACAACAAGGAAGGCTTGCAGTTCCTCCTGGCGGCGGGTAACGCCGGCATCGAGGCGGCCACCAATGAGGTGATCAAGTCGGCGGAGCTGACCATCCTCATCCTCGTCTACATCTGCGTGGCGGTGATGTGCATGATCACCTTCCGCTCCTTCGCCGCGACCTTGTGCATCGTCCTGCCGCTGGTGCTGACTTCGGTGCTGGGCAACGCGCTGATGGCGTTCATGGGCATCGGCGTCAAGGTCGCCACCTTGCCGGTGGTGGCGCTGGGCGTCGGCATCGGCGTGGACTACGGCATCTACATCTACAGCCGCCTGGAGAGCTTCCTGCGCGCTGGCCTGCCTTTGCAGGAGGCCTACTACGAGACCCTGCGCTCCACCGGCAAGGCGGTGTTGTTCACCGGCCTGTGCCTGGCCATCGGCGTATGCACCTGGATCTTCTCGGCCATCAAGTTCCAGGCCGACATGGGCCTGATGCTGACCTTCATGCTGCTGTGGAACATGTTCGGCGCCCTGTGGCTGCTGCCAGCGCTGGCGCGGTTCCTGATCAAGCCAAGCAAGCTGGCGGGCAAGGAGGGCGGGTCGATCTTCGCCCATTGATGTTGTGGCCTGTTCGCCGGCAAGCCAGCGCCTACGGATCATTGTAGGAGCCGGCTTGCCGGCGAACTCGGTTATAATGGCCACCTTTTGTTCCCCTGGTGCCCCCATGACCCTCGCCACCGCCCTCGAATCCTGCGACATGCTCCTGATCGACGGCCTGCACGCCTTCGACTTCAACTTTGACGAAACCGGCCTGACCATCGAATGCATGGACGGTCGCCAGCTGCGCCGCTGGACCTTCACCCCCGAGCAGGTCACCGCCGCCACCGGTGCGGGCGAGGACTGGACCCTCAGCAGTGCCGACGGTGAGCATCGTCTAGTCTGTATGAGTGCCTTTCGCGCCCCGGATGAAGAAGACGATGAACAGGAAATGGACGCACCTGCTGACCGCTAGCCTGATGACCTTGGCAATTGAAGCCCACGCAGCGGTTCTGCTGGTGGGCAGCTATACCGATGGCGGCAGCCAGGGGATCTATCGCTACGACTTTGATGAGCGCAGTGGCCAGATCGCCAGTCAGCCACGGCAAGTGGTCAAGAGCGTCAGCCCCTCATGGCTGGTGCTGTCTGCCGACCAGCGCCTGCTGTTCGCGGTCAACGAAACGCCGCAGGGCCATGTCAGCAGCTTCTCGTTGAGCAAGGCGGGCGAGATCAAACCGCTGAACCAGGTGCCCAGCCAGGGCGATGAACCGACCCACGCCAGCCTCAGCCACGACCAGCGCTACCTGTTTGTCGCCAACTACGCCGTTGCCCCCGACCCGGGTGGCAGCCTGGTGGTGATCCCGGTGGCCAAGGACGGCAAGCTCAAGCCGGCAGTGCAGCAGGAACGGCACAAGCCCAGTGGCGTGAACCCCGAACGCCAGGCCGGTGCCCATGTGCATTCTCTGGTGTCGTCACCCGATGGCCGTCACCTCTACGCCTGCGATCTGGGCGCGGACAAGGTGTTCATCTACCGCTACGATGGCGCCAGCCCCGAGCATCCGCTGAGCCCGGCGATCCCGGCCTCGGTCAGCTTGCCCCCAGGCAGTGGGCCTCGGCACCTGCTGTTCGATGCCAAGGGGCGGCATGCCTACCTGACCCTGGAGATGAGCGCCGAAGTGGTGGTGTTCGATGTACAGGAGGGTGCCTTGGTCGAGCGTCAGCGCCTGCCGCTGACCGAGCGCAAGGATGTTGCGGCCAAGGCCGCTGGCGGCTTGCACCTGTCGGCCGATGGCCGTTTTCTCTATGTGAGCAACCGCGGTACGGCCAACGAGATCGTGGTGTATGCCGTGGGCAAGGACGATGGCCTGCTCAGTGTTTTGCAGCATCGTTCGGTGGAGGGTGACCACCCCCGTGAGTTCGCTCTGGACCCCAGCGGCAACTATCTGCTGGTGGCCAATCAGAAGAGCGGCCGGATCGTCGTCATGCACCGAGACCCGCGTAGCGGCAAGCTCGGCGACACCGTGCAGACATTCACCCAGCCCGCGCCTTCGGATCTCAAGTTCCTGTAGGAGCGGCTTCAGCCGCGAAGAAATCAACGCGGTGTCAGGCACCGGCTTCGCCGGTGTTCGCGGCTAAAGCCGCTCCTACAGAGGCCGCCAGCGCTGCACGACCTGTAGGAGCCGGCTTTGCCGGCGAATAGGCCGGAACAGCCAAGCCCTGTGCAGTGTCGTCCCAATTATCAATGGCCGTGATAATCGCTACTGCCGCAATGAATTTCTGTGGGCGAGCCCATCGGCGTAAGTTTTGACCCAAGGCCCCGACGGGCCCCTGTCAAACCACCTGATGTCGAGGACCGCCCCCATGAACTTCAATCTCTTCCCGGTCATTGCCGCCTCCGCCATTTCCGCTTCTGTCGTATTGCCAGCCCACGCCCAGATGGAGTCGAGTGGCAAGGTGTCGAGCACCCACAGCTACACCCAGAAGTACCTGCAACAGAGCGCGCACTTCCATGCCGCCCTGAGCAAACACTCCAATTGAATGTGTAAAGGCATTGGTAATAGCACAAAGCCATGTGATTTAATTTGACGCTATATTTTTGACTCGCCAAAGGGGCAGATCATGATGTGGCGTATCACGGCGGTAGTGCTGTTGTTGATGTCCGCGCCAATCCTGGCGCTTTGAGCAACAAGCTGTCTCACTTGGCCATCACGGCCTTGAACAGCGCTGACGCCAGCCAGCCCTGCAACCAGCTCCGCAGCCGCGGATAAGCCGCCTCGACGAACCATTCGGGTTCGACCCCGGCAAACTGGCGCATCAAGGGCAACAGGGCGGCATCGGCCAGGCTCGGATGGTCGGCGAGCAGATAGGGGCGGCCATCGAGCATCCCTTCCAGCTCCGCCAGCCACGGTTCAGCCTGCTGTCGGTAATGTTCCCGCGTGTGTTCGGGGTAGCGCTCGGCATACTTGTACAGATTCACCTGCGCCTTGAACGTGCTGTCGTTGCGTGCGATCAGGGTGTCGGCCTGGCGCGCCGCCGCCGGATCGGCCTGCAGGCGCCAGTCCTCAGGGTCATGCCGATCAAGCGCCCAGCGCATGATGTCCAGGCTTTCCTCCAGTACGCCATCCCCGGTATCGAGCACCGGCACCGTGCCCTTGGGCGACAGCGCCAGCAGTTCGGGCGGCTTCTCTTTCATCTTCACTTCCTGCACCCGAACTTCGCATCCGGCATAGCGCAGGGCCAGGCGCGCGCGCATGGCCCAGGGGCAGCGGCGGAATGAGTAGAGAATCACCCGCATACCTCCACGTCGCTCAGGCCGTTGCCCTGGCGGCGCACCTGGATCTGCACCGGGATACGCTCGTGCATCTCCTGCACGTGGGAAATCACCGCCACCTTGCGCCCCTGGGCCTGCAGGCCGTCAAGGGCGTCCATGGCCAGTTGCAGCGACTCAGGGTCGAGGCTGCCGAAGCCTTCGTCGATGAACAGCGACTCGATGCGCAGGGTACTCGAGGCCATCGACGCCAGGCCCAGGGCCAGGGCCAGCGAGACCAGGAAGGTTTCGCCGCCGGACAGCGAGTGCACCGAACGCAGCTCGTCGCCCATCTCGGTGTCCAGCACCAGCAGGCCCAGGGCGCTTCCGCCGCGCTTGAGGCGATAACGTTTCGCCAACTGGCGCAGCTGGCTGTTGGCGTGGTGCAGCAGCAGGTCGAGGTTGTAGCCCTGGGCGATCTTGCGGAACACATCGCCCGAGGCCGAGCCGATCAATGCGTTCAGGCGTGCCCAGCGTTGCCACTGGCGATAGGCCTGGTCGATCTGTTCGGCCAGCGCCTGGTGGGCCTGTTGTCGGCGTTGGTCGTCAGCCTGCCGGGCACGCAACTCGGCGCAGTGTTGTTCCTGGGCCGCCAGCTGCTGTTGGAGCTCGGCGAGCGCCTGCTCCAGCGTTTCAACCGGCAAGTCGGCTTGCGCCTGGGTGGCGTGCTGCTGCAGACGTTGTTCGCGCTCCTGCAACAGCACGCGGCCTTGCTCGATGGCTTTTTCCGCGCCTTGCAGGCGTTGACGCAGTTCGCCCAGTTGAGCGTCGTCGATGGCCAGCAGGCGATCGAGGCCAGCGTCGTCCAGCTCGGGGTGCTCGCCGCGCCATTGGGCGATTTCACCCTGCAGGTGCTGGTGCTCCTGCTCCAGCGCTTGCTGGCGCTGGTGGTTGGCCTTCAATTCACCGGTTAGTTCCAGGTTCTGGGTGCGCAATGCCTGGAGGTGCTGTGCGGTGTCCGCTTCGGTGGCGCGGGCCTGCTCCAGCTGCGTGTCCATGTGCTTTTGCCAGGCTTCGGCAGTGGGTTGCTCGCCCAGCAGTTCGCCCAGCGTGGTACGTGCCAGCTGGTGTTGTTCATCCAGGGCGGTGAGCTTGTGTTGCAGCTGCTGCAGGTTGTGCTGGCGGTTCTGCTGTTGATCGCGCAGCTTGTCCAGCTGGCCCTGACGGGCCTGCTGTTCTTCCTGTTCGTCCTTGCGCTGGTCGAGCTGTTGTCGGCGCAGGGCGATCTGCTGGTCCAGGCCGAGGAAGGCATTGGCCGGGTCGTCGCGCAGGGCCTGGAGGATGTCCTGAGGCAGCACGCTGGCGAGGTCGATCAGGCTTTGCTCAAGCTGCTGCTCGTCAGTGGCCAGGGCCTGGTGTTGCTGCTCGAGGTGGCGCTGTGCTTGCTGCTGGGCGTCGTTGGCAGCCTGCAGTTGCTGGTTGAGGCGCGCCGCATCCTTCTGCAGGGCGAGCAGGGCACCCTGGCGTTTCTCGTCGCGGTTGATCTCTTCGTCCAGGCGGCGCAACTGGCCATCGAGCCAGGCACTGCGGGCCTTGTCGTCCTGCGGGGCGAGGGCGGGCCATAGCACGTGGTCCTGGACCTGCTCGACCACAGGTTGCAGCTGCTCGCCCAATTGCACCTGTTGCTGCTGATAGTCCTTGAGCTGAGCGTTGACCACGCCCAGCTGGGTGCGCAGTTCCACCAGCGTGGCGCCGAGTTGTTCTACACGCTTGTGCGCGGCGTCCTCTTCGGCCTGGTCATGGCGGCCAAGGCTGTGCAGCAGGGCTTCGGGTTGATGGAACGGGTGCTCGGCGCTGCCGCAGACCGGGCAGGGTTCGCCATCACGCAACTGGGCGCGCAGTTCCTCGACGCTGGTGTTGCGGGCCAGGCGCTGGCGTTCCAGCAACTGGCGGGTGAGGGTCAGGGCCTGTTCGCCCGCTTCCAGCTCGGCCTTGGCGGCGGTGCCTTCGGTGATCAGCTGCTGGCGTTGCTGCATGGCCTGTTGCTGACGTTCACGCAGCGCGGCGATACCCTGGCGCAGTTCCAGCTCGCGACCATGCAGGCGCGCGACTTCCTCGACGGTGCGTTGTTGCTTGCGATTTTCCTGGAGCATGTTGCCCAGCAAGTCGATCTGCTCGGCCAGCGCCTGGGGCTCGGCCCCGGCTTCACGGAACAGCAGCTCGAACGTGTCGCGTTGGGTTTGCAACTGGGCATTGGCCTGGCTGGCCAGCGCTTGCAGGCCGGGCAGTTCTTCACGGCCTTTGGCCAGGCGCCCGCCGACCAGCATCACTTGCTTGAGCTGTGGCAGATACGCCTGCCAGGCGTCGGCCAGGCTGCCCAGGTGCTCGCTCTCGACCAGAGCGGCGTCGATCTGCGCCAGTTGCTGCTGGCTGCGTTGCTGATTGTCTTCAAGCAGTTGCAGCTGTTGCTGGCTTTCACCGACGGCCTG
Source organism: Pseudomonas entomophila L48 (assembly GCF_000026105.1). NCBI lineage: Bacteria > Pseudomonadati > Pseudomonadota > Gammaproteobacteria > Pseudomonadales > Pseudomonadaceae > Pseudomonas > Pseudomonas entomophila. The sequence goes on from NC_008027.1 coordinate 1,794,583, forward strand.
CTCGGCGTGCTGGCAGGCCTCGCGTTGCTCGACCAGTTCCTTGTCGAGGCGGGCCAGGTCGCTCTGGGCGGTGAAGGCCTGGCGCAGGCGCGGGGCGTTTTCGCTGTGCTGTGCCTGGTGCTGGGCCAAGGCCTGGCGCGCAGCTTCCAGTGCCTGCTCCTGCTCGCCGGTGCGGGCTTGCAGTGCGTTTTGCTGGTGCTGCTGCTGATCGATCTCCGTCAGCAGGGGGTTCAATTGCGCGGCCAGGGTCTGCTGGCGGTGGAACTGGTGGCGTTGCGGGGCCAGGCGTTCCAGGCGTTGCAGGTCCAGGCGCTGCTCGGCCAGTTGCTGCCAATCATGCTCGGCGCCTTGCAGTGCTTTGCCAGCCTCAGTGTGCTGGGCCTGCAGACGGCGCTGCTCATCAAGCCAGGTGCGTTGCTGTTCCAGTTGACGCTGGCGCGCCTGGTCGGCCTTGAACTGCTGCAGGGCCTGTTCCAGTTGCTGGTCGAGGGCCGCGCGGGCTTCGCTTTCCATTGGCAGCAGGTGTTCGGCCTGCTTTTTCAGGTCGTTATGCACTTCGCCGGTTTCCCGGGTCTTGCTGAACGCGCGTTGGCCGAGGCGGGTGTAGATCGCGGTGTTGGTGAGCTTTTCCAGTAGCTCGCTGCGCTCCTTGTCATCTGCTTTGAGGAACGCGCCGAACTCGCTCTGGGCCAGCATCACCGCGCGGGTGAACTGCTCGAAGTTCAGCCCCAGGCGTGCCTCGACCAGCTGCTTGTACTCGTTCTTGCCGCTGCCCAGCAGTTGTTCGCTGTCCAGGTCATAAAGGCTCTGACGGCTGTTCTGCAGCTTGCCGTTGGCTTTCTCGCGGGCCCGGTTGGCTTCCCAGCGTGCGCGGTAGCGGCAGCCATCGATGCCAACGAAGTCCACCTCGGCGAAGCCGCTGCCGGCGCCGCGACGCAGCAGGTTGCGCGGGTCGGAAGTGGGAATTTCACCGTCGGCATCGGGTACCTTGGCTTCCCGGGCGATGTCATTGAGCCGTGGCACGGTACCGAACAGGGCCAGGCATAGGGCATCAAGCAGGGTGCTCTTGCCAGCGCCGGTGGGGCCGGTGATGGCGAACAGACCGGCACTGGCCAGGGGTTCGGCGGTGAAATCGATTTCGACCGGGCCAGCCAGCGAGGCCAGGTTCTTCAGGCGAATGGCGAGAATCTTCATGGCTGCTCCTCCTCATGCAGGACGTCTTGCAGCAGTTCGGCGAAGTCGGCCAGGGCCTGCTCGTCGGCGGCACTGCCGTAGGCTTGCTCCCAGGCGCGGCCGAACAGGTCCTGCGGGGTCATCTGGGCCAGTTCGACGAAGGCTTGCTCGTCATCTTCAGCACGGCCGCTGCCGGCATACTCGGCGCTGATGCGCACCAGGCGCACGGCCTTGCCTTGCAATGCGCCTTCGATCTGCTGGCGCAGGTCGGGCTGCGGCTCGTCCAGGCGCACGCGCACCTCCAGCCAGGGCTGGCGGTTGGGGTCTTCGAGCAGGTCGATCACCGGCAGGTCGGCCAGTTGTTCGAGCAGTTCACCCAACGGCGCCGGGCCGACCCGTCGCAGCGCCACGGCGCGTGGCACCGGGCGCGCCTCGACGCTGACCAGTTCACTGCCGTCCAGCTCCACTTCGAGCACCTGGTGCGGGTAGTTGATCTCGGCGAACGACAGTGGGATCGGCGCTCCGCTGTAGCGGATACGCTCCTCGCGGTTGACCTTCTGCGGCTTGTGCAGGTGGCCGAGGGCGACATAGCTGATGGCCTTGTCGAACAGACGCGCCGGCAGCGCTTCGGCGTTGCCGATGATCAGGCTGCGCTCGGAGTCCTCCGAAATGCTGCCGCCGGCCATGTGCGCGTGGCTGATGGCGACCAGCGCCTGATCCTTCTTGCGTTTCGCCTGCGCAGCGGCGATCAGTTGCTCGTGCACCTGGGTGATGCCTTGCAGGTAATCGTCGCCCAGCGCGGGGCCGGTCACTTCGGCGGGGCGCAGGAAGGGCAGGGCCAGGCACCAGGCGCCGACCTTGCCGCGGGCGTTGGTCAGCGGAATCAGCAGCCGTTCGGTGTCCAGCTGGCCCTCGTCGAGCCAGTGCACCCGGCCCAGGGCATGGGTACGCAGGCGCCGCATCAGGGGCGCCGGCAGTTCGATGCGTGAACCGGAGTCGTGGTTGCCGGCGATCATCACGATATCCAGCTTGGGCTGTTGCTCGTGGGCCTGGACGATGAAGTCGTACAGCCGTTCCTGGGCTTTGACCGGTGGGTTGACGGTGTCGAAGATGTCGCCGGCGATCAGCAGCGCGTCGGGCTGGCGCAGGCGCAGCTGGCCAAGCAGCCAGTCGAGGAAGCAGGCGTGTTCGAAGTCGCGTTCCTGGCCGTGCAGGCTCTGGCCCAGGTGCCAGTCGGAGGTGTGAAACAGACGCATGGGTGACCTGTAGGTTGTCGAGTCGGGCGGTCTCGGAAGGGCGGCTATGGTAACCCAACTCGCGCCTTTGGATCGGTCTCCCCACGCTTGGCTTGTCCAGTTTTTACCCTAGTGTTTTAATATTTTGAAACAAGGATGTTTTATGAAGCCCTCGCAGTCCCTTCCTTCCGCCATTTCGCCATTGCCTTCCCGGACCTTGTCGTCCGAGGCCTGCGCGTGGGCGACGGAAAAGTGCTTCACCTTCCACGTGAATGGCGGCACGGATGCAACCGCACGCGGCATTCGGCTGATAGCCCTACTGAAAGTCCTTAAGGAACGATTATGGAAAGTATTCCCCAGACCCAAGCCGACCTGACCCGCTACAAGCCGAAGTGGCAGGAGCGCTTCGCCTTCTTCGCCCAGCACGGTGGCCCGCTGAGCCCGACGTTCAAGGCGGCGTTCAAGGCCTTGCCGATGGGCAAGCGCCTGCTGATCAACATGAACTTCATCGCGTTCTTCTTCGGGCCGATCTACCTGTTCGTCCTCGGCTTGTGGAAGAAGAACCTGGCGCTGCTGGGGATCTCCCTGGCCGTGGGCCTGGTGCTGGGCTTCTATGAAGGGTTCACCGGGACAGAACTGCCCCGTGCCGTGGACACGGGCGTGAACTGTGGCCTGGCAGCGCTGTGGGCCACGGTGACCAACTATGCCTACTACCTCAAAGAGGTGAAAGGCCAGCAAGGTTGGAACCCGTTCGAGAAGTAATACCGTCGGGTCGCTCGCGTCCCGGCCGCGTCGTCGACAACAGATGACGGGGCCGGGACAGGCGCCACGCCTTATTTCGGATACAGCGGTGGCAGGTTTCCGCTTTCTGCCGACGGTGTCTGTACCTGCTCGGCGGGCGGGATAGTCCCGATTGCCCGCCACAGTTCATCCCCGTGCCAGTACTGGCCGCTCTCGCTGTACAAAGCCCCATTCAAACCATCCAGCGCATCCGACAACGGCACGAACCGCGCCGCCATCTCGGCCAGGGTCTCCGGCTGCTGGCGCGCCCAGGCATCCAGGGCCTGGCGCGTGGCCTGTGGATCGTTGGCCTGGCAGGCGCGCTTGAGGTCGTCGAGCAGGGTCCGTGGGCTGGGGCCGCTTTGCGCCGCGCGCAATACCGCCGGTTGCGAGCGGGCGCGCCACCACAGGGCAAAACCGAGCAGGGTGGTCAGGGCCAGGACCAGCGTGGCCAGCTGCCACGGCCACAGCACGGCCGTGCGACCACCGCTGTCGCCGACCGGCGTGTCGGCGCTCAGGGCTGGGTTGTCCTGCACCTCCAGGGTGCGCGCTGGCAGGCTGCTGTGCTCCAGGTGGTCTTCGCGGGTGTTCCACCAAGTTACCTCCAGCGCCGGCAGGGCCAGCTGGCCACTGTGGGTCGGCACCAGCGCCTCGCGCTCCTCGCGATTGGCGACCATGCCGCGTTCGTCGATTTCGTTGCGCAGCAGGGGCTGGTCCGGGTAACGGCGCAGGCCCACGGTCTCGGTGGCTGGCAGCGGCGGCAGCTGGGTGCTCGACAGCCCCTCAACGCGCAGGGTGATGTTGCGGGTCAGTGAGTCGCCGATCTGCGTGGGCTGGCTGGCCGGGTCCGGGTTCCAGTGCTCTTCCAGGGTCAGGCTGCGCGCCGGAAGCCACGGGCGGTCGCTGGGGTAGCTGGCCGGGATCGGCTTGACCGTCAGGCGCAGCGGCAACGAGTTGACCTGGACCTGGCGCCCCACCCGCGGCGTGCCGGCCGTCTGCTCGCCGTTGTCGGCCGCGGTGGCGGTGAAGCTCAGTGGCGGGATCTCGACGGTACCGCTTTGCTGCGGGTAGATCGCGTAGCGGGTTTCGATCACGCCGTGGCGCACGCCGTTGATCTCTTTCTCGTAGGTACGCGACTCGCCCAGGGGGTCGACCTTGGCGTTTTCCAGCTGCAACGGGCTGAGGCTGCTGTCGTCGTACAGCGCCACCGAATGGTAGATGCGCAGGGTGAGCACGGCCTGGGCCTGGACGTAGACAGTGTCGCTGTCCAGGGTCGCCTCGACGAACACCTGCGAAGCCACGTCCGGGCGCTGGCTGTCGGCCTGCTGCACCTGCAAATCGATAGGCTGGCTGTACGATTGGCCCAGCTGCAATTCAGGGATGCGCAGGCTGCCGCTGCGCCGGGGCAGCAGGGTAATGATCCAGCGCGTGCTGGCGCGGGTTTCGCCGTCGAGGCTGTGCAGGCTGTTGAGCTGGCGGGTGCCACGCACCTCGAAATCGGCATCGAGGGCGTGCAGGTCGGGCTTGCCGAACTGGGTGACGTCCTGGCTTTCGAGGGTCAGCTCGAAGGTTTCGCCGGCCTCCAGGCGTGTGCGGTCGACGCTGGCTTGCAGCATGGGGGCGGCCTGGGCCAGAAGGCTCCAGAGCAGGCTGAGGAAAAAGACGCCGAAGCGACTCATCGTGAGGGTTCCTGATGCAATTGCTGTTCGTACCAGAATTTGCGCCGCAGCAGCTCCGCCGGGTTGTCGGGAATCTCCCGCAGCCATTGTTCCAGGGCCTGGCGCTGTTCGGCGTCGAGGCTGCTGGACTGCGGCCGTTGGGGCGGCTGCGTGATGCTGTCGTCGTCGCCACCGGCCGTGGCGGGGGGCGCCTGGGTGTTGCCGTTGTTCTCGCCGGATTGCTGGGCCTGGGCCTGCTCGTCGCTGCCCGGTGTGCCCTGGGCCTGGCTGCTGGTCGAGCTGCTGTTGCCTTCACTGTCGGCATCCGGGGTGCCTTGTTCATCGGCGTTGGCCGGTTGTTCCTCGGCTTTGGCCTGCTGTTGCTGCAACAGTTGCTGGACCAGCGCCTGGTTGTCCAGGGCGGGTTTGAAGTCGGGCTGGCGCTCCAGCGCCTGTTCGTAGGCGTCCAGCGCCGCTTCCAGTTCGCCGGCCCGGGCCAGGGCATTGCCTCGATTGTAGTGGGCGGCCGCCGTGTTGCCTTTGGCAAAAGCGGCGGCGGCGCCTTCGAAGTCACCGGCTTGGTACAAAGCCATGCCGCGCCATTGCGAGTCTTCGAAATGGCGGGCGGCTTCGGCCGGTTGCTGGCGCTCCAGCAGGTGCTGCCCCTGCTGGTCGGGACGCAGCCACAGGTCGTTGAACTCGAAGGCCTGGCTCGGTTGCGGCAGGGCCAGCAACAGCGGCAGGCAGAATAGCCAGCCGCGGCGGCCGGCGCAGGCGGCGAGCAGCAACAGCGGCAGGAGCAACCAGTAGCCCTGGTCGGCCCAGCTGTCCAGTTGCACGGTCTGGCCGTCGTTGCGCAGCAGTCGTGGGTTGTCGAACAGGCCCAGGCCGCGCAGGTCGAGGTCGTCGATGCGCGCGTGGCGGTAGCGCCCGCCGGTGCCGTTGATGAAACCCTTGAGCGAGGCACTGTCCAGGCGCGGCAGGAGGATGCCGCCTTGATCGTCCTTGAGGTATTCGCCGTTGGCCTGGCGCACCGGCGCACCCTCGGCGCTGCCCACGCCCAGCATCAGCAGGCTCGGGCCCTGGCGCCCGAGGACTTGGCTGATGCCTTCGCGCTCTGGGTTGCTCAAGGAAGAACCGACCAGCAGCAGCCGGCCCTGGCCCAGGCCGCTCTGGGCCAGCAGCGCCAGGCCCTTCTGCACGGCTAGGTCGGCGCGTTGGCCGGGCTGCGGCATGATCGACGGGTCGATCGCCTCCAGCAGGTTGCGCGTGGTGCCCAGGTCGTCGGACAGCGGCACCAGGGTGTGGGCGGAGCCGGCGTAGACGATCAGCGCGGTCTGGCTGTCCTGGCGGTGCTCGAGCAGGTCGAGGATCTTGCGCCGGGCCTGCTCCAGGCGGTTGGGCGCGCTGTCCTCGGCAAGCATCTGCGGGGTCAGTTCGAGCAGGATCACCAGCGGGTCGGCCGGGCGCTGGCGGGTTTCCTCCAGGCGCTGCCAGCTCGGCCCGAGCAGGGCCAGCACGATCAGCAGCCAGGCCAGGCCCAGGGCGACCCACGGCAGTTTGCTGGTGCTGCCGCTGCCGCCCCCGAGCAATACGGCGTGGAACTGCGGCGGCAGGATCATCTGCCAGCGCCCGGCGCGCTTGCGCCGGTGCCAGAGCTTGAACAGCAGCCAGCCAAGCAGTGGGATCACCAGCAGCCAGAGCGGGCGCAGCCATTGCGGCCAGAGGTCGATCATCGCCGCCTCCTCAGGCGCAGGCGCTTGAGGCGCTGGCGCCATTCCGGGTGGGGCTGCAGGAAGCTGGGTTTGCGCAGCTGGCGCAGCAGCAGGTTGTCGGGCCATTGCACCGCCACCACCAGCAGCACGCTGAGCAGCAATGCCAGGCCCAGTGGCCAGGCATACAGCTCGGTGGCGGTGCGCGCCTGGGTGGGCTGCTGGGCCACCGGCTCGAGTTGGTCGAGGGTGTCGCCGATGGCGTTGAGCTCCGCACCGTCGTGGGCGCGGAAATAGGTGCCGTGGGTGATCCCGGCGATCTCCTTGAGCGAGGCTTCGTCCAGGTCCAGGCTCGGGTTCAGGCCGAGCAGGCCAGGGGTGCCGCTGGCCTCGGGGTTGGCGCCGATGCCGATGGTGTAGATGCGCACACCTTCCTGGGCGGCCAGGCGCGCGGCGGTCAGCGGGTGGATCTGCCCGCCGTTGTTGGCGCCGTCGGTGATCAGGATCAGCACCCGGCTCTGCGCCGGACGCTGGCGCAGGCGCTTGACCGCCAGGCCGATGGCGTCGCCGATGGCGGTGTTCTTGCCGGCGATGCCGATCTGCGCTTCGTCGAGGAAGGTGCGCACGGTGCGCCGGTCGAAGGTCAACGGCGCCTGCAGGTAGGCCTGGCTGCCGAACAGGATCAACCCGACCCGGTCGCCCTGGCGGTCTTGCAGGAAGTCGCCCATCAGCGCCTTGACCAGGTCCAGGCGGCTGATTTCGTCGCCCTGCCACTGCATGTCGGGGAAGTCCATGGAGCCGGACACGTCCACCGCCACCAGCAGGTCGCGGCCGCTGGCCGACACCGGCACCGGGTCGCCCAGCCATTGTGGGCGGGCGGCGGCCAGCAGCAGGAGCAGCCAGATCAGCACGAACGGCGCCTGCTGGCGCATCGTCGGCAGGTTCAGGCGCGCGCGGCGCCCGGCCAGGCCTTCGAGCTCGTCGAGAAAGCCCACCTTGAGCACCGGCTCGCCGCTGTCGGCGGCCGGCAGCAGCAGGCGCATCAGCCAGGGCAGCGGCAGCAGCGCGAAGATCCACGGCCAGGCCAGTTCAAACATGCTTGCGGATCCAGGTTTCGACCGCCTGGGCGAGCCCGGCGATGGCCTTGTCGTCGAGCTTGCACTCGGGCTTGTAGGCACCTTCGACCAGCACCATCCAGCGGGTCAGGCCGGCGGCCGGGCAGCGGTTGTCGAGGAATGCCAGCCACTGGCGCCCGTTCAGTGTGTGGCTGTTTGCACCGGGGTAGTGGATGCGGCACAGGCGCTTGAGCAGGGCGTTGATCTGCTGCAGCCAGGCGCCGGCCGGGGCCCCGTCGTAGGGGCGCGGCAGGCGTGCCAGTTCAGCCAGTGCCTCCACGCGCAGCGGGTCCAGCGGTTGTTCGGCGCGCACGATCTTGCGCTTGCCTGGGCGCCAGCGGCGCAGGCGCCATGCTCCCCAGCCCAGCAGTGGCAGCAGGGCGAGCAGCAGCCACCAACCCGGCGCCGGGGGCCAGAAGCCGACGGCGGGCGGGGCGATCAGCGGTTGCAGCTGATCCAGTGGGTTCATTTGGTGTTCCCCGGGCGCTGGGCGTTCAGGTACTCGCGCAGTTGCTCGATCATCTCGCTCTGGGTGCTCAGCGGCATCAGCACCACCCGCAGCTTCTGCGCCAGCAGCTCCCAGCGCTCGATGCGCGCCTCTGCCTGCTGACGGTAGGCCTGGCGCAGGTTGGCGTCCAGGGTGTCGAGCTCCAGCTGCGCGCTGCGCTGGGCGAAACGCAGCAGGCCGGCGGCGGGCAGGGCGTGGTCGAGCGGGTCGCTGACCGGCATCAGCAGCACGTCGCAGTGGCGCGACAGCATCGCCAGGTGCTGCTCGACGTTGGCGCTGAGGGCGCGCTCGTCGCAGATGACGATGGCCAGGCTGCCCGGGCGCAGCACCTCGCGCGCCCGGCGCAGGGCCAGGCCGAGGCTGTCGGGGTGCGGCAGCGCTTCGGTGTGCAGCGCCTGGTTGACCTTGGCCAGGCGGTTGAGCAACTGCAGCAGGCTCTGCTTGCTGCGACGCGGCTTGACCTCGTGGTGTTCGTTGTCGCCGAACACCAGCCCGCCGATACGGTCGTTGTGGCCCAGCGCGGCCCAGCCGAACAATGCGGCGGCCTGGGCGGCGAGCACCGACTTGAACAGCAGCCCTGAACCGAAGAACAGCCGCTGGCTCTGCTCGACCATGATGAAGATCGGCCGCTCGCGCTCTTCGTGGAACAGCTTGGTGTGGGGCTCCTGGGTGCGCGCGGTGACGCGCCAGTCGATGTTGCGCACATCGTCGCCGGCCTGGTAGACCCGCACCTGGTCGAAGTCCACCCCGCGCCCACGCAGCTTGGAGTGGTGCAGCCCCACCAGCGGGCTGCGCTGGCCGGGGCGGGAGAACAGCTGAATCTCGCGCACGCGGTGACGCATGTCGATCAGCTCGGACAGGCCGATGCGGATGCCGTGCTCGGCCAGGTGCGTGGTGGGCATGCCGGTCAGGCGACGGCCACGACGTCGAGGATGCGCTGGACCACCCGGTCCTGGTCGACCCCTGCGGCCTCGGCCTCGAACGAGAGGATGATGCGGTGGCGCAGCACGTCGAACAGCACCGCCTGGATGTCTTCAGGGCTGACGAAGTCGCGCCCGGCCAGCCAGGCGTGCGCCCGTGCGCAGCGGTCCAGGGCGATCGAGCCGCGCGGGCTGGCGCCGTAGGCGATCCAGTCGGCCAGTTCGCTGTCGAACTTGGCCGGGGTGCGGGTGGCCATCACCAGTTGCACCAGGTACTCCTCCACGGCGTCGGCCATGTACAGGCCGAGGATTTCCTTGCGCGCGGCGAAGATCGCCTGCTGGCTGACCCGGCGCTCGGGCTTCACCTCGCCACCCAGCGCCTCGCCCCGGGCTTGCAGGAGGATGCGCCGCTCTACCGCGGCGTCGGGGAAGCCGATTTTCACGTGCATGAGGAAGCGGTCGAGCTGGGCCTCGGGCAGCGGGTAGGTGCCTTCCTGCTCGATCGGGTTCTGCGTGGCCATCACCAGGAACAGCGGCGACAGCTCGTAGGTGCTGCGCCCGACGCTGACCTGGCGCTCGGCCATGGCCTCGAGCAGGGCGGACTGTACCTTGGCCGGCGCGCGGTTGATTTCGTCGGCCAGCACCAGGTTGTGGAAGATCGGCCCCTGCTGGAACACGAAGCTGCCGGTTTCCGGGCGGTAGATCTCGGTGCCGGTGATATCGGCGGGCAGCAGGTCGGGGGTGAACTGGATGCGATGGAACTGCGCCTCGATGCCTTCGGCGAGCTCTTTGATGGCCTTGGTCTTGGCCAGGCCCGGGGCGCCTTCGACCAGCATGTGGCCGTCGGCCAGGAGCACGATCAGCAGGCGCTCGACCAGTTTCTCCTGGCCGAGGATCTGGGAAGAGAGAAAGGTGCGCAGCGCGATCAGCGCCTCACGGTGTTCCATCGTCGACGGTTCCTGGGAATGAGCCGGCGCAAACGGGTGGAAGCGACTGCCGGGCAAGGGCTGATACTTTAATCCATCCGGGGGGGCGGGGACCAATGGAGGTTTGCAAAAATCGTGTAAAGCAGGGAGGCGGGGTGTGCTGAACGGGGGCGCAGTGGCTGACGGGTATTCGGCGATAGTCTTGCAGCGCCATGCAGATCAAGCACCGTCCGCACGGTGCATCGCGGATGAATCGGCTCCAATGTATGGGCTCGCCCCGCCGAGGCATCACCGTGCCGCAGTGGCGCTCCAGCTAAGCAAACGGTAGCGAGGGCGAGATCATGCTCATGGGGCGGCAGGTTTTGTCTCGATTCACTCCATAAGGGCTGAGCCCCGATCAAGATCCAATCCCAGCGCCTTACATTGCTCAGCCAAGGTTTTTCTGAGGTCACGCATGAACGCTATGTATACCGACTTGCTGATATCCATTAGCAATAGTTCCTTTTCTCCCCAAGGCCTCACCACCATGCGCTCGCGGTCATCGATTTTTATGAAACCTACGAAATCGCCATCGAAACTTTCTACGCCAATGGGTAGGTAGGAATTTCTTATGTCTGCCTCGATTTCCTGTGCGCGGACCTTTAGTTGGTCAGCTGCCCAGTGTATCGGCTCATTATGCTGAATTCGGTTGAATAGATCCTTGAGGGCACCTTCAAGAGCACCTGCCAGCATGAGTTGGTCATAGTCACCCACTGTCACATCTCCGAAGCTCAGGCTGCATTGTGTGAAGCATGCACTGCCGTCATCGGCTCTGAATGTGTCAAGCCTGGCTTTCAAGTTGAACATTTTTCTTGGGTTCGCATAGGTTGTGGTGCACGCATTTCGAAGGCGCCCTACGTCATTCATCTGGGTTTTTAGCGGTGTGAACCCAATTAACGGCAGCCTCCAGCAGCTCTTGCAGGTTTGGCGGGCCGCCATACGCGTTAAATGACGTGTCGTCTGCGTTGATGTTTATCCAGTCTGTTTCGTTTCTGTCAATGCGGGTATTTAGAATGCTTCTTTTGCTTGCGCCAGTGATTTTGATTTTCCAACCTGGATTGTCGATATTGGAAATTTCAACGCCAAATGAGTGCTCCCAGGTATCGTTGCATTGGCGGGCATACCAATCTTGCAGTGCTTCGATCAAGTCGTTCATTTGTGGGGTTGCTTGCCTATTGTGAGCACCAGGTGTTTATATGGTTTTTGATTTTTTCCAAGTCGTCTATGCCGTCTGTCAAGACGGTCTCCGTGCCATGCCCACATGACTCTGTGTAGGTGGAAAAATCGTGGGTACAGCCCTCGATTATTACACGTAGCGTTCGTTTTTTTATGATGTCTTTTGCTGAGGAGATTGGGTTGCCATCGAGGAAGGGTGTTCCATTGCTATACGTTGTTCTGTAGAGGGGGGTTGAAATTCGAGAGGTCCGCCCCTGCCTTGGTGATTGTCCTGAGGCATACGTCTGCAAGGCATTTATCCAAGTCTTCGTAGGTTTTTGGGTTGGTCAAAAATTCATTGTAGGTTTTTTCAATGTTCAGGGGCTTCTTGGCGATTTCTATGTCTGTGCATCCGCGTCTTGTACGCTTTATTCTGAGTTTTTAGGTTGGCATCATTGTGCCTGTCATCGGAGATGTTGATCCAAGCCAAGGAGTATAGCGCCATCCTCGCGCGGACAAGCCCGCTCCCGCAGGGATCGCGCACCGCAGCTGCAGGAGCCAGCTTTGCTGGCGAACCGGGTCCGACGCGGGACCGCGGTGTGGCCTTCGCCAGCAAGGCTGGCTCCTACGGGGAGCGGGGCTTCTGTAACGGGGCTCAGTTCTTCGACTTCGAATGCCGCCACCCTTGGTCAAAGCATGCGAACACCACTACCAGCACGCCGGCCACCGCCAGGATCAACGCCACTCCATCGGTGGAATGGGTCGCCGACCCTGCCACCAACGCCAGCCCACCCAGTGGCGCCAGGCCGCCGGCCACGGCGGTGCCGATCTCACGCCCGGTGCCGAACCCGGACGAGCGCGTCTGGGTCGGGAACTGCCGGCTGAGGAACGACCCCTGCGGGGCGAACATCATCGGCGCCAGGATCCCGGTGCCCACAGCGATGGCCAGGTAGATCATCATCGGCTCGCCGGTCGACAGCAGTTGCAGGAACGGGAACGCGAACAGCGCCGACAGCACCCCGCCCAGCATCAGCACGGTCTTGCTGCTCCACTTGTCGCACAGCCAGCCGAAGAACGGCACGGCGAAGATCGCCACCAGGCTGGCCAGGGTCACCGACAGCGAGGTGACATGGGCTTCGACGCCCTTGAACTGGGTCAGGTACGCCAGCGAGAAGGTCTTGAAGATGTAGCTCAGGGCGTTGTAGCCCACGGCCACGAAGAACACCACGGCCAGGCCCTTGAGGTCGTTCTTGAACAGCAGCTTCAGCGGCGACACCTGCGGCTTGTCGTCGGCCTTGTCCAGTTCCTTGAAGTCCGGGGTCTCGGGAATGCTCTTGCGCACCCACAACCCCACGGCCACCAGGACGATGCTGGCAATGAACGGGATGCGCCAGCCACCGGCGAGCAGGAACTCGTTGCCGTTCATGGTCAGCAGGTACACGGTCAGCGACGAGAGCAGCAGGCCCAGGTTCAGCCCCAGCGCCGGCCAGGCGCCCTGGCTGCCGCGCTTGCCTTCGCTGGCGTGCTCGTAGGAGGTCACCGCCGCGCCGGACAGCTCGGCGCCGGCGCCCAGGCCCTGGATGATGCGGATGATCACCAGCAGGATCGGCGCCCAGATACCGATGCTGGCGTAGCCCGGGATCAGCCCGATCAGTGCGGTGCACACCCCCATCATGCAGAAGGTGATCACCAGCACCTGCTTGCGCCCGAAACGGTCGCCCAGGTAGCCGAACAGCACGCCGCCGAAGGGGCGGGCGATGAAGCCGATGGCGAAGGTGGAGAACGCCAGTAGCGAGGCCACCGCCGGGTTGCTCGGGTCGAAGAAGATCTTCGAGAAGACGATCGCCGCCATGGTGGCGTAGAGGTAGAAGTCGTACCACTCCAGCATCGAGCCGAAGATGGTCGCCGCCGCCACCTTGCGCAGGCGCTTGCGTTGCTGTTCGGGCGTTTCGGTCGCGGCCAGGGCCGCCTCGTGTACCGACATCGAAGGTTTCCTTATTGTCTTTGTAGTTGTGGGTGCAGCGGATGTTCAGCGGGCCTTGAGGATCTTCTCGGCGATCATCTGGCCGATGGGGATGGCCGAGGTGGCGGCCGGCGACGGGGCGTTGCAGACGTGGACCATGCGCGGGGTCTCGGCGAACAGGAAGTCGTGCACCAGGGTGCCGTCGCGCATCACCGCCTGGGCGCGGATGCCGGCCTCGTAGGGCAGCAGGTCCTCGACCTCCAGCGATGGGCAGTACTTGCGGCATTGCTCCAGGTAGCCACGCTTGAACAGCGAGTTCTTCATCTCGGCGGTGCCGGAGCCGAGGTTGTTCCAGAGGGTTTTCCAGAAACCGGGGAAGCGCGCGTACTCGGCGACATCGCGCCAGTTCACCGAGAACTTGCGGTAGTTCTCCCGGCCGAAACCCAGCACCGCGTTGGGGCCGACGGTGACACTGCCGTCGATCATCCGCGTCAGGTGCACGCCGAGGAACGGCAGCTCCGGGTCGGGGATCGGGTAGATCAGGTGGTTGACGATCTGGTTCTTGCTCGCCGGCAGGCGGTAGTACTCACCACGGAAGGGGATGATCTGGTGATTGATCTTCACCCCGGCCAGGCGCGCCAGGCGGTCGGACTGCAAACCGGCGCAGGCCACCAGCTGGCGGGCGCGCCAGGTGTGGCTGTCGCTGGTGACGGTGACGTGGTCGGCGTGCTCCTGGATGGCGCGCACCGTGGTGGACAGGCGCAGCTCGCCACCGGCCTGCTGGATTACCTTGGCCATGGCGTCGCACACCTGCGTGTAGTCGACGATGCCGGTGGCATCGAGGAACAGCGCGCCCTTGCCGACGATGTTCGGTTCCCGCTCGCGCAGCGCGCCGGCATCCAGGCGCTCGACCTTCAAACCGTTCTGCTGCGAACGCTCATACAGCGCCTGCATGCGCTGCACCTCCAGGTCGTTGGAGGCCACCAGCAGCTTGCCGCACACCTCGAAGGCGATGCCATGCTCGCTGCAGAAGTCCTTGGTGGCCTGGGCGCCGCGCTTGCACAGGTCGGCCTTGAGGCTGCCGGGGGCGTAGTAGATGCCGGCGTGGATCACGCCGCTGTTGTGGCCGGTCTGGTGGCGACCGAGGCTGGCTTCCTTCTCGAGGACCAGCAGCGAAGCGCCGGGGCGCTGCTCGAGCAGGGCCATGGCGGTGGCGAGGCCGACGATGCCGCCGCCGATGATGCAGTAGTCGTAGGTCATGCAGGGGTACCTTGGTGTTCTTGTCGGTGGATCTGCTTATCAGGTTGTCAGACTAATTAGTGCGTGTGAAAACCTCGCCAGGTTGCGATGAGGTTCTCCGGGGTCAGTCGAGGGCGGGAAGGTCGAGCTTCAGGCGTTTGGCCGAGGCGCGTAGATGGGCTTCGGCACAAGCGGCCGCCGCCTGCCGGTCGCCGTCGGCGATGGCCAGGTACAGCGCCCGGTGCTCGCGCAGGGCGTCGGCCGAACCACTCACTGAGGGGGTGGCGGAGTTTTCCCAGGCGGTGCGGCGCGCGGCGGCCAGCTGGCCGCCGAGGAAATCGTGGAAGGCGACGAAGTAGTCGTTCTTGCTGGCTTCGGCGATGGCGCGGTGGAAGGCCACGTCGGCGGCCGAGGCGGTGGCGAAGTCGCTGCGTTGGCCTTCCATGGTCTCCAGGGCAGCGGCCATGCGCTGCAAATCATCGGCGTCGCGGCGGCGGGCGGCAATGGCGGCGGCCTGGGTTTCGATCCACAGGCGCATCTCGAACATCTGCACCAGGTCCGGCTTGCGCCCTTGGCTGCCGGGGAAGCGGAACACCGTGCCGCTGGGCGTCTGCGAGATGTACGAACCAAGCCCGCGGCGGGCGATCAGCACGCCGTCGGCCTTGAGCTGCGCCACGGCCTCGCGCACCACCGAGCGGCTGACGTTCAGCTGTTCGGCCAGTTGCTGTTCGGTGGGCAGGCGCGATTCGGCGGCCAGGCGGCCGGCATCGATTTCGCCGCGGATGGCGCTGACGACCCGCTCGACGAGGGTGTCGGGGCGCTGGAGCTCGAGCATGGAAAGTGGTTTCTTGTTAGTCAGGTTGTCAGACAATGCCTGTGTCGATAGTGGCCTGTCAATCTCCTGGACGCTTGCGCGGGCCCTGTGGGAGCAACTGTCTTGTGCTGGCTGCACTGGCCCCTTCGCCGGCAAGGCCGGCTCCTACAGGTGCGGCGCTAGTCTTGAGACTGGCTCGATCCCTGTGGGAGCGGCCTTGTGTCGCGAAAGGGCCGCACAGCGGCCCCGGCAATTTCTGCTTCGCTGCCGAGATACTGGGGCTGCTGCGCAGCCCTTTCGCGACACAAGGCCGCTCCTACACGGGCGATGTGCTGGGCTCAGACCTCGGACACGAACGTCCCGGTCCCGTCGAGGATATTGCGCAAGGTCAGCGCCACTTCCTCCAGGTCGCTGCCAGCAGACGTCAGGATGATTTCCAGCGATTCATCCCCCTTCAGCGCATCACGATCCCCGGCCGCCACCTCGATCAGCAGCCGCTCGGCGCTCAGGGTCACCTTCAGCCCATCCAGCGTCGAAGGCTCGTCGTCCAGGGTGAGGTCGACGGTGTCCTCGTCCGGGTAACGGGTCAGCAGGAACATCTGGCCCTTGTCGCTGTGGCAGCACAGGGTCGCCATGTTGTCTTCCTCGTCGTCGCAGGGGGTGGCGAAGAGCAGGGCGGTTTTCAGTTGCATGGGCGGCTCGGGTCAATGGAAATGAACGGGAATTCTGACAGCCTTGACCGCCGCGATAAACGTAAAGTTACCGCCCCTTGACCGAATATGTCGCAGCGCTGCAAGCCGCGGTGACCGTTCAGTCGTTAAGCTCCCCAGTCGGTGGACATGACGCTCATGTCCAACGCCTGGTTTTACCGTCCGGCTTGCCGCGGGTTGGCTATCGTTGATCCGTACGTGGCGGACGCATGCGACGCTTCACCTATAACAAAGCCCAAGCGGAGTACCACAGATGGCGTTTTTCACCGCAGCCAGCAAAGCCGACTTCCAGCATCAACTGCAGGCGGCCCTGGCGCAGCACATCAGCGAGCAGTCCCTGCCACAAGTGGCGCTGTTCGCCGAACAGTTCTTCGGCATCATCTCTCTGGACGAACTCACCCAGCGCAGGCTGTCGGACCTGGCCGGCTGCACGCTGTCCGCCTGGCGCATCATCGAGCGCTTCGACCCCCAGCACCCGCAGGTGCGGGTCTACAACCCTGATTACGAACGCCACGGCTGGCAGTCCACGCACACCGTGGTCGAGGTGCTGCACCACGACCTGCCGTTCCTGGTCGACTCGGTGCGCACCGAACTCAACCGCCGTGGCTACAGCATCCACACCCTGCAGACCACCGTGCTCAGCGTGCGCCGTGGCAGCAAGGGCGAACTGGTCGAACTGCTGCCCAAGGGCACCCAGGGCGAAGGCGTCAGCCACGAGTCGCTGATGTACCTGGAGATCGACCGCTGCGCCAACGCCGCCGAACTGACCACGCTGACCAAAGAGCTGGAGCAGGTGCTGGCCGAGGTGCGCGGCGTGGTCGCCGACTTCGAGCCGATGAAGGCCAAGATCCGCGAATTGCTGGAGCTGGTGGAGCAGAACGCCTTCGGCCCGGCGCAGAGCGACAAGGCCGAGGTGAAGAGCTTCCTGTCGTGGCTGCTGGACAACCATTTCACCTTCCTCGGCTATGAAGAATTCACCGTCGCCTCCGACGCCACCGGCGGCCACCTGGTCTATGACGAGGGCTCGTTCCTCGGCCTGACACGTCTGCTGCGGGCGGGCCTGGGCGCCGATGACCTGCGCATCGAGGACTACGCCGTCGCCTACCTGCGCGAGCCGCGCCTGCTGTCGTTCGCCAAGGCCTCGCAACCGAGCCGCGTGCACCGCCCGGCCTACCCGGACTACGTGTCGATCCGCCAGATCGACAAAGACGGCAACGTGACCAAGGAATGCCGCTTCATGGGCCTGTACACCTCGTCGGTGTACGGCGAGAGCGTGCACACCATCCCCTACATCCGTGGCAAGGTCGCCGAAGTCGAGCGTCGCTCGCACTTCGACCCGAAAGCCCACCTGGGCAAGGAACTGGCCCAGGTGCTCGAAGTGCTGCCGCGCGACGACCTGTTCCAGACCCCGGTCGACGAGCTGTTCAGCACCGCCATGTCGATCGTGCAGATCCAGGAGCGCAACAAGATCCGCGTGTTCCTGCGCAAGGACCCGTACGGCCGCTTCTGCTACTGCCTGGCCTATGTGCCGCGCGAGATCTACTCCACCGAAGTGCGGCAGAAGATCCAGCAGGTGCTGATGGAGCGCCTGAAGGCCACCGACTGCGAGTTCTGGACCTTCTTCTCCGAGTCGGTGCTGGCCCGCGTGCAACTGATCCTGCGTGTCGACCCGAAGAACCGCATCGACATCGATCTGCAGCAACTGGAAAACGAAGTGATCCAGGCCTGCCGCTCGTGGCAGGACGACTTCTCGGCGCTGGTGGTGGAAAACTTCGGCGAAGCCCACGGCACCAATATCCTGGCCGACTTCCCCAAAGGCTTCCCGGCCGGTTACCGCGAGCGCTTCGCCGCGCACTCGGCGGTGGTCGACATGCAGCACGTGCTCAACCTGTCGGAAACCAAGCCGCTGGCCATGAGCTTCTACCAGCCGCTTACGCAACTGGGTGAGCGCCAGCTGCACTGCAAGCTGTATCACGCCGATACGCCCCTGGCGCTGTCGGACGTGCTGCCAATCCTGGAAAACCTCGGCCTGCGCGTGCTCGGTGAGTTCCCGTACCGTCTGCGCCACGCCAGTGGTCGCGAGTTCTGGATCCACGACTTCGCCTTCACCTACAGCGAAGGCCTGAACCTCGACATCCAGCAGCTCAACGACACCTTCCAGGACGCCTTCGTCCATATCGTCAAGGGCGACGCCGAGAACGACGCCTTCAACCGCCTGGTGCTGACTGCCGGCCTGCCATGGCGCGACGTGGCGCTGCTGCGTGCCTACGCCCGCTACCTCAAGCAAATCCGCCTGGGCTTTGACCTGGGCTACATCGCCAGCACCCTGAACAACCACACCGACATCGCCCGCGAACTGACCCGGTTGTTCAAGACCCGCTTCTACCTGGCGCGCAAGCTGACCCAGGACGACCTGGACGACAAGCAGCAGCGCCTGGAGCAGGCGATCCTCACCGCCCTGGACGAGGTCCAGGTGCTCAACGAGGACCGCATCCTGCGCCGTTACCTGGACCTGATCAAGGCGACGTTGCGCACCAACTTCTACCAGCCGGACGCCAACGGTCAGAACAAGTCGTACTTCAGCTTCAAGTTCAACCCGAAACTGATCCCCGAGCTGCCGAAACCGGTGCCGAAATTCGAGATCTTCGTCTATTCGCCACGGGTCGAGGGCGTGCACCTGCGCTTTGGCAACGTCGCCCGCGGCGGCCTGCGCTGGTCGGACCGCGAAGAGGACTTCCGCACCGAAGTGCTTGGCCTGGTCAAGGCCCAGCAGGTGAAGAACTCGGTGATCGTGCCGGTGGGCGCCAAGGGCGGCTTCCTGCCGCGCCGCCTGCCGCTGGGTGGCAGCCGTGACGAGATCGCCGCCGAAGGCGTGGCGTGCTACCGCATCTTCATCAGCGGCCTGCTCGACATCACCGACAACCTCAAGGACGGTGGCGTGGTGCCGCCATTGAACGTTGTCCGTCACGATGACGACGACCCGTACCTGGTGGTGGCGGCGGACAAAGGCACCGCGACCTTCTCCGACATCGCCAACGGCATTGCCATCGACTACGGCTTCTGGTTGGGCGACGCCTTCGCCTCGGGCGGTTCGGCCGGCTACGACCACAAGAAGATGGGCATCACCGCCCGTGGCGCCTGGGTGGGCGTGCAGCGCCACTTCCGCGAGCGCGGCATCAACGTGCAGGAAGACCCGATCACCGTGGTCGGTGTCGGTGACATGGCCGGCGACGTATTCGGCAACGGCCTGCTGATGTCCGACAAGCTGCAACTGGTGGCAGCGTTCAACCACCTGCACATCTTCATCGACCCGAATCCGGACCCGGCCACCAGCTTCGTCGAGCGCAAGCGCCTGTTCGACTTGCCGCGCTCGGCCTGGAGCGACTACGACACCAGCATCATGTCCGAAGGCGGCGGGATCTTCCCGCGCAGCGCCAAGAGCATCGCCATCAGCCCGCAGATGAAGGAACGCTTCGCCATCGAAGCCGACCGCCTGACGCCAACCGAGCTGCTGCACGCGTTGCTGCAGGCACCGGTCGACCTGCTGTGGAACGGCGGTATCGGCACCTACGTCAAGGCCAGCACCGAGAGCCATGCCGATGTCGGCGACAAGGCCAACGACGCCCTGCGCGTCAACGGCAACGAGCTGCGCTGCAAGGTGGTGGGCGAGGGCGGCAACCTGGGTATGACCCAGCTGGGTCGTGTCGAGTTCGGCCTGAACGGCGGCGCCACCAACACCGACTTCATCGACAACGCTGGCGGCGTGGACTGCTCCGACCACGAGGTCAACATCAAGATCCTGCTCAACGAAGTTGTGCAGGGTGGCGACATGACCGAGAAGCAGCGCAACCAGCTGCTGGGCAGCATGACCGACGAAGTCGCCGGCCTGGTGCTGGGCAACAACTACAAGCAGACGCAAGCGCTGTCGCTGGCGGCCCGCCGCGCCCGCGAGCGGATCGCCGAGTACAAGCGCCTGATGGCTGATCTCGAGGCCCGTGGCAAGCTGGACCGCGCCATCGAGTTCCTGCCCACCGAGGAGCAACTGGCCGAGCGCCTGGCCGCCGGCCAGGGCCTGACCCGCGCCGAGCTGTCGGTGCTGATCTCGTACAGCAAGATCGACCTCAAGGAGCAGCTGCTCAAGTCGCTGGTGCCGGACGACGACTACCTCACCCGTGACATGGAGACCGCGTTCCCGCCGTCGCTGGTGAGCAAGTTCGCCGATTCGATGCGCCGTCACCGCCTGAAACGCGAGATCGTCAGCACCCAGATCGCCAACGACCTGGTCAACAACATGGGCATCACCTTCGTGCAGCGCCTGAAGGAGTCCACCGGCATGAGCCCGGCGAACGTTGCCGGCGCCTATGTGATCGTGCGCGACATCTTCCACCTGCCGCACTGGTTCCGCCAGATCGAGGCGCTGGACTACCAGGTCCCGGCCGAGATCCAGCTGACGCTGATGGACGAACTGATGCGCCTGGGCCGCCGTGCCACCCGCTGGTTCCTGCGTAGCCGCCGTAACGAGCAGGACGCCGGTCGTGACGTCGCCCACTTCGGGCCGGTGCTGGCGCAACTGGGGCTCAAGCTCGACGAGCTGCTGGAAGGCCCGACCCGCGAGCGCTGGATGGTCCGCTACCAGGGCTTCGTCGAGGCCGGTGTGCCGGAATTGCTGGCGCGCATGGTTGCGGGTACCACCCACCTGTATACCCTGCTGCCGATCATCGAGGCCTCGGACGTTACCGGCCACGATCCGGCGCAAGTGGCCAAGGCGTTCTTCGCCGTGGGCAGCTCGCTGGACCTGACCTGGTACCTGCAGGAAATCAGCAACTTGCCGGTGGAGAACAACTGGCAGGCCCTGGCCCGCGAGGCGTTCCGCGACGATATCGACCTGCAGCAGCGGGCGATCACCATCTCCGTGTTGCAGATGGCCGACGCGCCGGACGACATGGACGCCCGGGTGGCACTGTGGTGCGAGCAGCATCGGGTGATGGTGGAGCGCTGGCGCGCCATGCTCGATGATCTGCGCAACGCCACCGGTACCGACTATGCGATGTACGCGGTGGCCAACCGCGAGCTGGTCGATCTGGCGATGAGCGGGCAGGCGGTGGTGATTCCGTCCTGAGCCTTGCATTGAAGTAAAAGAAAGCCCCGGCAGCGATGCCGGGGCTTTTTCATATCTGCTGGCCCAATTTCTGTGGGAGCGGCCTTGTGTCGCGAAAGGGGTGCGAAGCAGCCCCAGGATTTGTGCATCAAGCTGATATTGCTGGGGCCGCTATGCGGCCCTTTCGCGACACAAGGCCGCTCCCACAGGGGGCAGTGTGTTACTTGAAACGCCGTTCCACACCTTTCTCCACCAGGATCTTCGCCGAAATCTCCTCCACCGAGAAATGCGTGGAGTTGATGTTGGGGATGTTTTCCTTGCGGAACAGGTTCTCCACCTCGCGCACCTCGAACTCGCACTGGGCGAAGCTCGAATAGCGGCTGTTGGGCTTGCGCTCGTGGCGGATGGCGGTCAGGCGGTCGGGGTCGATGGTCAGCCCGAACAGCTTGCTGTGGTGCTTCTTCAGCACCGCCGGCAACTGCAGGCGCTCCATGTCGTCCTCGGTCAGCGGGTAGTTGGCGGCGCGGATGCCGAACTGCATGGCCATGTACAGGCAGGTCGGGGTCTTGCCGCAACGCGACACGCCCACCAGGATCAGGTCGGCCTTGTCGTAGTAGTGGGTGCGCGCGCCATCGTCGTTGTCGAGGGCGAAATTGACCGCCTCGATGCGCTCCATATAGTTCGAGTTGCCGCCGATCGAGTGGGATTTACCCACGGAATAAGACGAATGGGCGGTCAATTCCTGCTCGAGCGGGGATAAAAACGTCGAGAAGATGTCGATCATGAAGCCATTGGACGTGGCCATGACCTCACGGATGTCCTGGTTGACGATGGTGTCGAAGATGATCGGGCGCACCCCGTCGCGCTCGGCCGCGGCGTTGATTTGCTGGACCATGGCGCGGGCCTTGTCCAGCGTATCGATGTAGGGGCGGGTGAATTTGTTGAACGGAATGCTCTCGAATTGAGCGAGCAGGCTCTGGCCCAGCGTTTCTGCGGTGATGCCGGTACCGTCGGAGATGAAGAACGCAGTTCGTTTCATTTGCACCTGGGGCCTTAAGCTGCCGAATATTTCTGGATATGATAGGTTCGGTTTGCCGAACAGGGTCGTTTGGCATTCTCACTTATTTTCCAGGTCCAGGCCACAAGCGTCCCGGCCCAGTCGCAAAACCGGCAGGCGGGCGCCCTTGAGCTTTTCCAATACAGTTAGTGGAGAGATCACCTTGGTAGAGTACGTAGTTTCCCTCGATAAGCTCGGCGTCCATGATGTGGAGCATGTGGGGGGCAAGAACGCATCCCTCGGCGAGATGATCAGCAACCTCGCCGGTGCCGGCGTGTCGGTGCCGGGCGGCTTTGCCACTACGGCCCAGGCGTACCGCGACTTTCTCGAGCAGAGTGGCCTGAACGACCGCATTCATGCGGCGCTCGACGCCCTGGATGTGGACGACATCAACGCCCTGGCCAAGACCGGCGCGCAGATCCGCCAGTGGGTGATGGAAGCCGAATTCCCGGCGCGCCTGGATTCGGAAATCCGTACGGCCTTCGCCGAAATGTCCAAGGGCAACGACAACATGGCCGTTGCCGTGCGCTCCTCGGCCACCGCCGAAGACCTGCCTGACGCCTCCTTCGCCGGCCAGCAGGAGACCTTCCTCAATATCCGCGGTGTCGACAACGTCATCCGCGCCGCCAAGGAAGTCTTCGCCTCGCTGTTCAACGACCGCGCCATCGCCTACCGCGTGCACCAGGGCTTCGACCACAAGCTGGTCGCCCTGTCCGCTGGCGTGCAGCGCATGGTCCGCTCGGAAACCGGCACCGCCGGCGTGATGTTCACCCTTGATACCGAATCGGGTTTCCGCGACGTGGTGTTCATCACCGGCGCCTACGGCCTGGGTGAAACCGTCGTGCAGGGCGCGGTCAACCCCGACGAATTCTATGTCCACAAGCAGACGCTGCAGGCCGGTCGCCCGGCGATACTGCGCCGCAACCTGGGCAGCAAGGCCATCAAGATGGTCTACGGCGAAGAAGCCAAGGCTGGCCGTTCGGTCAAGACCGTCGAAGTCGACCGTGCTGATCGCGCGCGCTTCTGCCTGAGCGACGCCGAAGTCAATGAACTGGCCAAGCAGGCCATGATCATCGAGCAGCACTACCAGCGCCCGATGGACATCGAGTGGGCCAAGGACGGTGACGACGGCAAGCTGTACATCGTCCAGGCCCGCCCCGAGACCGTGAAGAGCCGTTCCAGCGCCAATGTCATGGAGCGCTACCTGCTGAAGGAAAAGGGCACCGTGCTGGTCGAAGGCCGGGCCATTGGCCAGCGCATCGGCGCCGGCAAGGTCCGCGTCATCCACGACGTCTCGGAAATGGACAAGGTCCAGCCGGGCGACGTGCTGGTCTCGGACATGACCGACCCGGACTGGGAACCGGTGATGAAACGCGCCAGCGCCATCGTCACCAACCGCGGCGGCCGTACCTGCCATGCGGCGATCATCGCGCGTGAACTGGGCATCCCGGCGGTCGTCGGTTGCGGCAACGCCACCCAGGCGCTGAAGGACGGCCAGGGCGTCACCGTCTCCTGCGCCGAAGGCGATACCGGCTTCATCTTCGAAGGCGAGCTGGGCTTCGACATCAAGCAGAACTCGGTGGACGCCATGCCCGAGCTGCCGTTCAAGATCATGATGAACGTCGGCAACCCGGACCGCGCCTTCGACTTCGCCCAGCTGCCCAACGCCGGTGTCGGCCTGGCACGCCTGGAGTTCATCATCAACCGCATGATCGGCGTGCACCCCAAGGCGCTGCTCAACTACGCCGGCCTGCCGCCTGAGCTCAAAGACAGCGTCGACAAGCGCATCGCCGGCTACGACGACCCGGTCGGTTTCTATGTCGAGAAACTGGTCGAGGGCATCAGCACCCTGGCCGCGGCCTTCTACCCGAAAAAGGTCATCGTGCGCCTGTCGGACTTCAAGTCCAACGAGTACGCCAACCTGATCGGCGGCAAGCTGTACGAGCCGGAAGAAGAAAACCCGATGCTGGGCTTCCGTGGCGCCTCGCGCTACATCAGCGAATCGTTCCGTGACTGCTTCGAACTCGAGTGCCGCGCGCTCAAGCGCGTGCGCAACGACATGGGCCTGACCAATGTCGAGATCATGGTGCCGTTCGTGCGCACCCTGGGCGAGGCCAGCCAGGTCGTCGACCTGCTCGCCGAGAACGGCCTGGCCCGCGGCGACAACGGCCTGCGTGTGATCATGATGTGCGAGCTGCCGTCCAATGCCATTCTGGCCGAGGAGTTCCTCGAGTTCTTCGATGGCTTCTCCATCGGTTCCAACGACCTGACTCAGCTGACCCTGGGCCTGGACCGCGACTCGGGGATCATCGCCCACCTGTTCGACGAACGTAACCCGGCCGTGAAGAAGCTGCTGGCCAACGCCATCCAGGCATGCAACAAGGCCGGCAAGTACATCGGCATCTGTGGCCAGGGCCCGTCGGACCACCCGGACCTCGCCAAGTGGCTGATGGAGCAGGGTATCGAGAGCGTGTCGCTGAACCCGGACTCGGTGCTCGAAACCTGGTTCTTCCTGGCCGAAGGCCAGGGCGCGGCCTGATGTGATCGGCGGGAGCGCTGTTGCGCTCCCGCTGCGGACCCTGTAGGAGCGGGCTTGCCCCGCGATAGCGCCAGTGCGGACGCCTCGGTCGTCTGGTCTGGCCAGATCGCGGGTCAAGCCCGCTCCTGCATTTCGTTTCCCTTGTATGTTTGTGAGCCCATGCAAAGCAGCAGCACCCTTTTCCCCGTCGCGTTGCTCAGTGCCGAGCGCCGTGGCGACCTCAGCGAAGACGTCTATCGGATCAAGGCCGGCAACAGCCCGGACCCGAGCGTCGAACTGGCAGTCACCCGTCTGGGGCTGGCTGATCAACGGCGCGCCCAGGGCGTGCCGGTCATTCTGCTGCACGGCAGTTTTTCCAACCGACGGTTCTGGTTCTCGCCCAAGGGCATTGGCCTGGGCGCCTTCCTCGCGCGCGCCGGTTTCGACGTGTGGGTCCCGGAAATGCGCGGTCATGGCCTGTCGCCACGCAACCGCGACTGGCGGCACAACCGGGTAGCGGACTACGCCCGCTACGACTTGCCGGTGATCGGTGCGTTCGTTCACGAGCAGACCGGGCAGGCTCCGCACTGGGTTGGGCACTCGTTGGGTGGCATCACGCTGGCTGCGGCCCTGGGCAGCGGATACCTGGAGGTCGGGCTGGTGGCCAGTGCGGCGCTCTTCGGCACCCAGGTCAGCCGGGTCTACTGGCCATTGAAGGTGCCGCCGGTTGAGTGGGGCGCGCGTCTGTTGATCAAGCGGTTTGCGCAGATTTCCGGCTCGCGCCTCAAGCGCGGCCCGGAAGACGAGCCCATTGGCCTGGCCCTGGAAAGCCTGCGTTGGAACGGCCTGTTCGGTCGTTTCGGTGACAAGGAGCAGGACTGGTGGGCGGGGTTGGCGGATGTCGAGGTGCCGTTGCTGGCAGTGGCCGGCGCGGCGGACTTCCAGGACCCGGTGTGGGCCTGCCGCAAGCTGTTCGAGCAGTTCGGCGGCGACAGCAAGCAGTTCCTGCGACTGGGGCGGGAGGAGAGTTTCGAGCCCTTCGGGCATGTCGACATGCTGGTCAGCAAGGCGGCGCAGGCACAGGTGTGGCCGCTGGTGGAACGCTGGTTGAGAGATCCGTTGATCCCAGTACATGCCTCGACGGTTGCAGTGGAGCCGGTGGCGGTAAGCTAACCACTTGCGCCTGTGCTGAACGCTGCGCCGTACCTGTAGGAGCCGGCCTTGCCGGCGAATGGGCCAGCACAGTCGGCACAAGGCAGTTGCTCCCATGCCTGGCCCGGCTTTGCCGGGCATCGCCAGCAAGGCTGGCTCCTACAGGTTCCGGTGCTGCTGTGGGGGCAAACTGACTGAGCGGTCCCGGATGACTGCCAGGCTGTCCAGGGTGTAGCCTTGAGGCCACCTTCGCTTTCGTTGTGACTGACAGGAGTTTCCCATGCAGCATTACGTAACGCCCGACCTGTGCGACGCCTACCCGGACCTGGTCCAGGTGCTCGAACCCATGTTCAGCAACTTCGGTGGCCGCGACTCGTTCGGCGGCCAGATCGTCACCATCAAATGCTTCGAGGACAACTCGCTGGTCAAGGAGCAGGTCGATCTCGACGGCAAGGGCAAGGTCCTGGTAGTCGATGGCGGCGGTTCGCTGCGCCGCGCGCTGCTGGGCGACATGCTTGCAGAGAAAGCCGCGAAGAATGGCTGGGAAGGCCTGGTGATCTATGGCTGCGTGCGTGACGTCGATGTGCTGGTGCAGACCGATGTCGGCGTGCAGGCCCTGGCCAGCCACCCGATGAAGACCGACAAGCGCGGTATCGGCGACCTTAACGTCGCGGTCACGTTTGCCGGCGTGACCTTCCGCCCGGGCGAGTACGTGTACGCCGACAACAATGGCGTGATCGTCTCGCCAAGCCCGCTGAAGATGCCGGAGTGACGCGCCGCGGGCGCTGATGGAGCTTTGATGTTCGAGGAAGACAACGCGCAGTGGGGCCTGGTGCATGCCCTGGTGCTCGATGGCAAGGGCGGTGCGCGCTCGATCGCCCGGACCGAGCTGGATGGTCTGCAGCTGCAGGCTCAGGAGAGCCTGTGGCTGCATTGGGATCGCAGTCACCCGCAGACCCGCACCTGGTTGTTGCAGGACAGTGGCCTGAGCGAATTCGCCTGCGACCTGCTGCTGGAGGAAAACACCCGCCCACGTCTTTTGCAGCTGGCCAATGAGCAGATGCTGCTGTTCCTGCGTGGTGTCAACCTCAACCCGGGTGCGGAGCCTGAAGACATGGTATCGGTGCGCATCTTCGCCGAGGCGCGCCGGGTCATCTCGCTGCGTCTGCGCCCTCTGCGTGCCAGCGACGAAATCCTCCAGCAGTTGGACGAGGGCAGGGGGCCAACGTCGGCCTCCGAACTGCTCCTGCTGATGGGCGAGCTGCTCACGGAAAAGGTCCAGGCACTGGTCAGCGACCTGTCGGAAGCCGTCGATCTCGAGGAAGAGAAGGTGGAATCCGACGAACGGTATACGCCGGAGCAGGGCAGCCTGCAGCAAATCCGTCGTCGTGCCGCCGGCCTGCGCCGTTTCCTCGCCCCGCAACGGGATATCTACGCCCAACTGTCGCGCAACAAGTGCAGCTGGTTCGCCGACCCCGACGCGGACTACTGGAACGAGCTGAACAACAGCCTGATCCGCTACCTGGAGGAGCTGGAACTGGCCCGCGAACGCGCCGCCCTGGTGCTGGAGAGCGAGGACCGGCGGCGCAGCGAGCGGATGAACCGGACCATGTACCGCTTCGGCATCATCACCTGCATCTTCCTGCCGATGAGCTTCGTTACTGGGCTGCTGGGCATCAACGTCGGCGGTATTCCGGGCTCCAGCAGCCCCTATGGCTTCCTGTTCGCCAGCCTGATCGTGCTGGGGTTGGCGGTGGGGCAGTGGCTGTTGTTCCGGCGGCTGAGGTGGGTGTGATGCGCCTCATCGCGGGGCAAGCCCGCTCCCACGAAGCCAGAGGGGCTCTGGAAACTCATTTTGAAACATTCGTCCCACATCCGTGTGTGACCCATCGCTCGGTGCCCTCGTCTTTGACTGACATTGCGCGAGGTGCCCATGCACGATCCGTTTGAAGAATCCCTGCGCGACCTGCTCAAGGCGTCGCCGTCCGGCCAGGACCGTGACGACGCCGCTTGCCTGGGTCGCGTGCTCAAGACCGCCAACCGCCAGGTCGGTGCGGGCGATCTGTTCAGCTTGCTTGGCCGTTGGAGCCAGGCGCTGCTGATCGCCGTGAACAATGGTTCGGCGCATGTCGCGCCGGTCCGTCGCAACTCTACCCGCAACGCTGCCGCTGGCAGGCACGCAGATAAGGCCGATTGAATATGGAACTCGATCTCTGGACCCAGAGCCTGGTCACCGCCATGACCGCCCTTTGGACCAAGGTGGCGAACTTCATCCCCAACCTGTTCGGTGCACTGGTCGTGGTGCTGCTCGGCTTCGTCGTGGCCAAGCTGCTCGACACCTTGCTCTCCAAGGTGCTCGCCAAGTTCGGCCTCGACCGGCTGATGAGCGGCACCGGGCTGACCAAGATGCTGGCCCGGGTTGGTATTCAGGTGCCGATTTCGACGCTGATTGGCAAGATCGTCTACTGGTTCGTGCTGCTGATCTTCCTGGTCTCTGCCGCTGAATCGCTGGGGCTGGAGCGGGTCTCGGCGACCCTCGACATGCTTGCCCTGTACCTGCCCAAGGTGTTCGGCGCGGCGCTGGTGCTGCTGGCCGGCGTGCTCCTGGCGCAATTGGTCAACGGGCTGGTGCGCGGCGCCGCCGAAGGTATTGGCCTGGAATACGCCGCAGGCGTCGGGCGTATCGCCCAGGGCCTGGTGATCATCATCAGCATCTCGGTGGCGATCAGCCAGCTGGAGGTCAAGACCGACCTGCTGAACCATGTCATCGTCATCGGATTGATTACCGTTGGTCTGGCCGTTGCCCTGGCAATGGGCCTGGGCAGCCGTGAAATTGCCGGGCAGATCCTGGCTGGAATCTATGTGCGTGAGCTGTATCAAGTAGGCCAGCAGGTGCGTATTGGCGAGGTCGAGGGGCACATCGAGGAGATCGGCACGGTCAAGACGACCCTGCTGACCGATGATGGCGAATTAGTGTCGTTTTCTAACCGTGTGCTGCTCGAGCAGCGCGTAAATAGCCGCTAACCGCACAAAAGCTGTTAATGTATGCCGCCGCGAAATCGGCCCAAGGGGGCCGAGCGGCGACATTGACCTGACTGTCGGCCAGATCCGTTTTGAATAAAGTTCATTCGCCGCCCATGCGCTATGACCCCCGGGAGCTCACCGACGAGGAGTTGGTGGCGCGTTCGCATGAGGAGCTGTTTCACGTTACCCGCGCCTATGAGGAACTCATGCGGCGCTACCAGCGGACCCTGTTCAACGTCTGCGCGCGCTACCTGGGGAACGATCGGGATGCCGACGATGTCTGTCAGGAGGTGATGTTGAAGGTGCTGTACGGGCTGAAGAACTTCGAGGGCAAATCGAAGTTCAAGACCTGGCTCTACAGCATCACCTACAACGAATGCATCACCCAGTACCGCAAGGAGCGTCGCAAACGAAGGCTGATGGATGCCCTGAGCCTGGACCCTGTCGAAGAGGCGTCCGAGGACACGGCACCGAAGCCTGAAGAAAAGGGCGGGCTGGATAAATGGCTGGTGCATGTGAACCCGATCGACCGGGAAATCCTGGTGCTGCGATTTGTCGCGGAGCTGGAATTCCAGGAGATCGCGGACATCATGCACATGGGCCTGAGCGCCACGAAAATGCGCTACAAGCGCGCGCTCGACAAGCTTAGAGAGAAATTTGCAGGCCTGGCTGAAACTTAGTCGGCTGCAAATACCTCTAACCAACCGGCAAGTTCTGCTAGACTTGCCGTCGAGTTGTCCCCCGGATGTTGGTGGGACTGCTTAACTATCACCAGATGGGGATTTAACGGATGAAATTGAAAAACACCTTGGGCTTGGCCATTGGTACTCTCGTAGCCGCTACTTCGCTCGGTGCTCTGGCACAAGGCCAAGGCGCGGTCGAAATCGAAGGCAACGTCACCAAGCAGTTCTACGATAGCGAGCGCAACTTCAAGAACGACGGCACCAACCCTGGTGTTCGCCTCGGTTACTTCCTGACCGATGACGTCTCCCTTGACCTGGGCTACAACGAGACTCACAACGCTCGTGGCGAAGTCTTCAACAAAGACATCAAAGGCTCGAAAACCAAGCTGGACGCCACCTACCACTTCGGTACCGTTGGCGATGCACTGCGTCCGTACGTTTCCGCTGGTTTCGCTCACGAAAGCCTGGGCCAGGCCACTCGTAGCGGCCGTGACCACTCCACCTTCGCCAACGTTGGCGCTGGCGCCAAGTGGTACATCACCGACATGTTCTTCGCCCGTGCCGGCGTTGAAGCCATGTACAACATCGACAACGGCAACACCGAGTGGGGTCCGACCGTTGGTCTGGGTCTGAACTTCGGTGGCAGCGGTGGCCAGAAAGCCGCTCCTGCGCCGGCTCCAGTTGCTGAAGTCTGCTCCGACAGCGACAACGACGGCGTCTGCGACAACGTCGACAAGTGCCCTGACACCCCAGCCAACGTTACCGTTGACGCTGATGGCTGCCCGGCTGTTGCCGAAGTCGTTCGCGTTGAGCTGGACGTCAAGTTCGACTTCGACAAGTCGGTCGTCAAGCCAAACAGCTACGCTGACATCAAGAACCTGGCTGACTTCATGAAGCAGTACCCACAGACCACCACCACCGTGGAAGGTCACACTGACTCCGTCGGCCCAGACGCTTACAACCAGAAGCTGTCCGAGCGTCGTGCCAAGGCTGTCAAAGATGTCCTGACCCAGCAGTACGGTGTTGAATCGGGCCGTGTGAGCTCGGTTGGCTACGGCGAGACCCGTCCGGTCGCCGACAACGCCACCGAAGCTGGCCGCGCCGTCAACCGTCGCGTAGAAGCTCAGGTAGAAGCCCAGGCCAAGTAATTGGTTTGACGCTTCACGAAAAACCCGGCCTCGGCCGGGTTTTTCTTTGCCTGGCGTTCACCGGCGCGGTACCCCTGTAAGGGTCTTCTGTAGGAGCGGCTTTAGCCGCGATGCAGGCGACGCGGTATCTGGTACCCGCTTCGCGGGTGATCGCGGCTAAAGCCGCTCCTACAGGTGTTGTGCCAAATCAATGGGCTTTGAGAACCGGCTTGCGGTTCATCCCTTGAGCAGGGCGAGAAACACCGCCAGGTTGACCAGCAACGAGATCAACGCCACCGTTCGCCACACTTTAAGCGGCTCACGCTCCAGCAGCGGGCGTGGTCGGTCGGGCAGTTCCTGTCGATCCCCGCGCTCAAGCAGCAACAACCACTGTTCAGCCGTCTCGAAGCGGTGCGCTGGATTGGCGGCCACCGCCTGCTCCAGATTGCGCTGCAACCACTCGGGCAAGTCGGGGCGATAACGGGCGGCGCTCACTGGGGCTCCAAAGCGTGGTCGCTGGAAGGCTTCGATCTCACCGTAGGGATAGTGCCCTGTCAGCAGGTGGTATAGCGTCACACCCACTGCGTAGAGGTCATGGCGTGGGCTGGGTGGCTGCCCATCGAAGGCTTCCGGAGCGATATACGACGGCGTACCAGGCAAGGTGTGGGGCAAGTCCTCGGACAATCCCGGGCAATAGGCCAAGCCGAAGTCCAGCACACGCAACTGGCCATCACTGCCCAGATGAAGATTTTCCGGTTTGATGTCGCGATGCAGCAGGTTGCGCCGGTGCAGCGCGCCAACCGCGTGCAATAGCTGGCGAGCAATCTCCAGCCACTGTGGCAGGGGCAAGGGGCCGTGGGTGGCAAACAAGGTCGCAAGGGTCTCACCTGGATACTCTCGCATCAGGTAGTACAGGTGCTGGCGCTGGTTGGCCGGGTGCGTCTCGGGGAAGTGCCGGCCAGCGACCCTGCGCAGGAACCATTCTTCCAGCAGCAGGCTCTGGATTGCCTGGGGTTCCACTTCGTCGACCTGAGGCAAGGTCTTGAGCAGCCAGGCCTGGCCTTGCTCGTCTCGTACGCGATAAAGCTGCGACTGGCGGCTTTGGCCGAGCAAGGCATCGACCTTCCAGTCATCGATCATCTGTCCGTTGCGCAAGGTACCGGGCAGTGGCCATTGCTGCGATTGCGCCAGTGTGTCGCCGAGGCTCACCGGGCCCAGCTCATCGACTCGGATCAGCAGGGCGCTGGCATTGTCCTGGCTGCCGCACAGATGGGCGGCGCTCACCAGAGTATCGACGGCCTCCTGCGGATCGGGTTGTTCACGCAGGATCGACTGGATATGCGCATCCCCCAGGCTGGCCCAGACGCCATCGCTGAGCAGCAGGAAGCATTCGCCTTGGTGCAGGTCACCCTCCAGGTAGTCCACCAGCAACTGCTGGTCCAGGCCCAGGGCGCGCTTGAGTACATGCTGCATGCCCGGTTGATCCCAGACATGGTCCTCGCTCAGGCATTGCAGGTGTTCCCCATGCCAGTGGTACAGGCGGCAATCGCCGACATGGGCGAGGGTGAAGCGTCGCCCGCGCAGCACCAGGGCGCTTAGCGTGGTCAGCAGAGGCTGGCCATTGCCCTGGGCGCGCAGCCAGCGGTTCTGCGCCAGCAACAGGCGGTCCAGGGCCTGGGCCACACTCCAGGTGGCAGGCGTGGCGTAGTAGTCCAGCGCCAGCGCCTGGAGGCTGGCTCGCGCCGCCAGGCCGCCGTCGGCGCAGTGGCTGACGCCGTCGGCGAGGGCGAACAGGTAGCCCTTGCTGGCGGCCAGCTCCGGCGCGGGGGTGACCAGGCGCAGGGCGTCCTGGTTCTCCTCCCGCGGCCCGGTGGCGCTGGCCTGGGCGAAACTCAAGCGCAGGCTCATACCCGTGCCGCGGTGACCGCCGCCGAGCCCCAGGTGGTGCGCCAGCGCAGTTTGACGCCATGCAGGCCGAACCAGGCCAGCAAGCCGAGGCTGGCGAACAGCCACAGGCCCAGCTGGTAGTCGCCGGTATGCTGCTTGATGGCGCCTAATCCGGCCGCGAGGAGGAAGCCACCAATGCCGCCCGCCATGCCGATCAGCCCGGTCATCACCCCGATCTCCTGGCGGAAGCGTTGCGGCACCAGTTGGAACACCGCGCCATTGCCGGCGCCCAACCCCAGCATGGCGCTGACGAACAGTGCCAGTGCTGCTGCCGCGCTGGGCAGGTTGAAGCCGACCGCGGCGATGCACACGGCCGCCACGCCGTACATGGCCAGCAAGGTGCGGATGCCGCCGAAGCGATCGGCCAGGGCGCCGCCCAGCGGGCGCATCAGGCTGCCGGCGAACACGCAGGCGGCGGTGTAGTAGCCCGCGGTGACCGGGCTCAAGGCGTACTGGTCGCTGAAGTAGCCGGGCAGGGCGCTGGCCAGGCCGATGAAGCCGCCGAAGGTGACGCTGTAGAAGAACATGAACCACCAGCTGTCTCGGTCGCCCAAGGCCCTGAGATAGTCGGCCATGGCCTTCGGCTTGGGCTGCTCCGGGGCATTGCGCGCCAGCAGGGCGAACAGCGCCAGGGTCAGCAGCAGCGGTAGCAGGGCAAAGCCGAACACATTGTTCCAGCCAAAGCCGGCCGCCAGGGCGGGCGCCAGCAGGGCGGCGAACACCGTGCCGGAGTTGCCGGCACCGGCGATGCCCATGGCCTTGCCCTGGTGCTGCGGTGGGTACCACTGCGAGGCCAGCGGCAAGGAGACGGCGAACGAGGCCCCGGCGAAGCCGAGGAACACGCCGAGCAACAGCGCCTGTTCATAGCTGTGCACGCCTAGGTACCAGGCGCAGGCCAGGGCGACGATCACTACCACCTGGCCGATGAGACCGGCGGTTTTCGGTGACAGGCGGTCGACCAGCAGTCCCATGGCGAAGCGCAGCACCGCCCCAGCCAGGATCGGCGTGGCCACCATCAGTCCCCGTTGCTGGGCACTGAGCTGTAGGTCGGCGGCGATTTGCACCGCCAGGGGGCCGAGCAGGTACCAGACCATGAAGCTCAGGTCGAAGTAGAGGAAGGCGGCGAACAGGGTGGGCACATGCCCGGATTTCCAGAAGCTCGTATTCATCGAACACCTCGTGGGGCGCACAACACAGGGGCGGAAACGCAAAGACGCCGCTGCCCGGTCCACGGCTGTGGAGCGGGGAGCGACGTCTTTGTCGGGGTTTGGGGGCAACCGCCGTTGGCTACCTGGTTTTCAATGAGCAAGAGGCGGGCCAGGTTCTTGTGTCGGTGAATGGTGGTGTCTGATTCGCCAGCAAGCTGGCTCCTACAATGTGGCGGGGGTGTTCAGCCGAGCATCTCGGACAGGGCGATGATCTGCTCCGCCACCTGGATCAGCTTCTGCTGGCGGCTCATGGCCTGGCGGCGCATCAGGGTGTAGGCCTGCTCCTCGTTGCAGTCCTTCATCTTCATCAGCAGCCCCTTGGCCTGCTCGATGCGCTTGCGTTCGGCCAGTTGCTGGTCGCGGGCCAACAGTTGCGCGCGCAGCGCCTGGTCGCTCTCGAAGCGTGCCATGGCCACGTCGAGGATCGGTTGCAGGCGTGCGGCGTGGATGCCTTCGACGATATAGGCGCTGACTCCGGCCTGGATCGCCTGCCGCATCACCCCAGGATCGTGCTCGTCGGTGAACAGCACGATGGGCCGTGGGTGATCGCGGCTGACCAGCACCATCTGCTCCAGTACATCCCGGCCGGGTGACTCGGTATCGATCAGCACCACGTCCGGGCGCACCGTTTCGACGCAGCCGGGCAGGTCGATGGTCAGGCCGCTGGCCTCGATTACCTCGAAGCCCGCCTCGCTCAATGCGGCCTTGAGGCGGCCAACCTTCTTTTCGGTGTCGTCGATCAGCAGGATGCGCAACATGGTCGTCCCTCAGCGTCCGACGCGTGCGCCGGGCGCCACGTCCAGGGCGTGCAGGCTGAAGCTGCGCGCGTAGCCATGGGGGTCGCTGCCGTCCCAGCGGCTGCCGTCGATCAGCCGGCTACTGCGCATCGGTAGCTCGGCGCAGGGTATGTGCAAGGCTTCGGCGGCCTCACGGTACAAGGCCAGTTGCTGGACCTGGCGTGCCACCTCGAGGTAATCCGGGTCGTCGCGCAGGATACCCCAGCGGCGGAACTGGGTCATGAACCACATGCCGTCGGAGAGGTAGGGCAGGTTGGCGCGGCCCTGGTCGAACAGGCGCAGTGCGTGGCGGTCCTGCCAGCGGTTGCCCAGGCCATCCTGGTATTCGCCAAGCAGGCGCGGTTCGATGCTGCTCACCGGGATGCCCAGGTAGCTGTCGCCACTGAGCAACTGCGCAGCGCCCCGGCGGTTCTCGAGGTTCTGTTCGATGAACCGGCTGGCGGCGAGGACCGCCTTGATCAGCGCCCGGGCGCTGTTGGGGTACTGCTCGACGAAGCCGCGGGCGCAGGCCAGCACTTTTTCCGGGTGATCCGGCCACACCGCCTGGCTGGTGGCCAAGGTGAAACCCTGGCCCTTGGCGATGGCGTCGGCCGACCAGGGCTCGCCGGCACAGAAGCCGTCGATACGCCCTGCCTGCAGGTGGGCGACCATCTGCGCGGGTGGCACCACCACGCTATCGACGTCACGCAATGGGTGAATGCCCTGGCTGGCCAGCCAGTAGTACAGCCACATGGCGTGGGTGCCGGTGGGGAAGGTCTGGGCGAAGGTCAGCCGTGCGCCATGCTGGTGCACCAGCCGGGCGAGTGCCTCGGGGCTGGTCACGCCCTTGCGCTGCAGTGCCGGGGAGAGGTTGATGGCCTGGGCATTCTGGTTCAGGCCCATGAGCACCGCCATGTCCCTGGCCGGGCCGCCGCCCACGCCAAGCTGCACAGCATAGACCAGCCCGTACAGGCAGTGGGCGGCGTCCAGCTCGCCCCGGGTCAGCTTGTCGCGCAGGCCGGCCCAGGAGGCCTGGCGGTGCAGGTTCAGGGTCAGGCCCTGCTGCTGGGCGAAGCCCTGGGTGGCGGCCACGATCACCGAGGCGCAGTCGGTCAGGGCCATGAACCCGATGTCCAGGCAGGTCTTCTCGGGGGCATCGCTGCCGTTGACCCAGGCCAGGGGCATTGTCGGGAGGGCTGTATTCACGGGGATCCTCGGGGGTTTCAGCGCAACGGCATGGGGCAGGAGAAGCAACCCATGTGCCAGGCCCCTGTCGCCACGACGGCGCGCTGGCTATAATCGCTCCCTCACACACCGCGAGTCCGCCCGCCCATGTATACCCTGGCCCGCCAGTTGCTGTTCAAGCTTTCCCCGGAAACCTCCCACGACCTCTCGCTGGACCTGATCGGCGCCGGTGGCCGCCTTGGGCTCAATGGCCTGCTGTGCAAGCAGCCAGCAGCGTTGCCGGTAAGTGTCATGGGCTTGAACTTCGCCAACCCGGTCGGCCTGGCCGCGGGCCTGGACAAGAACGGCGCGGCCATCGATGGCTTCGCCCAGCTGGGCTTCGGTTTCGTCGAGATCGGCACCGTGACCCCGCGCCCGCAGCCGGGCAACCCCAAGCCGCGCCTGTTCCGTATTCCCGAGGCCACCGCGATCATCAACCGCATGGGCTTCAACAACCTGGGTGTCGACAACCTGCTGGCGCGGGTGCGGGCCTCGAAGTACAGCGGCGTGCTGGGTATCAACATCGGCAAGAACTTCGACACCCCGGTCGAGCGCGCCCAGGATGACTACCTGATCTGCCTGGAGAAGGTCTACAACGACGCCAGCTACATCACCGTCAACGTCAGCTCGCCCAACACGCCGGGCCTGCGCAGCCTGCAGTTCGGCGACTCGCTCAAGCAACTGCTCGATGCCCTGGCCGAGCGTCGCGAGCAACTGGCGGTGAGCAACGGCAAGCGCGTGCCGCTGGCGATCAAGATCGCCCCGGACATGAGTGACGAGGAAACCGCCCTGGTGGCGGCGGCACTGATGGAATCGGGGATGGACGCGGTGATCGCTACCAACACGACTCTTGGCCGTGAGGGTGTCGAGGGTCTGCCGTTCGGTGGCGAGGCGGGCGGCCTGTCGGGGGCGCCGGTGCTGGAGAAGAGCACTCACACGGTGAAGGTGTTGGCGGGTGAGTTGGGTGGCAAGCTGCCGATCATCGCGGCGGGCGGTATCACCGAGGGTCGCCATGCGGCTGAGAAAATCGCTGCAGGGGCGAGCCTGGTGCAGATTTATTCGGGCTTCATCTATAAGGGGCCCGCGTTGATTCGCGAGGCGGTGGACGCGATTGCCGCGATGCCGAGGTGAGCCCATCGCGGATGAATCCGCTCCTACCGGGGCGTGCGTCGCTACCGGTAGGAGCGGATTCATCCGCGATGCAGCCGACACCGATTCAAGGGCATAAAAAAGGGCCCCTCAAAAGGGGCCCCTGGGCCGCAGCCCGCCGCCCGGATAGGGCGCGCATGGGTAACTCGAATTCAGTGTCCTCGTTCAGCCAACGGCGTGATTTTCGTTGAGTCTATGAATGCCAGCGGTACCGGTCATGCCGTCCCAATTATCACCGCGACCTTCGCGCCAGCCGTTGATCCAGGCCTGGCGAACGGATGGCAGGTTGAAGGGGCAAAGTTCGCGGGATTTGCCGGTGACCCCGTACTGGTAGCCACGTGAATATGCTCTTTCCAACGGATCACGCTTAAGTCTTCTCATAGGGTGTTGCCCTCACTTGTTGACTGTAATGTCCCGTCGGCCTCTCCGAGGCCGGGCAGAATCGTTCTGCCGGTGTGCGCCCGCTGCCGGCGTGGCGGGCTGAAGGTGCCGCCCCGTTGCGAGACGACCTAAGGCCAGTTCTAACGAATGCGAGTCACAGTGTGAATGATCGATTTGTCATAAGGACGTAACCTTTTTGAGGGTGAGGGGATAAGTAAATAAATGCGACTGAACCTTGTTTGCCGTTGAGCCCGCTATGATCAGGGTTTAACGAACATTGGCGTCAATTGGCCAGCGTTGCTGGATGATGACCGTCATACTTGCTGATGCGACGAAGGGTCACCCCCCGGGCCCGCCGTCCAGGAATTTTCCACACTGCCCGACGATCAAAGCCTCTCTCGCCCCTTGGCGTGGCGGCAATGTGTCGGGCGGCCCGGCCTTGCGGTCTGTCCCGCAAGGCCACCCGGGCGCCTGCTGGAAGGCGTGCGGGCAAACAGCGGCAGGCCGACGCGTTGGCCTGTCATCTACCTAGCCAAAGGCTCTGGATTACTCATGTCGGACCGTTTCGAACTTTATCTCACCTGCCCCAAGGGCCTCGAAGGCCTGCTCGCCGAAGAGGCGAACCAGCTGGGCCTGACCGAAGTGCGTGAGCACACATCGGCCATCCGCGGCTCGGCCGACATGGAAACCGCCTATCGCCTGTGCCTCTGGTCGCGCCTGGCCAACCGGGTGCTGCTGGTGCTCAAGCGTTTCTCGATGAAGAACGCCGACGACCTGTACGATGGTGTGCATGCCGTCGACTGGGCCGAACACCTGGAAGCCGATGGCACCCTGGCGGTGGAATTCAGCGGCCATGGCTCGGGCATCGACAACACCCACTTCGGCGCCCTGAAGGTGAAGGACGCCATCGTCGACAAGCTGCGCAGCCGCGAGGGGCTGCGTCCTTCGGTGGACAAGCTCGACCCCGACCTGCGCGTGCACCTGCGTCTGGACCGTGGCGAGGCGATCTTGTCCCTCGACCTGTCCGGCCACAGCCTGCACCAGCGCGGCTACCGCTTGCAGCAAGGCGCCGCGCCGCTGAAGGAAAACCTGGCGGCGGCGGTGCTGATCCGTGCCGGCTGGCCACGTATCGCCGCCGAAGGCGGCGCCCTGGCCGACCCTATGTGCGGCGTGGGCACCTTCCTGGTCGAGGCGGCGATGATCGCTGCGGACATCGCGCCGAACCTCAAGCGCGAGCGCTGGGGCTTCAGCGCCTGGCTCGGCCATGTGCCGGCGCTGTGGCGCAAGCTGCACGACGAGGCCCAGGCCCGTGCCCAGGCTGGCCTGGCCAAGCCGCCGCTGTGGATTCGCGGCTACGAGGCCGACCCTCGCCTGATCCAGCCGGGGCGCAACAACGTCGAGCGCGCAGGCCTGGGTGACTGGGTGAAGATCTACCAGGGCGAGGTGGCCAGTTTCGAGCCGCGCCCTGACCAGAACCAGAAAGGCCTGGTGATCAGCAACCCGCCCTACGGCGAGCGTCTGGGTGACGAAGCCAGCCTGCTGTACCTCTATCAGAACCTGGGCGAGCGTCTGCGCCAGGCTTGCATGGGCTGGGAGGCCGCGGTGTTCACCGGCGCGCCCGAGCTGGGCAAGCGCATGGGCATCCGCAGCCACAAGCAGTATGCGTTCTGGAACGGTGCGTTGCCGTGCAAGCTGCTGTTGTTCAAGGTCCAGCCCGACCAGTTCGTCACGGGTGAGCGTCGCCAGGCCGCAGTCGAAGAGGGCGAGCCCCGTCGCCAGGCCCCGGTGGCCAGCGAGCCGGCGCGCCTGTCCGAGGGGGCGCAGATGTTCGCCAACCGCCTGCAGAAGAACTTCAAGCAGTTGGGCAAGTGGGCCCGTCGCGAGCAGGTCGATTGCTATCGCGTCTACGATGCCGACATGCCCGAGTACGCCCTGGCGGTGGATCTGTACCAGGACTGGGTGCATGTCCAGGAATACGCCGCGCCCCGTTCGGTCGATCCGGACAAGGCCCAGGTACGTCTGCTCGATGCCCTGGCGGCAATCCCCCAGGCGCTGGGCATCGACCCGCAGCGCGTGGTGCTCAAGCGCCGCGAACGCCAGAGCGGCACCCGCCAGTATGAGCGCCAGGCCACCGAAGGCCGCTTCCAGGAAGTGACCGAGGGTGGCGTCAAGCTGTTGGTCAACCTCACCGACTACCTGGACACCGGCCTGTTCCTCGATCACCGCCCGATGCGCATGCGCATCCAGCGCGAGGCCGTCGGCAAGCGCTTCCTCAACCTGTTCTGCTACACCGCCACGGCCACCGTGCACGCGGCCAAGGGTGGTGCGCGCAGCACCACCAGCGTCGACTTGTCCAAGACCTACCTGGACTGGGCCCGTCGCAACCTGTCGCTCAATGGCTTCTCCGAGCGCAACCGCCTGGAACAGAGTGACGTGATGGCCTGGCTGCAGAACAACCAGGAAAGCTTCGACCTGATCTTCATCGACCCGCCGACCTTCTCCAACTCCAAGCGCATGGAAGGCGTGTTCGATGTGCAGCGCGATCACGTCGAGCTGCTCGACCTGGCCATGGCGCGCCTGGCGCCTGGTGGGGTGCTGTATTTCTCCAACAACTTCCGCAAGTTCCAGCTCGACGAGCATCTGAGCACGCGGTATGCCGTGGAGGAGATCAGCGCCCAGACCCTGGACCCGGACTTCGCCCGTAACAACCGCATCCACCGGGCCTGGCAACTGCGCCTGCGCTGAGTCGCGGGACTGCTGGCATGGCCTCTTGCTATTAGCTATAAAGTAGTAGGGGTGGCACCATTCGCAGGACGCTGACGTTGACGAGAGTTATCCATGTCGAACCCAAGCGTGCCTGCGAAGCTGTCCGGCCGGCTCGGCGACGAGCTGTCCGCCTGGGGCGTTGCCCTGGCGGCGTTGGCCGTTGGCTGCCTGCTCACGGCCGCGCTGGCCACCGCCACCCATGCCTTCTACAAGCAGCAACTGCGCCAGCGCTTCGAACTGCTGGCCAGCGAGCGCCATAGCCGCATCGCCGAGCGTTTCGACGAGCAGGAGCGACGCCTGGATGGGTTGCGCCGTTTTGTCGGCTACTCCCGAGAAATCACCCCCCGCGAATTTGATGGCTATGCCCGGCCACTGCTGCACCGCACCCAGGCCTACTCCTGGGCGCCCCGAGTGGCGGCCGACC
This sequence comes from Pseudomonas entomophila L48, assembly GCF_000026105.1. Taxonomy (NCBI): domain Bacteria; kingdom Pseudomonadati; phylum Pseudomonadota; class Gammaproteobacteria; order Pseudomonadales; family Pseudomonadaceae; genus Pseudomonas; species Pseudomonas entomophila. The sequence continues at coordinate 1,835,064 of NC_008027.1, forward strand.
AGCGTGAAGCGTTCGAGCAACAGGCTGGCACCTTGCTGGCGCAACCCTATCGCATCCGTGACCGGGATGCCCTGGGGGGCTGGCAGGATGCGCCGCCGCGCGCGTTCTACTACCCCGTGCTGTATACCCAGGCCGCGAGCCAGCAGGATCAACCCTATGGCTTCGACCTGCGCGGCCAGCCCCAGCGCGAGGCCACCCTGGCCCGGGCCTCGCGCCCGGGAAGCATGGCGGTGTCCGAGCCGCTGGACATGCTGAGCGTGGAGCCTGCCTACACCCGTGGCCTGCTGATGGTTGCGCCGGTGTTCGGCGATGCGGTGCCGCTGGATGGCCCGCCCACCGGTTATGTCATGGCCTTGCTGAGCCTGCACCAGTTGATCGTCGAAAGCCTGCCGACGGCCGTCGATGACAGCCTGGTGGTGCGTATCCTCGACCTGTCGACTGAAGATAGTCATGAAGTGCTGTTCGATTCGGGCAACCGGCCCGCGCAGATCGGGCTGGCCAGCAGCTTCCTGTTGCGTCTGGCCGATCATCAGTACCAGCTCGATATCCGGCCGAGCCTGGGCTTTCTGGTTGCCAACCGCTCCTCTGCCGTCCTGGTGGTCAGCCTGTTGGGTGGCCTGCTCAGCGTGTTGCTGGCGACGTTGCTGTTCAGCCTGTTCAGCCAGCGCCAACGTGCCCTGGGGTTGGTCGCCCGGCGCACCGCCGAGCTGCGGGTCAGCGAGCAGTCGCTCAGGGAAACCCACAACCAGCTGCGCAGTGTGTTGGATGCCGCGACCCAAGTGGCGATCATCGCCACCAGCCTGCGCGGGGTGATCGGCACCTTCAATGCCGGTGCCGAGCGCATGCTGGGTTACTCGGCCGATGAGGCGCTGGGGCACCTGACCCTCGAGGACCTGGTCCAGCCTGAGGAGCTGCACCGCCGCGCCCACGCATTGAGCGTGCGCTATGGCCGCGAGGTCGGCGCGGGCCAGGCGATGTTCGCCGAAACCGTGCAGGAAGCGGGAGGCGAGCCGGTCGAGTGGACGCTGGTGCGCAAGGATGGCAGTCATTTGCTGGCCAACATGCTGGTGACTGCCGTGCTTGATGAGCAGGGGCTGTGGGTCGGTTACCTGGCGATCTGCATCGATGTCACCGAACGGCGGCGGGTCCATGAGGCGCTGGAGGTCCGTGACCGGTTGCTGGAAAAGCTCAGCGCCGAGGTACCGGGGGGTATCTATCAGTATCGCCTGGATGCCGACGGCCATTCGTGTTTCCCCTATGCCAGCGCGGGCTTGCAGGACATCTACGAAGTCGATCTGGCCGAGTTGCGCCGGGACGCCAGCGCGGTGTTCGAGCGCATTCACCCCGACGACCTGGACCAGGTGCGGCGCTCGGTGCTGTATTCGGCCGAGCACCTCACACCCTGGCGCGAGGAGTATCGGGTGTGCCTGCCGCGGGCGGGGTTGCGCTGGGTCCGGGGGGAGGCGACGCCGGAGATCGGTGACCACGGCTGTACATTGTGGCACGGCTACCTGACGGACATTTCCGATCTCAAGCGGGTGGAAGAAGAGCTGCGCGCATTGTCGATCACCGATTCACTGACGGGGATCCATAACCGGCGGTATTTCCAGGAGCGCCTGCGCATCGAGCTGGACCGCGCCCAGCGGGATGGGCAGGGGCTGGCGGTGATCATGCTCGACATCGACCACTTCAAACGGATCAACGATGAGTTCGGGCATGCGGTGGGTGACCGGGTGTTGCGCAGCCTGTGCCAGCGCATCGGCCAGCGGTTGCGGCGTACCGATGTGTTCTGTCGGCTGGGTGGCGAGGAGTTCATGGTGTTGTGCCCGGGGAACGATGCCGAACAGGCGCGGCTGCTGGCGCTGGAGCTGTGGCAGGGGGTGCGCAGTGTGCCCGTCGAGGGAGTGGGGCGGGTGACAGCGAGCTTTGGCGTTGCGGGGTGGCGGCCTGGGGAGGGGGCGGATGCGTTGTTGCTGCGGGCGGATGCGGGGGTGTATGCGGCGAAGCAGGGGGGCAGGGATCGGGTGGAGGCGGAGTTGGGGTGAGATAATTGCTGGCGGCCAGGCGCCGCTCGTGCGGCGCATCGCGGATGAATCCGCTCCTACAGGCCTGTAGGAGCGGATTTATCCGCGATGCACCGCGCAGGCGGTGCTCGATCTCACAGGCGCTGCAACAACCCAGGCCTCATCTCAAAGAAACACGAACTTGGCAATGAAGATCACGCACAGCACCCACAGGCTCGCGGAAATCTCCTTGAACTTGCCGGTCCCCGCCTTCAACGCCACATAGCTGATGAAGCCCAGGGCAATCCCGTCCGCCACGGAGAACGTCAGCGGCATCATGATCACCGTGACGATCGCCGGAATGCTGTCGGTGGCCTCGTCCCAGTTGATATGCGCCATGCTGCCCATCATCAGCATCGCCACGTAGATCAGCGCCCCGGCCGTCGCATAGGCCGGGATCATCCCCGCCAGCGGCGCGAAGAACATCGCGGCGACGAACAGCAGGCCGACCACCACGGCGGTGAGGCCCGTGCGGCCACCGGCCGCCACGCCTGCGGCACTCTCCACGTAGCTGGTCACCGGAGGCACGCCCACCGCCGCGCCAAACACGCTGGAGGCACTGTCGGCCTTCAAGGCCCGCGACAGGTTTTCGATACGCCCGTCAGGCGCCACCAGCCCGGCCCGCTGGGCCACGCCCATCAGCGTGCCAGCGGTATCGAACATGTGCACGAACAGGAACGCCAGCACCACGCTGATCATGCTGACGTTGAATACCCCCGCGACGTCCATGGCCATCCAGGTCGGCGCCAGGCTCGGTGGCAGCGAGAACACTCCGCCATACTGCACCAGGCCCAGGCCCCAGCCGGCCAGGGTGACGCTGATGATGCTGATGAGGATGGCCCCGAACACCCGGTGGTAGCTGAGCACGGCGATCATCAGGAAGCAGATCGCCGCCAGCAGCGGGCCAGGCTCATGCAGCGAGCCAAGCTTGATCAGGGTGGCCGGGCTGTCGACCACGATACCGGCAGTCTTCAGGCCGATCAGCCCGAGGAACAGGCCCACACCGGCGCCCATGGCGTGGCGCAGGCTGACCGGAATGCTGTTGAGCAGCCATTCGCGCACCCGCGACAAGGTCAGGAACATGAACAGCACACCCGAGATGAACACCGCGCCCAGCGCGGCCTGCCAGGTGTAGCCCATGGTGCCGACCACGGTATAGGTGAAGAACGCGTTGAGCCCCATGCCCGGCGCCAGGCCGACCGGCCAGTTGGCGTACAGGCCCATCAGCAGGCAGCCCAGCGCGGCGGCGATGCAGGTGGCGACGAAGGCCGCGCCATGATCGATGCCAGCGTCGGCCATGATGTTGGGGTTGACGAAGATGATGTAGGCCATGGTGATGAAGGTGGTCACCCCGGCAATCAGTTCGGTCCTGACGGTAGTGCCATGTCGCTTGAGTTTGAAAATCCGCTCCAGCCAGCTCGTTTCGAGCGGTGGGGCGAGATCCAGCGTAGGGGCTTCGGATTTGCGGCTTTCCACAGCGAGTACTCCTCAAGTCTTTCTTGTTGTTCGAAGCCTGGTCCTGAGCCGATGCACTTGGGGGCTTCGCGAGGGAGGGTGTGGCAGACGTCCGACCATTTTGTTGACTTCTGGGTCAGGAAGTTGCTCGCAGGATTATGCTTTTGTGTACAAAGAATGCAAATAATGTTTTATCTTCTGTGCTCACAAACACGCGTACAACGGCTATATAGGGAGTAGGCCACCTGCAGAAACGGGTCAGCCTGTGTACAATGGCGCCATACCTTGGTCCTTCATCCTTTTCCCGGACTCGCCCCACCCGCTGACAGGTACTACAGTCACGGTCCTACAGGCAGATCCTTCGTGCTCGAGAGCCCATGAACGAACAGCTGCAACCTCTGAAAAAACCTGCGCGCACTGGCAAGGCCGGCCGCAGTGGTACCCAGGACGACATCGTCTACGCGCACATCTTCGAGGCGATCCTCGAGCAACGCCTCGCGCCGGGCACCAAGTTGAGCGAGGAAGCGCTGGGCGAAATCTTCGGTGTCAGCCGCACCATCATCCGTCGTGCCTTGTCGCGCCTGGCCCACGAGAGCGTGGTGCTGCTGCGGCCCAACCGCGGCGCGGTGGTGGCCAGCCCGACGGTCGAGGAGGCGCGCCAGGTGTTCTTCTCCAGGCGCATGGTCGAGCGCGCCATCACCGAACTGGCGGTACAGCACGCCACCGTCGAGCAGCTCAACGAACTGCGCCAGATGGTCCGCGAGGAGCGCGACAGCTTCTCCCGGGGCGACCGTGGCGCGGGCATCCGCCTCTCCGGTGAATTCCACCTCAAGCTGGCCGAGGCGGCCGGCAATGCGCCGCTGGTGAGCTTCCAGCGCAGCCTGGTGTCGCAAACCTCGCTGATCATCGCCCAGTACGAAAGCGGCAACCGCTCGCACTGCTCCTACGACGAACACATGCAACTGATCGACGCGATCGAGGCCCGTGACGCGGAGCAGGCGGTGAGCCTGATGATGCATCACATGGACCACATCGACAGCAAGCTCAACCTCGACGAGGAAAGCGCCTCGGACGACCTCCACGCGGTGTTCTCGCACCTGCTGCAGAAAAAGCCCAAGGCTTCGGCCAAGGGTTGATCGTTTGCCTGGGTAGGCAAGCCATTGGGGCCGCTTCGCAGCCCATCGCCGGCAAGCCGGCTCCTACAGGGGGCGGCGTACCGGCGATGGGCTGCGCAGCGGCCCTTGTCATGACTGGCCTTCGGCCGGATACCTGATAAATTTACTAGTTGCAGACCCCTTAAAAATGTAGTTGGGCTTGCGCAGCGGTTGCGTTCAACTACGTGAGGAAGGGTTCATGACTACGTCCCTCGGTGTGCGCATGGGTGCCGAACTGGTCGGCACTTTCTGGCTGGTGCTGGGTGGTTGCGGCAGCGCGGTACTGGCCGCCAGCTCACCTGTCGGCATTGGTGTCCTCGGCGTCGCCTTCGCGTTCGGCCTGACGGTCCTGACCATGGCCTTCGCCATCGGCCATATCTCCGGTTGCCACCTCAACCCCGCCGTGTCGTTCGGACTGGTGGTGGGTGGGCGGTTCCCGGCAAAAGAACTGCTGCCCTACGTGATCGCCCAGGTAATCGGCGCGATCATCGCGGCGGCAGTGATCTACTTCATTGCCAGCGGCAAGGCGGGCTTCGAACTGTCGAACGGGTTGGCGTCCAATGGCTACGCCGAGCATTCGCCTGGCGGTTACACGCTGGCGGCGGGCTTCGTCAGCGAAGTGGTGATGACGGCGATGTTCCTGGTGGTGATCATGGGCGCCACCGACGCCCGTGCGCCGGCCGGTTTCGCGCCGATCGCCATCGGCCTGGCCCTGACCCTGATCCACCTGATCTCGATTCCGGTGACCAACACCTCAGTCAACCCCGCGCGTAGCACGGGGCCGGCGTTGTTCGTCGGTGGCTGGGCACTGCAGCAGCTGTGGCTGTTCTGGGTGGCGCCGCTGATCGGGGCGGCGATTGGCGGCGCGCTGTACCGGGGCCTGGCCAAGCAACCTTAGCGCTGGTGCACGCAGCGGCCGGCGGCGTAGGTTTCACGCACGGTACGATCGTCACCCAAGGTGGTGAGCACGAACAGGGTTTCCTCGATGCTGTTGGACTGCTGGATACGGTAGTCCAGCAGCGGCGTGGCCTTGTAGTCGAGCACCACGAAGTCGGCATCGTTGCCTGGGCGCAGGCTGCCGATGCGGTCGTCCAGGCGCAGGGCGCGGGCGCCGCCGAGGGTGGCCAGGTACAGCGACTTGAACGGGTGCAGGCGCGCGCCTTGCAGCTGCATCACCTTGTAGGCCTCGTTCAGGGTGTTGAGCAGCGAGAAGCTGGTGCCGGCGCCCACGTCGGTGCCCAGGCCTACATTGACCTTGAAACGCTCGGCCTGGGGCAGGTTGAACAGGCCGCTGCCCAGGAACAGGTTGGAGGTCGGGCAGAAGGCTATGGCCGAGCCGGTTTCGGCCAGGCGCTTGCACTCGTCGTCGCACAGGTGCACGCCGTGGGCGAACACCGAGCGCTCGCCAAGCAGCTCGAAGTGGTCGTACACATCCAGGTAGCCATTCTGCTCGGGGAACAGCGCCTTGACCCACTCGATTTCCTTGAGGTTCTCGGACAGGTGGGTGTGCATGTACACGCCTGGGTGTTCCTTGAGCAGCTGGCCGGCCAGGGCCAGTTGTTCCGGGGTGCTGGTGGGCGCGAAGCGCGGCGTGACCGCGTAGTGCAGACGGCCCTTGCCGTGCCAGCGCTCGATCAGTGCCTTGCTCTCGGTGTAGCCGGATTCGGCCGTGTCGGTCAGGTAGTCAGGGGCGTTGCGGTCCATCATCACTTTGCCGGCGATCAGGCGCAGGTCCAGGCGCTCGGCTTCCTCGAACAGGGCGTTTACCGACTCGGGGTGCACGCTGCCAAACACCAGGGCGGTGGTGGTGCCGTTGCGCAGCAGCTCCTTCAGGAAAATTTTCGCCACTTCATCGGCGTGTGCCTTGTCGGCGAACTGCTTTTCGCAGGGGAAGGTGTAGGTGTTCAGCCAATCCAGCAGTTGTTCGCCATAGGAACCGATCATGCCGGTCTGCGGGAAGTGGATGTGGGTGTCGATGAAGCCCGGAGTGATCAGGGTGTCCGGGTAGTGCACCACCTCGATGGCGTCATCCAGGGTCGGCAGCAGGTCGCAGGCGTGGCCGAGGGCCTTGATGCGGCCGTTGTCGACTACCAGCAGGCCGTCCTCGTAGTACTCCTGGGAGGCCTCCAGGCCGACTTCGGCCGGGTCGGCGATGCTGTGCAGGATGGCGGCGCGGTAGGCTTTGCGTGTTGCGGTCATGGGTACGCTCGTCAGTGGGTCTGGCTGCGCCGGGAGGGCGGCAGCAATTGGGCGATCGGGCCTGCGTTCACGGCAGCGTCGTGCTGGCCGAAACAGGCGTTGTAGGTGGCAATGATTTCGGCGGCGATGGACACGGCGATCTCGATCGGCAGCTTGCCTTTCACTTCGGCCAGGCCCATCGGGCAGCGCATCCGCGCCAGCAGCGCGTCGTCGAAACCGCGCTCGCGCAGGCGGTGTTCGAACTTGACCCGCTTGGTCTTCGAACCGATCAGGCCGAACCAGGTGAAATCATTGCGTTTGAGAATGGCGGCGGTCAGTTCCAGGTCGAGCTGGTGGTTGTGGGTCATGACGATGCAGTAGCTGCCGGCGGGCAGGTCCGCGACCTCGTCGACCGGGTCTTCGCTGACCCGCTTGCTCACCCCGTTGGGGATCTGCTCGGGGAATTCCTGCTCGCGCGAATCGATCCAGCGCACCCGGCAGGGCAGCGCGGCGAGCAAGGGTACCAGAGCCCGGCCGACATGACCCGCGCCGAATACCGCGATCTGCGCTTGCACGCCGGTCATGGGTTCGAACAGCAGCACGGTGGCACCGCCGCAGCATTGGCCGAGGCTGGCGCCCAGGCTGAAACGCTCCAGGTGCGGCGTGCTGCGGTGTTCCTCGAGCATCTGCCGGGCGATGTGCAGCGCCTTGAATTCCAGGTGGCCACCGCCGATGGTGTCGTACAGGCTACTGGCGCTGACCACCATCTTCGAGCCGGCGTTGCGCGGCGTGGAGCCGCGTTCCTCGATGATGGTCACCAGGACGCAGGGCTCGCCGCGGGCTTGATGGTCGGCGAGGGCGTTGATCCATTGGTGCATGATCCAAATCCTCTTTCAAACGACTCGGTCCCTGTAGGAGCGGGTTTACCCGCGATCAGCCGCGAAGCGGCTGCCAGGCTCCACGGTGTCGGCTTCGCGGCTGAAGCCGCTCCTACAGGTGGCGGCGTTGTCAGTGCGTCACGGGTTCCAGTTCTTGCTCGGCAGGCTGCGCCGCGGCCACCGCCTTGCGCATCTGCTCGCAACCCCACAGTACCCGCTCCGGCGTCGACGGCGCGTCGATGTCCGGCTGCACGCGGTAGTCGGCGATGCTCGCCACGGCATCCTTGATCGCGCACCAGGCGGCGATCCCCAGCATGAACGGCGGTTCGCCCACGGCCTTGGAGTGGAACACCGTGTCCTCGGGGTTCTTGCGGTTCTCCACCAGCTTCACGCGCATGTCCACCGGCATGTCGGCGATGGCCGGGATCTTGTAGCTGGCCGGGCCGTTGGTCATCAGCTTGCCCTTGTTGTTCCACACCAGCTCTTCGGTGGTCAGCCAACCCATGCCCTGGACGAAGCCGCCTTCCACCTGGCCGATGTCGATGGCCGGGTTCAGCGAGTCGCCGACGTCGTGCAGGATGTCGGCGCGCAGCATTTTGTACTCGCCGGTCAAAGTGTCGACGATCACTTCCACGCAAGCGGCGCCGAAGGCGAAGTAATAGAACGGCCGGCCACGGGCCTGGGAACGGTCGTAGAAGATCTTCGGCGTGCGGTAGAAACCGGTGGTCGACAGCGATACCTGGGCGAAGTAGGCCTGTTGCACCAGTTGCTCGAAGCTGACGATCTGGTCGCGCACGCGCACATGGCCGTTGCGGAACTCGACGTCTTCCTCGGTCACGTTGTAGTGCCGCGCGGCGAACTCGGTCAGGCGCTTCTTCAGGATCTCGGCGGCGTTCTGCGCGGCCTTGCCGTTCAGGTCGGCGCCGCTGGAGGCGGCGGTCGGCGAAGTGTTGGGTACCTTGTCGGTGTTGGTGGCGGTGATCTGGATACGGTTGAAATCGACCTGGAACACCTGCGCCACCACCTGCGCGACCTTGGTATTCAGGCCCTGGCCCATCTCGGTGCCACCGTGGTTGAGGTGGATGCTGCCGTCGGTGTAGATGTGGATCAACGCACCTGCCTGGTTGAGGAAGGTGGCGGTGAACGAGATACCGAACTTGACCGGGGTCAGCGCCAGGCCTTTCTTCAGCACCGGGCTATTGGCGTTGAAACGGCGGATCGATTCGCGGCGCTCGTGGTAGTCGCTGCTGGCCTCGATCTCGGCGGTCATCTCCTCGAGCATGTTGTGCTCGACGGTCTGGTAGTAATGGGTGACGTTACGCTCGGTCTTGCCGTAGTAGTTGGCCTTGCGCACGGCCAGCGGGTCGAGGGCCAGGTGGCGGGCGATATGGTCCATCACCTGCTCGATGGCGACCATTCCCTGCGGGCCACCGAAGCCGCGGTAGGCGGTGTTGGAGGCGGTGTTGGTCTTGCAGCGGTGGCCATGCACCGTGGCGTCGCCCAGGTAGTAGGCGTTGTCGGAGTGGAACATGGCGCGGTCGACGATCGACCCGGACAGGTCCGGTGAATAGCCGCAGTTGCCGGCCAGGTCGAAGTTGATCCCGTGCAGGCGGCCAGTGTCGTCGAAGCCGACGTCGTACTCCACGTAGAACGGGTGGCGCTTGCCGGTCATCATCATGTCTTCGACGCGGGGCAGGCGCATCTTGGTCGGCTGGCCGGTCAGGCGCGCGATCACCGCGCACAGGCAGGCGGGGCTGGCGGCCTGGGTTTCCTTGCCACCGAAGCCGCCGCCCATGCGGCGCATGTCGACGACGATCTTGTGCATCGGTACGTCGAGCACTTCGGCGACCAGCTTCTGCACCTCGGTGGGGTTCTGCGTGGAGCAGTAGACGATCATGCCGCCATCTTCGCTGGGCATCACCGAGCTGATCTGGGTTTCCAGGTAGAAGTGTTCCTGGCCACCGATGTGCAGGCTGCCCTGGATGCGGTGCGGCGCGCTGGCCAGGGCCGCAGCCGAATCACCGCGCTGGTGGGTGTGGCTGTCGAGCACGAAGTGCTTCTTGCGCAGCGCCTCGACCACGTCCAGCACCGGTTCCAGGTCTTCGTACTCGACAATCGCCGCCATCGCCGCGCGGCGGGCGGTTTCCAGGTCGCGGGCGGCCACGGCGAGCACCGGCTGGCCGAAGAACTCGACCTTGTCGATGGCCAGCAGCGGGTCGCCGGCGACCACCGGGCCAATGTCCTTCAGCCCAGGGATGTCTTCGTGGGTGATGGCGATGCGCACCCCCTCGAACTGGTAGCAGGGTGTGGTGTCGATGCGCAGGATGCGCGCGTGGGCGCGGTCCGCGGTGCGCGCGTAGACGTGCAACTGGTTGGGGAATTCCAGGCGGTCGTCGATGTACACCGCTTCGCCCGCCACGTGCTTGTCGGCGCTGTCGTGCTTGAGGCTGCGACCGACCCCGGTGGTCAGGTCCTGGCTGAACAGTGCGGCCATCTCGGCCTGGCTCTTGACGGCGTGATGGTTAGACATAGGCGGTCACCCGGGTTTCGATGTGCGGCGATTGCAGTTCGATGAAGTACTTGCGCAGCAGGTTCTGCGCGGTCAGCAGGCGGTACTCGCGGCTGGCGCGGAAGTCGCTGAGCGGGGTGAAGTCCTCGGCCAGGGCCTGGCAGGCGCGTTCGACGCTGGCCTGGTTCCACGGTTTGCCGCGCAGGGCGGCTTCGCAGGCACGGGCGCGCTTGGAGATCGCCGCCATGCCGCCGAAGGCGATGCGCACGCCACTGACCACGCCGTTCTCGATGCTCAGGTTGAACGCCGCGCAGACCGCGGAAATATCGTCGTCCAGGCGTTTCGATACTTTATAGGCGCGGAACGTCCAGTCGTTGCTGGCGCGCGGCACGATGATCTTCTCGATGAACTCGCTGTCCTGGCGCGCGGTGATGCGGTAGTCGATGAAGTAGTCTTCCAGGGCCAGGGTGCGCTGGCGCTCGCCCTGGCGCAGGACGATCTGCGCATCCAGGGCGATCAGCAGGGGTGGCGAGTCGCCGATCGGCGAGGCGTTGCCGATGTTGCCGCCCAGGGTGCCCTGGTTGCGGATCTGCAGCGAGGCGAAGCGGTGCAGCAGGTCGCCGAAGTCGGGGTATTCCTCGTTGAGCGCGGTGTAGCAGTCGGTCAACGGGGTGGCGGCGCCGATCTCCAGGTGGGTGGCGGTCTTGTCGATGCGTTTGAGCTCGGCGACGTGGCCGACGTAGATCATCACCGGCAGGGCGCGGTGGAACTGGGTGACCTCCAGCGCCAGGTCGGTGCCGCCGGCCAGCAGGCGCGCCTCGGGGTGCGAGCTGTAGAGATCGGCCAGGTCGGCCACGGTCAGCGGAACCAGGCAGCGCTTGTCGCCGCTGTTGAGCTCGCCGGTCTGTTGCGGGGCGATGGCCTTGAGGCGGGCGATGGTCTGCGCCTGTTGCGCATCGAACTGGTCGCGGCAGGGTTGGGCGCAGCTCTGCTCGGCGGCGGCGAGGATCGGCCGGTAGCCGGTGCAGCGGCACAGGTTGCCAGCCAGGGCTTCCTGGGCCTGGTGCAGGTCGTGGCCTTCGCTGTTCTTTTGCAGGGCGAACAGCGACATGACGAAGCCGGGGGTGCAGAAGCCGCACTGCGAGCCATGGCAATCGGCCATGGCTTTCTGCACGCTGTGCAACTCGCCCTGGTGCTTGAGGCCCTCGACGCTGATCAATTGCTTGCCGTGCAGGGAGGAGACGAACGTCAGGCACGAGTTGAGGCTGCGGTAACGGATGCTGTCGCCGCCCTGCGGGTCCTGGACGAGTTCGCCCACGACCACGGTGCAGGCGCCGCAGTCGCCGCTGGCGCAGCCTTCCTTGGTGCCGGGCTTGCCCAGGTGCTCGCGCAGGTATTGCAGCACCGTCATGTTCGGGTCCAGGGCGTGCTCGCTGTGCAGCTCCTGGTTGACGAGAAACTGGATCACGGGGGAGGGCCTCGCAATGATTTTATTGTTGTTCGGGCGGACTCTAAGCAACGCCTGACCTTGTGGTCAATAATTTTCTGACCTTTGGGTCAAGATTTTGCTCGCGCAACGCCGAACGACCTCTATGAGCCTTTCCCCAAGCATAGTTCGCGCCGACGACAACGGCTGACCGACAAGTCGCACAAAGCCCCATGTTCCGCTGCGCGCAGGCCCGGCAAGTGCGCTACAATCGCGCCCTTGTGCACAGCTATCCAGATTGCGAAGGAAAACCATGACGTTCAAGGCGCCGGACAGCCTCTCCGAGCAAATTGCCCACTACCTGGCCGAGCGGATCATCCGCGGCGAACTCGCGCCCGGCGAACGCATCCAGGAGCTGAAAGTCACCCAGGCGTTGAATGTCAGCCGTGGCTCGGTGCGTGAGGCGCTGCTGATATTGGAGCGTCGCCACCTGGTGGCGATCCTGCCGCGCCGTGGCGCCCATGTGACCGAACTGGACGAGAACAGCGTGCGCAGCCTGTGCGAGCTGATGGGCGAGTTCTACATTTTGCTGGGCAACGCCGTTGCCCAGCATTGGCGCACCGAAAGCGACCTGCGCCCGTTCCTGGACATCCAGCAGCGCCTGCAGCAGGCCCACGCCGGTCGGGACATCAAATCGTTCGTCGCCGACAGTTTCGCGGTGATGCGCGCCGCCTATCCGTTCGCCAACAACCCCTACCTGCAGGAGACCGTCGAGAACCTGCAGCCGGCCATGAGCCGCGCCTACTATCTCGCCCTCGACCAGCGCCAGGCCAACATGGTCGACTACCTCGACCTGTTCGCCAGCCTGCTCGGTGCCGTGATCGCCCGCGACCTGCCGCGCATCCGCGAGGTGCTTACCGCGTATTGCCAGCGCAGTTGCGAGCTGGTGCTGGCGGCGCTGGCGCGGACCTGACCGATGCGCCTGAAGTGCATTCGCCTGGCCGGGTTCAAGTCGTTCGTCGACCCGACCACGGTCAACTTCCCCAGCAACATGGCGGCCGTGGTCGGCCCCAACGGTTGTGGCAAGTCGAACATCATCGACGCGGTGCGCTGGGTGATGGGCGAGAGTTCGGCGAAGAACCTGCGTGGCGAGTCGATGACCGACGTCATCTTCAATGGCTCCACCAGCCGCAAGCCGGTCAGCCAGGCCAGCATCGAACTGGTGTTCGACAACAGCGACAACACGCTGGTGGGCGAGTATGCCGCCTACGCCGAGATTTCCATCCGTCGCAAGGTGACCCGCGACGGGCAGAACACCTATTTCCTAAACGGCGCCAAATGCCGGCGCCGCGATATCACCGACATCTTCCTCGGCACCGGCCTGGGGCCACGCAGCTACTCGATCATCGAGCAGGGCATGATCAGCAAGCTGATCGAAGCCAAGCCCGAGGAGCTGCGCAACTTCATCGAGGAAGCGGCGGGCATCTCCAAGTACAAGGAGCGCCGCCGCGAGACCGAGAACCGCATCCGCCGTACACAAGAGAACCTGGCACGCCTGACCGACCTGCGCGAAGAGCTGGAACGCCAGCTTGAACGCCTGCACCGCCAGGCCCAGGCCGCCGAGAAGTACCGCGAGTACAAGGCCCAGGAGCGCCAGCTCAAGGCTTGCTTGTCTGCGCTGCGCTGGCGTGACCTGGATGAGCGCGTGCGCCAGCGCGAGACGGTCATCGGCGACCAGGAGATTGCCTTCGAGGCGCTGGTGGCCGAGCAGCGCAATGCCGATGCCAGCATCGAGCGCCTGCGCGATGGCCACCATGAGCTGTCCGAACGCTTCAACCAGGTGCAAGGCCGCTTCTATTCGGTGGCCGGCGACATCGCCCGGGTCGAGCAGAGCATCCAGCACGGGCAGCAACGCCTGCGCCAGCTGCAGGACGACCTGAAGGAAGCCGAGCGCACCCGCCTGGAGACCGAGTCGCACCTGGGCCACGACCGCACGCTGCTGGCCACCCTCGGTGAAGAGCTGGCGATGCTCGAGCCGGAGCAGGAGCTCACCCTGGCCGCGGCTGAAGAGGCCGCCGCCACGCTCGAGGAAGCCGAGCTGGGCATGCACGGCTGGCAGGAGCAGTGGGACAGCTTCAATACCCGCTCCGCCGAGCCGCGTCGCCAGGCCGAAGTACAGCAGGCGCGCCTGGCGCAGCTCGAATCCAGCCTGGAGCGCCTGGCCGAGCGCCAGCGCAAGCTGGGCGAGGAGCGTGACCAGCTGGGCGCCGACCCGCAGGATGTTGAGATGGCCGACCTCACCGAACAGGTGGCCGGCAGCGAACTGCTGCTCGAAGAGCTGCAGCTTCAGGAGCGCCAGGTGGTCGAGCAGCTCGACGCGCTGCGCGAGCAGCTGCAGCAGGCCAGCCAGGCCCAGCAACAACAGCAGGGTGACCTGCAGCGCCTGGGTGGCCGCCTGGCTTCCCTGGAAGCGCTGCAACAGGCCGCACTGGAGCCTGGTGCCGATGCCGCCGACTGGTTGCGCGGGCAAGGGTTGGAGCAGCGCCCCCGGCTGGCGGAAGGCCTGCGGGTCGAGCCTGGCTGGGAGCTGGCGGTGGAAACGGTGCTGGGCGCCGACCTGCAGGCCGTGCTGCTCGACGACTTCGACAACCTCGACTTCACCACCTTGGAACAGGGTGAATTGCGCCTGCTGCTGGGCGCGGGCGATGGCACGCGGATCCCGGGCAGCCTGCTGGACAAAGTCGAGGGGCGCACCGACCTGTCGCCCTGGCTCGGCCAGGTCAGGCCGGTGGAAAACCTGGAGCAGGCGTTGGCCTTGCGGGCCTCGCTGGGTGATGGCCAGAGCCTGGTCAGCCGCGATGGCTATTGGGTTGGGCGCCATTTCCTGCGTATCAGCCGCGGCGGTGAAGCCCAGGGTGGCGTGCTGGCCCGTGGCCAGGAAATCGAACGCCTTGGCCAGGAACAACTGGAGCAGGAGGCGCTGCTCGAACAGCTGGACGAACAGTTGCAGCGCCTGCGTGAGCAGCAACTCGACCACGAAGAGCAGCGCGAGCAATTGCGCCGTCGCAGCCAGGACGAAAGCCGCCAGCATGGCGAGCTCAAGGCTCGGCTGTCCGCCGGCCGTGCCCGAGCCGAACAGCTGGAGCTGCGCCTGCGCAGGTTGCAGGAAGAGCTGGCCGAGGTGCAGGAACAGCGTGCCATCGAGCATGAGCAGCTGGGCGAGGCGCGGTTGCTGCTGCAAGAGTCCCTGGACCTGATGGCCCAGGACACCGAGCTGCGCGAGCAGTTGATGGCGCGCCGCGACACCCTGCGCGAGGGCCTCGACCGCGTTCGCCAGGAAGCCCGCCAGCACAAGGACCACGCCCACCAACTGGCCGTGCGCATGGGTTCCCTGCGGGCCCAGCACGATTCCACCCGCCAGGCGCTGGAACGCCTTGAGCAACAGGCCGCGCGCCTGAGCGAGCGCCAGGAGCAGTTGAACCTGAACCTGGAAGAGGGCGAGGCACCCCAGGAAGAACTGCGCCTGAAACTCGAGGAATTGCTCGAGCGGCGCATGAGCGTCGACGAGGAAATGCGTCAGGCCCGCCTGCACATGGACGAGGCCGACCGCGAGCTGCGCGACGCCGAACGGCGCCGCACCCAGGCCGAACAACAGGCCCAGCTGCTGCGCGGCCAGCTGGAGCAGCAGCGCCTGGAGTCACAAGGGCTGGATGTGCGCCGCAAGACCTTGCAGGAACAATTGCTGAGCGACGGCTACGATCTTCAGGGCGTGCTCGCGACGCTTGATGCCCAGGCTAGCGAGCAGGGCACCGAGCAGGAACTCGAGCAGGTCGAGGCGCGCATTCAGCGCCTCGGGGCGATCAACCTGGCGGCCATCGAGGAGTATGAACAGCAGTCCGAACGCAAGCGTTACCTGGATGCCCAGGACGCCGACCTGGTCGAGGCGCTGGAAACCCTGGAAAACGTCATCCGCAAGATCGACAAGGAAACCCGCAACCGCTTCAAGGATACCTTTGATCAGATAAATGCCGGATTGCAGGCACTTTTCCCAAAAGTTTTCGGTGGCGGCAGCGCTTATCTGGAACTGACGGGCGAAGATCTACTCGATACAGGGGTGACGATCATGGCGCGCCCGCCGGGCAAGAAGAACAGCACCATCCATCTGCTGTCCGGCGGCGAGAAAGCGTTGACCGCCCTCGCGCTGGTGTTCGCCATCTTCAAGTTGAACCCGGCACCGTTCTGCATGCTCGACGAGGTCGACGCGCCGCTGGACGATGCCAACGTGGGGCGCTACGCGCGCCTGGTGAAGGAAATGAGCGAAAGCGTGCAGTTCATCTACATCACCCATAACAAGATCGCCATGGAAATGGCCGATCAATTGATGGGGGTGACCATGCACGAACCGGGCTGTTCACGCCTGGTCGCCGTCGATGTGGAGGAGGCGATGGCCATGGTCGACGCCTGATGAGCGAAGATGGGGTGCGAACCTGTAGGCAAAAGCCCCAGCAGGTGCGACAGACGGTGTAAAGTTGCCTTTGGTCGTGCTAGCTTAATGTCACTTGTTTTTTGCGTGGGTAAAACGCCTGTCAGAACATAGAGTTGGCGCCACGTGTTAAAGGCCTTTGAAGCCTTTGTTTTCAAGCATATTTTTTATAGAGGCACGGGATTACATGGAAATCGGTCTGCGCGAGTGGCTGATCCTCATCGGCATCATTGTCATCGCCGGTATTCTTTTCGACGGCTGGCGGCGCATGCGCGGCGGCAAGGGCAAGCTGAAATTCCGTCTGGACCGTAGCTACGCGAACGCGCCGGACGACGAAGGCGGCGCCGAGGTGCTTGGCCCTTCGCGCGTGCTGGAAACGCATAAAGAACCTGAGCTGGACGAGTCCGACCTGCCGTCGGTCAGCGCGCCTGCGCGTGAGCGTGAGCGCGATCCCAAGCCGGCCAAGGCCTCCAAGCGCGGCAAGCGTAATCACAGCGAGCCGCAGCAGGGCGACCTGAACCTGGCTGCCGAAGCCCGTGAACCGGACTTGTTCGCCGACGACAAGGACGATTTTGTCGCTGACAACAATCGCCATGGCGCCGCCGCCACGCCCAGCACGCCGGTCAAGGAGCTGCCACCGGCCGAGGAAGTGCTGGTGATCAGCGTCATCTCCCGTGACGAAGGCGGCTTCAAGGGCCCGGCGCTGCTGCAGAACATTCTGGAAAGCGGCCTGCGTTTCGGCGAGATGGACATCTTCCACCGTCACGAAAGCATGGCCGGCCACGGCGAGGTGCTGTTCTCCATGGCCAACGCGGTCAAGCCGGGTGTGTTCGACCTGGACGACATCGACCACTTCAGCACCCGTGCGGTGAGCTTCTTCCTGGGCCTGCCCGGGCCGCGTCACCCGAAGCAGGCCTTCGACGTGATGGTCGCCGCTGCCCGCAAGCTCGCCCACGAGCTCGACGGCGAGCTCAAGGATGACCAGCGCAGCGTGCTGACTGCCCAGACCATCGAGCACTACCGCCAGCGTATCGTCGAGTTCGAGCGCCGCGCGCTCACGCAGAAACGCTGATGTTACCGAGCGGGTGGGCCTTGCCTCGGCCCACGCCGCGATGATTCAAGCAAAAGAGCAGCCTGGGGCTGCTCTTTTGCTTTGCAAGAGAAGACGAAGAATGAACGCCGAATCCCGAATCCATGCATTGCGCGCCGAACTCGACCAGCATAACTATCGCTACTACGTGCTTGACGAGCCCAGCGTGCCCGACGCCGAGTACGATCGCCTGTTCAACGAACTCAAGGCGCTTGAGGCCGAGCACCCGCAACTGGTGACCGCCGACTCGCCGACCCAGCGGGTTGGTGGCGCGGCACTGGCGGCATTCAGCCAGGTCCGCCATGAGGTACCGATGCTCAGCCTGGGCAACGCCTTCGAGGAGGATGACCTGCGCGATTTCGACCGCCGTGTGGTCGAGGGCCTGGACCTGCCGGGCGGCGACCTGTTCGCCGCGCAGGCTGCGGTGGACTACAGCTGCGAGCCCAAGCTTGATGGCCTGGCGGTCAGCCTGCTGTACCGTGATGGCCAGCTGGTCCAAGGTGCCACGCGGGGTGATGGCACCACCGGCGAGGACATCAGCACCAATGTGCGTACCGTGCGCAACATCCCGCTCAAGCTGCAGGGGGAGGGTTGGCCCGCGGTGCTGGAAGTGCGTGGCGAGGTGTACATGAGCAAGGCCGGATTCGACCGGCTCAACGCGGCCCAGGCCGAAGCCGGCGGCAAGACCTTTGCCAACCCGCGCAATGCCGCGGCCGGCAGCCTGCGCCAGCTGGACTCGAAGATTACCGCCAGCCGTCCGCTGGAGTTCTGCTGTTATGGCGTGGGCCAGGTGTCCGAGCCGTTCGGTGACAGTCATATCGGCATCCTTGAAAAGCTCAAGACCTGGGGCCTGCCGATCAGTCGCGAGCTCAGGCACGCTGCCGGTATCGAAGAATGCCTGGCGTACTACCGTGACATCGGGGCGCGCCGCAACGACCTGCCCTACGAGATCGACGGCGTGGTGTTCAAGGTCAACAGCCTGGCGTCCCAGCGCGAGCTGGGCTTCCGTGCCCGCGAGCCCCGCTGGGCGATCGCCCACAAGTTCCCGGCGATGGAAGAACTCACCGAAGTGCTCGACGTCGAGTTCCAGGTCGGGCGCACCGGCGCGGTCACGCCCGTGGCGCGTCTCAAGCCGGTCAAGGTGGCGGGTGTGATGGTCTCCAACGCCACCTTGCACAACATGGATGAGATCGCACGTCTGGGTTTGCGCATCGGTGATACGGTGATCATCCGCCGCGCCGGCGATGTGATTCCGCAAGTGATGCAGGTGGTGCTCGACCGCCGTCCGGAAAACGCCCGCCCGGTAGAAGTGCCCACCGAATGCCCGGTATGTGGCTCGCAGGTCGAGCGCACGCAGCTGGTCAAGCGTAGCAAGGGCAAGGAAACCATCAGCGAGGGCGCTGTGTATCGCTGTGTCGGTCGCCTGAGCTGCGCCGCTCAGCTCAAGCAGGCGATCATTCATTATGTGTCGCGTCGCGCCATGGACATCGACGGGCTGGGCGAGAAGAGTGTCGAACAGTTGGTCGATGAAGGCCTGATCCGTTCGCCAGCTGATCTTTACAAGCTCGAATTCGAGCAGGTGGTCGTGCTCGAAGGTTTCGCCGAGGTGTCCAGCCGCAAGCTGCTGGAGGCCATCGAAGCCAGCAAGCGCCCGAGCCTGGCGCGCTTCATCTACGCCCTGGGCATTCCCGATGTGGGCGAGGAAACCGCCAAGGTGCTGGCCCGCTCGCTGGGCAGCCTGGCGCGGGTGCAGGTGGCGCTGCCGCAAGTGCTCACCTACCTGCCGGATATCGGTCTGGAGGTTGCCCACGAGATCCACAACTTCTTCGAGGACACGCACAACCGCGAGGTCATCGCGCAACTGCTGGCCAGTGGCATGCAGTTGCAGGAGGAGGGTGAACTGGGCGCCGAGTTCGCCGCCAGCACCACGCTCGCCGGCATGCTGGCCAAGCTCGACATTCCCTCGGTTGGTCCGACCGGCGCGGAAAAGCTGGTGGACAAGTTGGGCACCCTGGACAAGATCATCGCCGCTGACGGCATCGACCTGCGCCAGGCCCTGAACACCAAGCAGGCCGAAGGCGTGCGCGAGTTCTTCAGGGACGAGGCCAACCAGTTGCTGGCCCGTGCTATCGAGGCCCAGTTGCTGGACTTCGGCATGCACTGGTCCTGCGAGAAGAGGTCTGCCGAAGGCCTGCCCCTGGCCGGCCAGACCTGGGTGCTGACCGGGACCCTGGAGCGGATGAGTCGTGATGTCGCCAAGGAGCAGCTGGAACGCCTGGGCGCCAAGGTGGCCGGGTCGGTGTCGGGCAAAACCCACTGCGTGGTCGCCGGGCCGGGCGCCGGTTCCAAGCTGGCCAAGGCCAACGAGCTGGGGGTCAAGGTGCTGGACGAGGAGCAGTTCGTGGCCTTCATGGCCGAGCAGGGCATCACCCTCTGACCCTGACCTGCCGACAGGTGTAGGAGCGGCTTCAGCCGCGATCACCCGCGACGCGGGTGCCAGGCTGCGCGTTGCCTGTTTCGCGGCTGAAGCCGCTCCTACAAGGTTCGGGTCGATGCCGCTATCGCGTCATGGCCACAAGTCCTTGAGAAATGATGGTTTTTTCTCGCTCAAAGGTTGTAACTTCTCCCGGGCGCTGTACAATGGCGCGGCTCGTCACATGGCGAGACGTCGTGGTGGCCCCATCGGTCCCCCCGCATTGATTACCCGTTAACCTGGTCAGGCCCGGAAGGGAGCAGCCATAGCGGGAACATCGAGTGCCGGGGTGTGGCTGGTGGGGCCGCCTCCATTCTGCAAGTCCTTGAATTCTCAAGGATTTCTCTCTCAAAAAATCTTGAAGTGTGACAGCGTTTAGGTACGTCAAGGTGACGCACTCAGACGCATATCCTATCGCCCCCAATTTTTTTAGCAAATTTTCCTACAGACGATCCAGCTGTCGCTCCTATGAGGCGCTCCGGTCTTTGGGGTACGTACGTGTGAACGCTACAACACCAAGTGCTGATGAAATGGTGCTTGAATGCACATGCGTGCCATGGCATTTTGCCCGTATGGCCAGTGCATAGGAATTGTTGGAGCTTCTCGGGCTGGTGCTGAGTGAATGCTAAATCCGCTTGAATGGAGTGGATGAATTAGATTCTGCTCCATTGAGTGTTTATTAAGAAAAGCTGCTGAAGACTCGCATTAATATTTTTTAGTGGGGTGGGGTGTGATGTAGGGTGCTTACCGTTGGAGTTGAGCTAGAATTTGTTTGCCGTGATTATAAAAAATTAAGAGAGTGAGATAATGGAATATATTTCAGGGGTCGTGTCTTGGTTTGAAAGCGCAAGTGGGTTGGCAAATTTCTTCGGAATAGCTGTGCCTGTGACTGGTGTGGTAATTGCACTTCTTAAGTGGATTTCATCCAAGAAGGCTACAAGGATGTCCTTGCCTGAAGTAGTAGAGAAAATTTCTAAAAGCCCAAATAAAATTGATGCCAAGGCTCTTGGTAGGGTTGCATTTGTTGATGATGAGATCTCGGATTTCCCAATTACTGAATTAAAGAAAGCGGGTTATCAGATCAGTACTTATAAGCAGGTTAGCTTGTCAGATGTCGCAATTTTGGCAACCTATGATGTAATATTTCTGGATATCAAAGGCATCGTTAAGGATGATCCGGAGGAGGGTGGGCTTAAACTATTGTCTTCGTTGAGAAAGCTGAATCCTAATCAGAAAATATGCGCTGTTTCTAATAAGCAATATGACGTTCTTGCAACTAAGTTTTTTGAGCAGGCTGATGATGTTGCGAAAAAGCCGATGACAGCGCAAAAGTGCTCTGACCTCATAGATCAGTTTTTTATTGAAAAATTCAGCGTTGATCGTATCGAACAAGTGATGGTGGCTGAGAGCAATGCTCTGGATAAGGCTAAGCGAAACGAATACTTGGATTCGCTTGGCGTATTGGTCGAGAATCAAGATGATCCTCGAAAAGCTCTAAAGTTAGATAGTGCTGTATTTCCCAAGCTCTTTGAGGCGACGGTTGATCTTGTAAGGATTTATCGCCATGTTGCTTAAAGAGGTTTTTAGTACGGGTTCTATCTCGACGCCGTGGCCCGTTTCTATTGGGGGGATGGTTCTGCCCGGTGGTGCGGGATTATCTAAAACATGCGAAAAAAAAGTGCAGTTTGTCCAAGGCGTGTTTATCTACTAATACGTCGGGTGAAAGTTTGTGTCCTCATGGATTGTCTTACTTTGCTGCTTCCGTAGGTGAGACTCGAATAGTTGTATTCGGTGTGAAGGGGGAGCAAATCGGAAATAAAATATCGCGCG
The DNA here is from genome assembly GCF_000026105.1 of Pseudomonas entomophila L48. Classification (NCBI taxonomy): domain Bacteria; kingdom Pseudomonadati; phylum Pseudomonadota; class Gammaproteobacteria; order Pseudomonadales; family Pseudomonadaceae; genus Pseudomonas; species Pseudomonas entomophila. The sequence goes on from NC_008027.1 coordinate 1,856,603, forward strand.
AGCTAAAGCTAGAGTTGAAGGGTAGAAATCTAGATGAGAGGAGATTTCATAGTTGGGTTAATTCTCTCAGCAAACTTGATAAGGTGATTGATAATCATATTTTGGAACGGCAGTCAGAGCTTCTTGATCCTTTGCACGATCCGATTCGGTTGGCGCGTCAGCTTGAAAGTATATCGGTTCGGCTCCTTGATCAAACTAGCTCATCGGCTGTGAGGACGGTTGACGCACAGCTTGATCAGGCTTCTACAGAAATGAAATCATTAGTGAAGGCTGCTGGCCTACTCAATGACTACTTTGACTTGGTTTCTATTTACTTCAATCCGGCGGCTGCACGTTTTGGTAGGCCTGCCTCAATGTCTCTCCATGGTATCTTGAGAAAGATAACCTCGATCCTCTCAGGTTTCGAAGCTGACGAAGATGGAGTTAAGACTAAAGTAATTTTTCGTGGTGAGTGTTATAGGAATTTTAATCTAAGAGAAAGTTTCAAGATAATTCCGTTTTCCTTGATTAGCAATGCGGTGAAGTATTGCCTTGTGGGTGATGTTGCTGTCCGTCTGCGTGAAATGCAAGATCGAGTTGAGGTTGAGGTGGTTTCTCAGGGGCCTCCTATTGAAGAGGATGAAATTGATTTGATCTTCTCTAAAAAATATCGGGGGCGCTGGTCTAAATCTTTGAGAAAGGGCGAGGGTGTAGGTCTTTATCTCGCAAAAATTGTGGCTGATGCCCATGATATCCAGATTTCTGCAACGAGCCGTAGATTAGGGGGGCAGATGTTTGGGACTACGCCATTGGCAACAAATACGTTTAGATTTGAAGTTCCATTCCAAATTAATAGGTGAGCCAGAGATTTTGGCTCGGTACTGGTAAGGGCTATCAGATGGTAGCCCTTATAGTGGGTAGCAGTTTTTAAGCCTAATCTATCGTTAGTCCTGCGGTTATGGGCTTTGCGCTGGCTATCCGGTTTTTTAGGAATGCGTGAGCATAAATTGAATATAGTGCGTTTGTTGGCCTTGGAGGGTGGTGATTATTTGCTGGCTCTAGAGGTGAGGGAAGTTGATTTGATACCATTTGAATATAGCGACGCCAATACTCATCCCTCCTAGAGCAAAAGGCGTGATTTGATCAAAGAACCATGGGGAGACGACTGCCCCGCGGGCGAATACATACCACTGAACCAGCTTTGCAACTAGGCTAGAGGGAGTTGTTATAAATCCCTGTCCGCCCTGCTGGTGATGGTCGTTATTGTCTACGGTGTAGTGAATGTAGAAGCCGTAGTTGATTTCATTCCTGACATCACTTTCTAGCTTTCGAATCATGGTAAGCCTATCTGGTTTTTCTCGGCTAGGCGGAGTGGGACGTTCCACATAGGTCATTCTCCCTTTCGGAGTAAAACTCAAAAGCTTGATTTTTTCTTGAGCATTGCCGGGCGTCTCTTCGATTAACTTCAATGCGTGTTCACGCATCTCCTTTTTCTTTAAGCGTTTCATCACTGCGATAAGTGTTTTTTCGTATAGCTCGTGCATTGCTAGGTCAAACTGAAAGCTGCCCTCGGGGCTTCGCTGATAGAGCCTCAACCACAGGTAGACGTTGATTCCAGCTAGAACCATCCAAACGTTTTGTACGTTTTCCTTTAATTTGATCTCATTCCCGAGCAGCTTGAAGGTCGAAAGATCTGCACCGAAATACCACAGCAAAAGCACGAGGGTTGAAAATCCTATCAGGTAGCTTCTTGCTTTGTTGAAGTCTAGTGTGTCCGTATCGCCCACTTAATTTTCCTCAAAGATACCCACGGATTAGCGTGGAAATAGCGCCTATTCACCAGCCAACCGGTTGGCCGAAATAGTCTGTGATTTTCTTCAGTGCCGAATCTGGAGTCTTGAACGTGAGTTTACCGTTGACCAGCTGGGCCTCTGTTTGAACAGCCCGCTTCACTGAGAAAGCCTGCTAACCTGTCTTGCCTGAGCTTGATGGCTCCAGCAGCTAGATCGAAGTTTCCTGTTCTACGAATGGGCATGACTGCAACGCTCCACGATGAAGGAGTCATCACTCTAACATTACTTGCCACTTGTGGTTCAAGTGCTATCTGGCAGAAATTTCACGCCGCCGTAAAATTTAGTGATGTACTTCGATGCTGGTTTGGGGTTCTAGCGTGGAAAATAACTTGCGGTGTCTGTGGGGTGTAGAAACAGGATTTTTGTGTGCGGTGCTTAACAGTGCGCTAGCTGGTCAATGAGAAGCTTCTTAAAATGGAAATAAGGTTGTGTGGTCTTGTGCATGCTTGCATTTATGGGGCGTAGTACCTAGCGTAGCGAAGCAACACACTAGTGTAGTGATGTAAGCGCACAAAAACATCCCGCCAAAGCCCCAGAGATAGCCATGGCGAGGTGTTTGATTGGATTGTGTGGGGGTGTATTGTAAGTCACTAACAGCACTTTATGAGCCTTGTATTGAACGTATGGGGCTGCTTTAAAAGGCTTCCTTCATTACCCTCTTGATCCTATAGACCGTGGCCACTCCGCATTTTGCGAGTGTAGCTACATCGTCAGCGGCCATGCTGGGGTGCTTGGCCATAATGTTCGCAACCTTTTCCCACAACGCGACATTCTTGGCTTTACCTGACGGCTTCCAATTAGGGTCCGCAGCTTTCTTGTTCTCTAAGCCCTGCTTGATACGCTCCACGCGTTTCTCTTGATCCAGTCGTGCCATGGTAGCCATGAGGTCGATCAGCATATTGTTGATTACATCCATGATTTGACCTGTGATTCCTTTCGCTTCAACTAGCAAATGACTGGTGGGCAGATCAGCTACAACCAGACGCAATCCCTTGGCCTTGATGGTGGCCTTGAGCGTATCCCAATCAGCTTGCGAGAGGCGACTGAGGCGGTCTACAGACTCGACTAGTAGTACGTCACCACTCTGGGCATTGTTGAGCAAGGACAGCAGCTCTGGCCGATTGAGCTTTGTCCCACTGATGTTCTCGCTGTAGGTGCCGACGACCGACAAACCTTTCTCATTAGCGAACGCCTCAAGCTGAGACTTGGCACGTAGAGCATCTTGATCCTTTGTGGACGCACGGAGATACAGATGAGTCTTCGGGCTGGGGGCGTTCATGGAGGCCTATCCTTTAGCGTCTGCTTCGATAGGCTAATGATAATTCAATCAATTGGCTATCTACAATAGACTAATGATAGTGAATGCGCGCCGGTTCTCTTGCTACCAAACAAGTAGACCTCTTTGATAGTGAGGGGTGGGTCAGGATCGGAGTGAGTCGATACCAGATGCGATGGCTTCGGCGTTGGTGTCGAGGGTTTGGAGGATGCTCAGAACGTTGTCATGCACGTCTGTCGATCCCCGCTGCATGATCCATAGGCTCACCTCTTCAATTGCTGCACGTATGGCGATCTGGTTGAGGTGCAGCAGCTCAAGTGTGTCAGCAGTGACTGGGGAGCGGTCATCCATGGATGTAGTCCTGTGAGGGATCGTGCATGAGTGTAGCGGTTATCGAAATGACTACAGGCCTTCAAGCAGCTCAGACAGGGACATACTCAGCCCGTCAGCGAGCACCTTGGCAGCCTCAAGACTGGGGTTTGCTGTGCCAGTCTCAATGCGAGACATATAGGTGCGGACAAAGCCGCATTTGTCAGCGAACGCTTCTTGGCTGAAGCCTTGGCTGCTGCGTAGGTTTCGGATTCGTTGGCCAAAGGCCTTTCGTAGGTGTTGGTTTGTCTGCATCCCAGCATGATGGTTGGATGCACCCTGATCGTGAACACATTGATCGATGACACTCCAAATGTTGACACACTAACTGATACAATTGTCTCAGGCCCCCTTACGCCGGGGAATCGAACGCCTAGCTCTGAGAGACCAACGAAATGAACGAAAAACTGTTCGTATTGACCAGTCGTAAGAAGAAGACAAACCACATCCTGCACCTGATCCTGACCGTTCTGACTGGAGGGATTTGGTTGATCGTGTGGGGCATCACAATGCGGAGCAACGATGGTCAGAACAAGAAGATCGATAGGGAAATCGACCAGATCATGCACTACAAGTCTCAGGGCTTGAGCGATGCTGCCACGCACCAGCAGATGAAGACAGACAAGCTGAATTCTGATGTGCTTCAAGGAAGGGTGATTTTTGTCGTGTTGGTGGTAGTGTTTCTGTACTTCTACCTTCGGTAGACGCTGCGCACCTTCAGCGGAACGTCAAAGCAAATTCCTTGATCAGCTCCGCTGGGCGTCTGCACCGAAAGCGGCAAGCTTTCAGCGGATTGCACAATGTACTGACCGACCACCACTGACCTGACGGTCAAACGATGCACCAATCAAAACCAACACCAATCCAGCTCTTGCCTTTGATCTTGGTTGTTGGTGCAGAGGGTCAGCGAGAGCTGATGCTATCCCGTGCAAGCCTCGCTTGGCTGGTTACACACCAAGGCGGTAAGCCTTCAGGGGTTGGGGATGATATTTTATATCATTCATCCCCTTCTATTCCGGTTGAATCAACCCGTAAGCACCGCTTACACGAGTACTCGTCATGCTCCGCATTGCCAGCACATCAAGTCAAAGCGAAGAGCTTTGGGGGAGTGTTGATGTTGGGTTGGATGGCGTGCTGATCCAGCATTGGGACGGAGTCACCAGTGATGCTACCTAAGGTGAAACGCCTGAATAGTTATCTGCGAGTGAACAACTGAACATTGTATAGTCTTTACGGACAAAAGGTTCAGAAGCACAGGCTGTCGTATTCGTGATCAGCTTTTGGAGCAGGTGCTTCAGCTTGTGACCGCTGAGGTACACGTTCTTCCATTTTTTTCACAGCATCCAGCATCTGCTGCCCTTGAACGATTGGTCCAGCTGGATGGCTGCCTGTGACCATCGACAAAATTGCATCTCGTACATGCCAAGATGAGGCATTGGGATGCAGTGCACAGATTTCTCCGTGGAGTTCATCAAGGCGGTCCCTCAGGAGGCTTGCGGCTTCGACAATTGCTGTTTGGCTTGACCTGGCTGCTTCAGGCTCCATCCAGTCGGGACGGACAAAACCACCCTCGGGAAGAGCTCGCTTGGTTTTCTTTTCGATGGCCTCAGGGATCATATCTCCCAAGGGGATGCCGTATGCGGTTTTGATTTTTGTGCGAAACTCAAGGCGAGATATGCCTTCAGGGCGAAGCGTCAGCGGGGTCAGTTCTTCCATCAAGAAGTAGTGAGTGTCGTAGACGGCAATGGAACTCAGATTCTTCTTGCACCAGTTGAGGGTAATGCCGTCATCGCTCAAGGCAAGGACGATCTCCGCATACGTGTGACCTTCGGTGCGCATCTGGATTGCTTTGGTGCGGGATTCGGATGTGATTTTGCTTCTTGCCATTTCGTTCTCCTGTATCAGTTCATTTTCGATAGGCGTTACCTCGGGTAGCTGCCGGTTGGTTTGGTAAATCGAAGGCGTTAAAAAGCCCCCTTGCAAGGCACCAAATTTGGTGGTCGCGGTGGAGGCTTCTAATCTGTATGTCTGCTCTCTGAAGCAGGCCGTTAATTCTACACGACTCCCGAAAAAAAGCAATCTCTAGGTATTGACTTCTTTGGTGGCAGTGTCTGCAAAAAACCGTTTTGTTCTGCGGGGAACGCACTTTGCTTAGTTTGAACGCTCCCTAAGCCCCGTAAACACTGGGGTGGACATGAAAGGCGGTAGGTGAACGTCAATTAGGTGGCAGGGTTTAACCAGAGTTTTTGTTGGGTTATTCGAGGTTATTTGATGTGCTTCATGGCCTCGACCATCGCCGTGATTGGCGTCCTGCTGCCGTATATGCCAAAGGTTACGGAGCTATCTTCATGGCCCATCATCCGCTTGATCAGTGAGTCCTGTACGCCAGCATCACGCAGGTCATCGATGAAGGTGTGGCGGAAGCTGTGGAAGGTTTTGCGTGGGTCGGTGATGCCTTGCTTCTCCTTGTAGCGTCCAAACCATTTAGAGGCTGCGTGACCGCGCTTCCCTCGAACCGTTTTAAGCTCGGGGAATACTCGATCAGCCCCACTGGTCTTGACTGACTCGGCGTACTGCAACAAACCCTGCTCAATCAGTGAAGGATGTAGGGGGAGAATACGACGGCTGCTGGCATTCTTGAGGTTCTGATCTTCATGGCTGTCATCGATGCGAATACACGGCATGCCCTGTTGCTCAATGAAGTCGTGTATACGCAATTGGCACAGTTCTTCAAGTCGTGCACCAGTAAACCGTCCAAGGAGTGGTAGCCAGTAGCGCCATGGATGCTTCCGTGCCTCTTTTCGCAGTCCCTCAAGGTTCAGTAGTGCAGCTAGGTCGTGTCGCTCAAAGGACAACCGAGCCTCCTTCGCTGATCCCGTCATGACTTTCATGCCTGCCAGCGGGTTGTCGGTTATATACCCGTTGGCCTTGCACCAGTTCAAGAATGCGGTGAGCTTGCGTAGCCGGTTGTTCACGGTGACGGCGGTAATGGTCTTGTAGGTGCTGCCCGACTCAACCACTTGCTTAAGGGTCTTCCCTTTGAATTCTGGCCGTAAAGCAAAGTACTGGGGGCAGCGGACCAGTCTTTCCTTTAATAGCCGCGCTTGGTGCGAGTCGAAGGCGTCAACAGGCATATCCCCCATCAGCTCGAAAAGGTCGGATAAGGCACGTTCAATTTCCTCAATGCTGACCTGCCGCCATGTGCCACCGCGTTTCCCTTCATCTACATAGAGCTTGGAAAGTGCAGCGAGGGTAGGGCTGTCGCTGTCCCGCTTGGCTGTAAGCGCCGTAGCTGGCCGTAGAGTGGGTTGAATGGATGGCTTGGGGGCTGCGTCCCTCCACTGCGAACATAGCGTACGAAGCGTCTGAAGGTCTGCTAGAGGGTGCTCACTCAGGTGGTTATGCAGTCGCTGAGCCAGCGATGCTGCAACGAACAAGGCGCTCTGACGATGCCGTATATTCAGACTCAATCGCAAAGTGTTACACCTCGGAAAGAGGTGCTTTGGCAGCTTGAGATTCAGGTAGTAGAGCGCCCCGCGCTTGATGATGTAGGCCATGGGTGTGACACCAAAGTGTGACAGCAAAGTGGTACACTGCTGGCCACACTCCAAAATTTTCTCAGCTGTGCGGCATATTCGCACGGTGGGGCCTTTGCACCTAATCAGCCTGAAACCTTTGTCCCATATGGTCTGCATTGATTACCCAGCATGCTTGCATGCCATCTGGTCAGGCCCGGAAGGGAGCAGCCATAGCGGGAACATCGAGTGCCGGGGTGTGGCTGGTGGGGCCGCCTCCATTTTGGGCGCAGGATTTTTCTTCCCGCCTCTCGTTTCATCCCCGCCTTCACATCCATACACGCCTTTACGCCTGCACAATCCTGCGCGGCGCCTTATCATGCACCCATCGTGTCAGTCCGTTCGGCCAGGAGAGAGCGACCGTGGAACATGTCGACGAGATTACCCGTCACAAGATCCGGGAATGGCAGCTACGCCGCCTGGAGATCAAGGATCAGATGATCGCCCAGCCCGAGCGGGTGCTGGAGCTTTCGCAAGTGCTCGACCAGATGGAAGAGGAGCATGAGCGCATCCTGGGCGAGGCTGCACTGCCTCCTGCCGCGGTAAAGCCGGCGCTGGAGCTGCAGGTGAACGTATCGGCGGGCAACGCACGTGATCTTCGCAAGTTGCTGGAGCTGGCGCTGCACGAACTCGACAGTGCCCTGGACGAACAAGCGCCTGGCGCCACTTATCCGGGTGAAATGTCGGGCTCGTTGGGCACCTATCGCTTCGAATTGGTGGTCGGGCAGGGGCCTGATACCGGCAAGCCCTGAATAACCCTCCGCACCTGGACCGCAAACGACGATGCAACCTGAACACTTCGACTTTTCCCGCCCGGTGTTCCTGCCGATCACCGCAGAGTGCTGCCAGGGCTTGTTGCAGGCCGAGGGCATGCCGGTGCTCGATGGCCTGAGCGACCCTGAACTCGCTGCGCTGCTGGTAATCCAGAACCTGGCCCAGGCCTCGGGCAGGGTCGATGCGCTGGCGGCGGAAAAGATCCTCGGCAAGTTGCTGGCGTGGGCTGTCGACGGCTCCCACGCTGGCGATGTTGGATTGTTGTCGGAGGCGCATCGATTGTTCGATGCGCGCAAGTTGTACTTCGGGCTCGAGGTGATCAAGGGGTCGAAACTTCACCTGCTCGACGCGCAAGACGTGAAAGACAGGGAATACCTGCTGGCCGATGGCAAGTGGGACTTCGACTACCGCATCCGGCGCCATCTTCAGGACAACCCGTTCAGCCAGCAGGTTGTCACCGGCTTCGACAAGGAGCGCTGGCTGACGGTCGAACAGGACAAGCTGCTCAAGGTCGTGCGCGCCAACCTCGACGAAGACCTGCACGTGCAGGGCTATGCTGGCATCGGCAAGAGTTACCTGCTGGGCGCGCTCATGGACTGCCTGCCGCGCGGCCGGGTGCTGCCCCTGGCGCGTACCCCGGCCAAGCTGGCCACGCTGCGCCAGCGCATGGGCCTGGAGGCGCAGGCGAAGGTCGGCATGACCTTCGGCCAGTTTGCCCAGGCGCTGCTCAGGGATCGCGCGCCGGCGCCTACCAGGGCGAGCGTTCGAGGGCCGGGCAAGCGCAAGCTGGCCGAGGAGCTGGGGATCCTCGGTGTGCGCCAGTACGACGCCAAGCACGCTTTCGAGATCTGCCTGGAAGTGCTGCACAACTACTGCGAATCACGGGATTACAGCCTGTCGAGTCGGCATCTGCCGTTCTTCCGTCAGGCGCTGTCGAACCTGGATGCCCAGGTGTTGCTCGAGTATGCCAGCCGCCTGTGGCGCTATGTCGAAGCGCACCCGGCGTGGGCGGCGCAGACCGGGTTCGAGGCGTTGTTGCTGATCAAGCGTGCCAGCCTTGCCGGTTGCAGCGTGCCCGCGCGCTTCAGCCACGTCATCATCGATGAAAGCCAGGATCTGCCGGCCGCGCTGTTGCAGGTCATTGAGCGCGGCCGCCAGGTGCTGATCACCTTGGGCGACGAGTATCAAAAGGCCTCGGGGGCGGTGGTGCGCCGCGAGCGCCAGGTACGCCAGAAGGACATCGCCTTCGCCGTGCGTTCCGGGCCCAGGGTCGAGCGCCTGATCAACCCATTGATCGGCATGCACTCGCAGAAATCGAAGGTCGCTTTCGAGGCGGCGCGCAGTGTCGATGTGGGTATCGAGTTTTACCCCGAGGGCTTCGTCCCGCCCGAGGGGTGTGTGGTGTTGACCGCCTCACGCTGGGACAGCATGCGTTGGGCGATGGAGATGGCCGAATCGAACTGCCTGCTGAAGTTTCCCGACTGGGCCGACATGCGCCGCTTCATGGCTACGGCGGTGGGAATGTTCAGGGCGGGGCTCCATGCCCCTGGGCAGGATGCCGAGGGCGCGCACCCGCATTTCGCCCATCTGCTCGACTGGCAGCAAGTGCGTGAGGCGGAGCGCTTCGATGCCTCCTTCCGCTGGGTCGAAGCGCGCCTCGAAGCCGGTTACAAGCTGGCCGACCTGACCGTGCTCGCCGCGCGGGTGGCCGATCATCGTGCGAGCCTCACCTTGATGATGGCGGAGCAGGCGGGTGGGCTCGAATTCGACCATGTGCTACTCACGCCTGAGCTGATGACTGCCGACCGTTTCAAGGATGCCTACGCCTTCGATGCGCGGATCTGCGCCGTGTACATTGCATTGTCGCGGGCGCGCCGGCAGTTGTACCTGCCGTTCGATGTGCAAGAGTGGGTCAACTACCACAAGGGCCAGCCGTTCCGCGAGCTGCACGGCCATTGATGCAGGCGCCGGCTTGCCGGCGAACAGGGGCATCACAGGTCTATGGCACCGGCTTTGCCGGTGTTCGCCGGCAAGGCCGGCTCCTACAGGTGTTGGCGTCGTTTGCCGTGAGTGGCCGATACCTGCATCAAGCGTTGGAACGTCGGGCACTGCAGGTGGTTTTCCTCCGGACATTGCGCCGCATGGCGCAACCCCTTGCTCATCGCCTGCAGGCGCTTGATCCGACGGTCGATCTCGTCGGCCTTGGCCAGCAGCAACTGCCGGTCAACCCGCTGCTCCACCAGCATCGCCGCCACCTCGTCCAGCGAAAACCCTGCCGCCTGGCCCAGGGCGATCAATGCCAGGCGCTCCGGTGTATCGGCCGGGAACTGCCGGCGCTGGCCATGCCCCGACAGCGACCTGAGCAAGCCCTTGTTGGCGTAGTAGCGCAGCGTGGACGCCGGAACTCCCGTGCGCCTGGCGACATCGGCGATGTCCATTCCTGACCTCTTGACTTGAAGTTGACTTCAACTTGCATGCTGCGCGGCATGGACATTTCCGTCAATTCGCCAAGGGCAATCCTCATGACCGCTATCCCTCTGAGTCTCTCCATCCTGTCGATCGGTGTCGGCGCCACGCTGGTCATGGACCTGTGGACGTTGGTGCTCCGGCGCCTGGGTGTCACGACCTTGAACTACGCCATGATCGGGCGTTGGGCCGGGCATCTGTTCGAGGGGCGCTGGCGGCATCCGGCAATCGCCAAGGCAGCTCCGGTCGACGGCGAATTGCTGTGGGGTTGGCTGATCCACTATGCCACCGGCCTGCTGTTTGCCGGTTTGCTGATCGGGCTGGCCGGGCAGGGCTGGCTGCATGATCCGACATTCTGGCCAGCGCTGCTGTTCGGTATCGTCTCGGTGCTGGTGCCGCTGTGCGTGGTCCAGCCGGCATTGGGGGCGGGTTATTTTGCGGCGAACACGCCCGCGCCGGTGAGGAACTGCCTGCGCAGCCTGGCGACGCACAGTGTGTTTGGCCTTGGTCTCTACATGGCGGCGTGCGGTGTGGCGCAGGTGATGGGCTAGCCGTCCTCGGCAAGATGCCGCTGCACACGTTCATGGGTATAGCGCTCGATGATCCGCTCGATTTCGCCGGACTGCTTCAGTCGCAGCAACGCCCTGAGCACCGCCTGGGTCGGCAGAGCTGGGTCATTGCGCACCATGCAGCCCAGCGCCTGCTCCTGAAGCACGGCCAGGCCATGCAAGTGTTGCGTCGCCGGCAACTGGCGATTGAACCACTGCAGCGACAGTTGGTTGCTCACGGCATGCCGATAGCGCCCGGCCTGAAGCTTTTGCAGGGCCAGCAGTTGGTTGCGGCTGTCCTCGCGTTGCAGGCGGCCGTTGCTGAACAGTGGCTCAAGGGTGGGGTAGGTGTAGCCGAGCACGGTGCCGATGGCCTGGGGTGCCAGGTCTTCCGGGCGGGATGGGCCGCTGTCGCCAGCGCGGCCAACCAGCAGGTCACGCTGTTCGATCAGTGGGACGCTCCACAGGTAGTCGCCAGGGCGCTCGGTCAGCCATTGGGTGGATACATAGCAGCGCACGTCGATATCGCCATTCTGCATGGCCTCCTGCAGGCGTAGCCGAGCCATCACGTGGTACTGCGGGCGCACGCCGACCTCCCGGGCCAGGGCCTGGATCAGGTCGTAGAGGATGCCTTCCACCGGTTGTTCCTGCTCGGTGCGCATCAGCGGCATGCTCCAGCTTTCCGCGACGGAAAACCGCAGCACTGGCTGCTCGGCCAGTGCGTTGGCGCTCCATATCAACAGCAAGGCCAGGACTCGGCGCACGTCGCATCCTCCCTGATCTGTCCGCGCGTATGCCCGTCACTGAGCTTAGACGAGATCGGCAGGGTGCAATTTCGGCCCCGCTCCGCTAGCATTAGCGCTCTTTCCGCCCGCTCCGGTCACGATGGTTTTTTGATGAGTTATCAGGTTCTTGCACGTAAATGGCGTCCGCGCTCGTTCCGCGAAATGGTCGGCCAGACCCATGTGCTCAAGGCTTTGATCAACGCCCTGGACAACCAGCGCCTGCACCACGCCTACCTGTTCACCGGTACCCGCGGGGTGGGCAAGACCACCATCGCGCGGATCATCGCCAAGTGCCTGAACTGCGAGACCGGCATCACCTCCACACCTTGCGGCACCTGCTCGGTGTGCCGGGAGATCGACGAGGGGCGCTTCGTCGACCTGATCGAGATCGACGCCGCCAGCCGCACCAAGGTCGAGGACACCCGCGAACTGCTCGACAACGTGCAGTACGCGCCGAGCCGCGGGCGTTTCAAGGTCTACCTGATCGACGAAGTGCACATGCTCTCCACGCACTCGTTCAACGCCTTGCTGAAAACGCTGGAAGAGCCGCCGCCCTACGTCAAGTTCATCCTCGCCACCACCGACCCGCAGAAGCTGCCGGCGACCATCCTGTCGCGCTGCTTGCAGTTCTCGCTGAAGAACATGAGCCCGGAGCGGGTGGTCGAGCACCTCAGCCACGTGCTGGGTGCCGAGAACGTGCCGTTCGAGGACGATGCCCTGTGGTTGCTCGGGCGTGCCGCCGATGGCTCCATGCGCGACGCCATGAGCCTGACCGACCAGGCGATTGCCTTCGGCGAAGGCAAGGTGCTGGCCGCCGATGTGCGGGCGATGCTCGGCACCCTCGATCACGGCCAGGTCTATGGCGTGCTGCAGGCGCTGCTGGAGGGCGATGCCCGGGCGCTCCTGGAGGCCGTTCGCGACCTTGCCGAGCAAGGGCCGGACTGGAACGGCGTGCTCTCGGAAATGCTCAACGTGCTGCACCGCGTGGCCATCGCCCAGGCGTTGCCCGAGGCCGTCGACAACGGCCAGGGCGACCGCGAGCGCGTGCTGGCCCTGGCCCAGGCGCTGCCGGCTGAAGACGTGCAGTTCTATTACCAGATGGGCCTGATCGGTCGTCGCGACCTGCCGTTGGCACCCGACCCGCGCGGCGGTTTCGAGATGGTGTTGCTGCGCATGCTGGCGTTCCGCCCGGCCGATAGCGACGATGCGCCGAAACCGGTACTAAAGCCGGTGGGGATCAGCCAGGCCACAGCTGATCCGGCCCAACCGGTGGCAGTGGTGGCCGTTGCCGTCGAAACGCCCGTTGCCAACCCCGCTGTTCAAGTCGCCGAGCAAGCGCCTGCACCGGCCGAGCGCCAGCCTGAACCGGTCGCCGAGCCTGTAGTGCCAGCCGCCCCGGTGGTGGCGCCTGAGCCAGTACCTGAGCTTGAGCCACAGCCGGTCGAGGAGGTGGTTGACCTGCCGTGGGAGGAGCCTTCCGCGCCTGCGGCGCCGGTCGTCGAACCGCAGCCGGAAGCCGCCCAGGCGCCGGTGGCCAAGCCTGTCTCCGGGCCACCTGAGTATGACGAGCCGCCGTTCGATCCATCCGCTTACGGCGCGGCCGGGATGGAGCGTGACGACGAGCCGCCAGCCGACGATGACTACTATGTCACGGACAGCGACCCCGCCAGCTTCAGCTATCTCGACGAGTTGGCGGAGCATGTGCAGGAAGAAAAACCGGTCAAGGCCCCGGAACCCTTGCCTGCATCCAAGCCAGCCACCGGCCTGGCCCTGCAATGGCTGGAATTATTCCCACAGTTGCCTGTCTCCGGTATGACAGGCAACATCGCCGCGAACTGTACGCTGATCGCCGCCGACGGTGATGATTGGCTGCTGCACCTGGACCCAGGGCAAGGCGCGCTGTTCAACAGCACGCAACAGCGTCGCCTGAACGAGGCGCTCAACCAGCAGCTCGGGCGCGAAATCCGCCTGAAGATCGAGCTGATTCGCCCGGAGCAGGAGACCCCGGCCCAGGCCGCCGCGCGCAAGCGCTCGGAGCGCCAGCACGAGGCCGTGGTGTCGATCGAGCAGGATCCGCTCATCCAGCAGATGATCCGGCAGTTCGGCGCGACGGTGAGGCAGGATACTATTGAGCCTGTGGACGCCCTGGCCAGCCCGGGGCAATGAACGAATAACCATGCGGCCCGCCCCGTGCCGGGCCGCATCACATGACCCAATCGAGGTATACCCCCATGATGAAAGGTGGCATGGCCGGCCTGATGAAGCAGGCCCAGCAGATGCAGGAAAAGATGCAGAAGATGCAGGAAGAGCTGGCCAACGCCGAAGTTACCGGCCAGTCCGGTGGCGGCCTGGTGAGCGTGGTGATGACCGGTCGCCATGACGTCAAGCGCGTCAGCATCGACCAGAGCCTGATGTCGACCGACGCCGACGACAAGGAAGTGCTCGAGGACCTGATCGCCGCCGCGCTGAACGACGCCGTGCGCAAGATCGAGCAGAACAGCCAGGACAAGATGGGCAGCATGACTGCCGGCATGCAACTGCCACCTGGTTTCAAGATGCCGTTCTGATCGGCTTCTTGTTTCAAATGGGGAGCAACGACCGTCTGGTCGTTGCTCCCTTGTTCATTCTGATTCCTGAATTGGCAGGCCCGCACACATGAGCTTCAGCCCCCTGATCCGCCAACTGATCGACGCCCTGCGCATTCTGCCCGGTGTCGGCCAGAAAACCGCCCAGCGCATGGCCCTGCAGCTGCTGGAGCGCGACCGCAGCGGCGGCACGCGCCTGGCCCAGGCCCTGAGCCAGGCCATGGAAGGCGTCGGTCACTGCCGCCAATGCCGTACGCTGACCGAGCAGGAACTGTGCCCGCAGTGCGCCGACCCACGCCGTGACGACACGCAACTGTGCGTGGTCGAGGGGCCAGTGGACGTCTATGCGGTGGAGCAGACTGGCTATCGCGGTCGTTACTTCGTGCTCAAGGGCCACCTGTCGCCGTTGGACGGCCTGGGGCCGGAGGCTATCGGTATTCCCCAGCTGATGGCCAGGATCGAAGAGCAGGGCACCTTCAGCGAGGTGATCCTGGCTACCAACCCAACGGTGGAAGGGGAGGCGACCGCCCACTACATTGCCCAACTGCTGGCCGAGAAGGGCCTGACCGCTACGCGCATCGCCCATGGCGTGCCGTTGGGTGGGGAGCTGGAACTGGTGGATGGCGGGACGCTGGCCCATGCGTTTGCCGGGCGCCGGCCGATAGCGTTGTGAGTGGGTTCGCCGGCAAGCCGGCTCCTACAAAGTCCTGTAGGAGCCGGCTTGCCGGCGAACAACTGACTCAGTATTCGCTCAGGGAGAACTCGGTCAGGCAGAAGGTCGGCACCCCGGCCGCCTGCAGTCGGCGCGAGCCTTCCAGCTCCGGCAGGTCGATGATTGCCGCCGCTTCGAACACCTTGGCCCCGGTGCGGCGCACCAGGTTTGCCGCGGCCAGCAAGGTGCCGCCGGTGGCGATCAGGTCATCGAAGATCAGCACCGAGTCGCCGTCGCAGAGGCTGTCGGCGTGCACTTCCAGGAAGGCTTCGCCGTACTCGGTCTGGTAACCCTCCGACAGTACATCAGCCGGCAATTTGCCTTGCTTGCGGAACAGGATCAGCGGCTTGTTCAACTGGTGGGCGATGATCGAGCCGATCAGGAAGCCCCGCGCGTCCATGGCGCCGATGTGGGTGAAGTCGGCTTCGACATAGCGCTCGATGAACTGGTCGGCGACATAGCGCAGCCCACGCGGCGATTGGAACAGCGGGGTGATGTCGCGGAAGATCACGCCCGGCTTGGGGAAGTCCACTACCGGGCGGATCAAGGCTTTGAGGTCGAAGGTGTCGCTGTACATGGGCGGGTATCCTGGAAAAACTCGGCGCCAGTATACCCTGTTCACAGGGCGATCAGGCTTCGAGTGCGCCGCCGGCCAGCGCGCACAGCTGAATCGGGTCAAGGATGTGCACTTCCTTGCCCTCGGCCTTGAGCAGGCCGTTCTGCTGGAAGCGGGTGAACACGCGGGACACGGTTTCCACGGCCAGGCCCAGGTAGTTGCCGATCTCGTTGCGCGACATGCTCAGGCGGAACTGGTTGGCCGAATAGCCGCGGGCGCGGAAGCGCGCGGACAGGTTGACCAGGAAGGTGGCGATGCGCTCGTCGGCGGTCTTCTTCGACAGCAGCAGCATCATCTGCTGGTCGTCGCGGATCTCGCGGCTCATGACTCGCATCAGTTGGCGGCGCAGCTGCGGTAGCTGGACCGACAGCTCGTCGAGGCGCTCGAAGGGGATTTCGCACACCGAGGTGGTTTCCTGGGCCTGGGCCGACACCGGGTAGGCCTCGGTGTCCATGCCGGACAGACCGACCAGTTCGCTGGGCAGGTGGAAGCCGGTGATCTGCTCTTCGCCGGCATCGCTGAGGCTGAAGGTTTTCAGGGCGCCGGAGCGCACCGCATAGACCGAGCCGAAATTGTCACCCTGGCGGAACAGGAACTCGCCCTTCTTCAGCGGGCGGCCGCGTTTGACGATTTCATCCAGTGCATCCATGTCTTCCAGGTTCAGGGACAGGGGCAGGCACAGGGGGGCCAGGCTGCAATCCTTGCAGTGGGCCTGGTTGTGTGGGCGCAGTTTTACTGGCTCGGACATTTCTTTCGATCCTTGTGGGAAAGCACACATAAGCCGTAAGGATAACCTGCGGCATGGGCTGTAGGCCAGTGTGCGCATTTTTGGTGCACGCTAGCGGCGGGCCGGAAGGGGTGTTCCGGCACCGTTCAACTGTCCATAGTGTGCCTCGAAAGGCGGGCTGTCCATGCGGTGAAACGACTCAATACCCTCAGATCACCCGAGAAAAGCGCTGGCGGTTGTGCAGGGCCAGGTAGCCATCGAACACCATGCACACCGAGCGTACCAGCAGGCGTCCTGCCGGCAGGACGCGGATGCCTTTGGCGTCCAGGCTGATCAGCCCGTCGCGTTGCATGGTCAGCAGTTCTGGCCACTGATCGTTGAAGTAACCGCGAAAATCGATGGTGAAGGCCTGTTCGAACGGTTCGAAGTCCAGTTCGAAGTGGCAGATCAACTGCTGGATCACCGCGCGGCGCAGGCGGTCGTCCTGGTTGCACAGCAGGCCGCGCTGGGTGGCCAGCTGGGCGCTGGAGAGGGTGTCCTGGTAGGTGTTCAGGTCGCTGCTGTTCTGGCAGTACAGGTCGCCGATCTGGCTGATCGCCGAGACGCCCAGGCCGATCAGGTCGCAATGGCCGTGGGTGGTGTAGCCCTGGAAGTTGCGTTGCAGGGTGCCTTCTTCCTGGGCGATGGCCAGTTCGTCGTCGGGCAGGGCGAAGTGGTCCATGCCGATGTAGCGATAGCCGGCGGCGGTCAACTGGTCGATGGTGGCGTGGAGCATTTCCAGCTTGGCCGCGGGCGCCGGCAGGTCGGCGCTGTCGATGCGCCGCTGGGGCATGAAGCGCTCGGGCAGGTGGGCGTAGTTGAACACCGACAGGCGATCGGGTTGCAGGCGGATCACTTCCTCGACGGTGCGGGCGAAGCCTTCCGGGGTCTGCTTGGGCAGGCCGTAGATCAGGTCGAGGTTGATCGAGCGGAACTGCAGGGTCCGTGCGGCCTCGATCAGCGTGCGGGTCTGCTCCAGGCTCTGCAGGCGGTTGACCGCGCGCTGCACGGCCGGGTCGAGGTCCTGCACACCCAGGCTGACGCGGTTGAAGCCCAGTTCGCGGAGCAGGCCCATGGTCGACCAGTCGGCCTCGCGCGGGTCGATCTCGATGCCATAGTCGCCCGAATCATCGTCCAGCAGGTTGAAGTGCTGGCGCAGGGTCGCCATCAGCTGGCGCAGTTCCACATGGCTGAGGAAGGTCGGGGTGCCGCCGCCGAAGTGCAGCTGCTCGACCACCTGTTTCGGGTCGAGGTGGCAGGCGATCAGCTGGATTTCCTGCTCCAGGCGTTGCAGATACGGCGCGGCGCGGGCGCGGTCCTTGGTGATGACCTTGTTGCAGGCGCAGTAGTAGCAGATGTTGGCGCAGAACGGCACGTGCACGTACAGCGACAGGGGGCGGGTAGCGCGGCGGCTTTCACGCAGGGCGTGGAGCAGGTCGAACGAACCCACTTCGCCGTGCAGCTGCACGGCGGTCGGATAGGAGGTGTAGCGTGGCCCGGCCAGATCGTAGCGACGAATCAGGTCGGCGTCCCAGCGTAGGTCGTCGAGCATGTGGGTAGTCCCCGGATAGAGCTGCAGTGTCCGGAGTCTAGGGGCGCAAGGGCTGGGGCATGTTGATTTGCATCAAGGGCGTTCGCCGGCAAGGCCGGCCTCTATAACGGCTAGCGCGGAACCTGTAGGAGCCGGCCTTGCCGGCGAACCGCTTTGCTCAGTGCCCCATGAGCCAATGCTGGTGAGGTCCAGGCAAGGTCCATACACCAAACAGGACCACGAGCAATCCGCCGGCCACGCGCACCCCGCGCTTGCGCAACAGTGCGCCAACCCGCTCGGCTGCCAGCCCCGTGGCCAGCAGCACCGGCCAAGTGCCCACGCCGAACGCCAGCATCAGCGCCGCGCTGTGCAGAGCATCGCCCTGGCTCGCCGCCCACAGCAGGGTGCTGTACACCAGCCCGCAGGGCAGCCAGCCCCACAGCGCGCCGAGCAACAGGGCGCGAGGCAGGCTGGACACCGGCAGTAGCCGCGTGGCCAGCGGCTGCACGTGCCGCCACAGGCCGCGACCGAGGGTTTCGATGCGGGTCAGTCCGCTCCACCAGCCTGCCAGGTATAGGCCCATGCTGATCAGCAGCAGGGCCGCGACGACCCGCAAGCCGATGGCCAACGGACTGCTGGCCAGCGCCACGCCGGCCACGCCCAGCAACAAGCCGGCGCAGGCGTAGCTGAGCACGCGCCCGAGGTTGTAGGCCAGCAGCAGGCGCAGGCGGCGGCCGCGTTGCTCTGGGGGGATGGCGAGCGTCAGGGCGCCCATCAGGCCGCCGCACATGCCCAGGCAGTGGCCGCCACCCAGCAGGCCCAGGACCAGCGCCGAACCGAGCAGGGGAAGCAGTTCAAGCACGCGGGGTCGAGTCCTTTTCTTCGGGCTGGTCTGGTTCCGGCTTGGCGGCCGCTTGATGTCGCGGGTCCTGGTCGTCGAACAGGATGCTGTGGGCCGGGCCTTCGAGGTCGTCGTACTGGCCGCTGTCCACCGCCCAGAAGAAGATGTACACGGCGACGCCGACCAGCAGCAGGGCGGCGGGGATCATCACATAGAGGGCGGGCATAGGTTGGTCCTTCCGGGCTGGGTCGCCTCGTTCGCGGGCTTGCCCGCGCCTGCCGGCAGGCGGGTCAGGCGCAGGGCATTGAGCACGACGATTAGCGAACTGACCGACATGCCGACCGCCGCCCAGACCGGGGTGATCCAGCCCAGCGCGGCGAACGGCAGCATCAGGCCATTGTACAGCGTCGCCCAAAGCAGGTTCTCGACAATGTTGCGGCGGGTGCGGCGGGCCAGGTCGAGGGCCTGCGCCAGCGCCTGCAGGCGGTTGGACAGCAGCACCGCGTCGGCGCTGGTCTTGGCCAGGTCCGTGGCGCTGCCCATGGCAATGCTGATGTCGGCGGCGGCCAGCACCGGCACGTCGTTCACCCCGTCACCCAGCATCAGCACCTTGCGGCCTTCGGCCTGTAGGGCTTTGAGGCGGGCCAGCTTGTCGTCCGGGCGCAGGCCGCCGACAGCCGTGTCGATGCCCAGCTGGGTGGCGACTTCGTTGACCATGGGCGAGCTGTCGCCGGACAGCAGCAGGGTCTGCCAGCCACGCGCCTTGCACGCCGCGACCAGGTCCGGGGCGTCGTCGCGCAGGCGGTCGTCGAGGCCGAACCAGGCCAGCGGGCCGCGACGATCACCCAGCAGCAGCCATTGCCCGCGCGGCTCGGGCACGGCGGGCACCTCGGCACCGCTCAGGGCGCAGACGAAGGTGGCCTGGCCGATGCGCAGGCGCTGGCCGTCCATCTCACCCTCCAGGCCCAGGCCGGGGACGGCGTTGACCTCCTCGGCAGGGCGTGCAGCGCGGCCGAACGCGCGGGCGATGGGATGTTCGGAACGGTTTTCCAGGGCGGCAGCCAGCGCCAGGCACTGGTCGCTGTCCAGTCGCCCCAGTGGGCGAATGCTGCGCAGGGCCAGGCGGCCTTCGGTGAGGGTGCCGGTCTTGTCGAAGATCACTGTGTCGATTTGGTTCAGGCCCTCCAGCACATGACCGCGGGTAATCAGCAGGCCAAGCTTGTGCAGGGTGCCGGTGGCGGCGGTGAGGGCGGTAGGGGTGGCCAGCGACAGGGCGCAGGGGCAGGTGGCAACCAGCATCGCCAGGACGATCCAGAACGCCCGCGAAGGGTCGAGGTACCACCAGGCCAGGCCAATGACCGCAGCTGCCACCAGGCTGAACAGCAGGAACCACTGCGAGGCGCGGTCGGCGATTTCGGCCAGGCGCGGCTTCTCCAGTTGCGCCCGTTCCAGCAGGCGGACGATCGCCGACAGTCGCGAGTCCTGGCCCAGGGCCTGGACTTCGACGGTCAGGGTGCTTTCGACGTTGAGCGTGCCGCCGGTAACCGTGTCGCCACTGCGACGGGGCAGGGGCAGGTATTCGCCGGTGAGCAGCGATTCGTCGACACTGGAGCGGCCGTCGACGATACGGCCATCGGCCGGGATCACCGCGCCGGGTAGCACCTGCAGGTGATCGCCAAGGCGCAGCTCACCCAGCAGGATGCGTTCGGCCTGGCCATTTGAATCCAGGCGCAGGCACGAGGCGGGCAGCAGGTTGACCAGCTGCGCGGTGGCGGCTGCCGTGCGTTCGCGGGCGCGGCGTTCCAGGTAGCGGCCGGTGAGCAGGAACAGTGCGAACATGCCCACGGTGTCGAAGTACAGCTCGCCACTCCCGCTGATCGCGGTCCAGATCCCGGCGCAGAACGCCAGGGCGATGGCCAGTGACACCGAAACGTCCATGGTCAGGTGGCGGGTGCGCAGGTCGCGGGCGGCGCCCTTGAAGAACGGCGCGCAGCTGTAGAACACGATGGGGATGGTGAGAAACAGCGCGACCCAGCGCAGGATGGTGTGCAGTTCGGACGACAGGTCGATGTTGAATTCCGGCCAGGTGGCCATGGTCGCCATCATTGCCTGGAACCACAGCAGCCCGGCCACGCCGAGGCGGCGCAGGGCGCTGCGGTTTTCCCGGGCCAGTTGCTCGGCGGCCTGGTCGGGCTGGTAGGGGTGGGCGGCGTAGCCGATCTGGCGCAGCTCGGCCAGCAGCTTCGACAGCGGCAGCTGGCTGTCGGCCCAGGTGACCAGCAGGCGGTGGTTGGACAGGTTCAGGCGTGCCTCGGCGACGCCGGGCAGGTTGCGCAGGTGCTTCTCGATCAGCCAGCCGCAGGCGGCGCAGCTGATGCCTTCGACCATCAGGGTGGTTTCGGCCAGCTCGCCTTCGTGGCGTACGAATGACTGTTGCACGTCGCTGCGGTCGTACAGGGCCAGCTCGTCTTGCAATTGGCGGGGCAGGGCCTCGGGGTTGGCGCTGGTGTCGCTGCGGTGCTGGTAGTAGTGCTCCAGGCCCCCGGCGACGATGGACTCGGCCACCGCCTGGCAGCCGGGGCAGCAGAACGGCCGGGGCTCGCCGAGGACCACGGCGGTGAAGCGGCTGCCGGCGGGGACGGGCAGGGCGCAGTGGTAGCAGGGGGTGGGTTGGGTCATCGACATCTCTTCTGGCTGGCGCGGACCTTGTAGGAGCGGCTTCAGCCGCGATCACCCGCTTGTCGGGTGCCACACACCGCGTAGCCTGCATCGCGGCTGAAGCCGCTCCTACAGAAGGTTCAGTGTTGGCGAGGCAGCCTCGCCAACAGGGTATTACTGACGTTCGGCACCTTGCAGCGCTTCATCCCCCAGTTGCAAGGTCACGCCATGCTCGACCTTCTCCTCTTCGAACAACCGCCACACATGGTTGTCCTGGCTGCCCAGCAGTTCGACGAAACGCCGCCCCTCGACCTTGTCGGCCAGTTGCCCGACATAGCGCCCAGGCTCGCTGCGCGCCAGCTGGACCTTGCGGTCCTTGTCCGGCTGGGTCGGCGAGATCAGGTTCAGCTCCAGGGCTTCTGGGCTGCTGTTGCCGGTCAGGCGCACCTCGACTTCACCGGTCAGTTCGTCCAGGTGCACGCTGGCCTTGAGGTTGAGGGTCTGGGCCAGCAACTCGCGGTCCAGCGAGCGGTTGATGCCCTTGCCGGCCTCGTAGTAGTTGTCGTTGACCAGGTTGTCCGGGTTGCGCACGGCGATGCTGACCATGGTCAGGCTCAGGCACACCGAGGTGGCCAGGATACCGATGATGATCCAGGGCCAGAGGTGCTTGTACCAGGGGCTGGTGGCGGTGGCGGCAGGCATTGTTCGTGTTCTCTCTCAGCGGATCTGTGGGCCGATGAAACGGCTCTTGGCTTCAACCTGGCTGGCGCTGTCGTCGGCGTCCTTGAGGATGAAGGTGATTTCGTTGGTGGTCGAGGGCAGTTTTTCCGGGGCGACCGACAACTGCACCGGCAGGTTGACGATGTCGCCGGCGGCGACGCGGATTTCGCGGTGGCCTTCGAGCTGCAGGTCGGGCAGGCCGGCGGCATCGAGCACGTAGACGTGGTCGCGCTGGTCCTTGTTCATCACTTTCAGGCTGTAAACGTTCTCGATCCGCCCTTGCGCGTTCTCGCGGTACAGCACGCGGTCCTTGGCCACGTCGAAGCCCACCAGCGAGCGGGTGGCGAAGGCGGTGGCCAGGGCGCCGATCATCACCAGCAGCACCAGGGCGTAGCCGATCAGGCGCGGGCGCAGCATGTGGGTCTTCTGCCCGGACAGGTTGTGCTCGGTGGTGTAGCTGATCAGCCCCTTGGGGTAGTTCATCTTGTCCATGATGCTGTCGCAGGCGTCGATGCAGGCGGCGCAACCAATGCACTCGATCTGCAGGCCGTCACGGATGTCGATGCCGGTGGGGCAGACCTGCACGCACATGGTGCAGTCGATGCAGTCGCCCAGGCCCTTGGCCTTGTAGTCGATGTCTTTCTTGCGCGGGCCGCGGGTTTCGCCACGGCGCGGGTCGTAGGAGACGATCAGGGTGTCCTTGTCGAACATCACGCTCTGGAAGCGCGCATACGGGCACATGTAGATGCACACCTGTTCGCGCAGCCAGCCGGCGTTGCCGTAGGTGGCCAGGGTGAAGAAGCCGACCCAGAAGTAGGCCCAGCCGTCGGCTTGGCCTGTGAAGAACTCGATGGCCAGCTCGCGGATCGGCGAGAAGTAACCGACGAAGGTCATGCCGGTGACGAAGCCGATCAGCAGCCACAGGCTGTGCTTGGCCAGCTTGCGCAGGAACTTGTTCGCGCTCATGGGCGCCTTGTCCAGTTTCATGCGCTGGTTGCGGTCACCCTCGGTGACTTTCTCGCACCACATGAATACCCAGGTCCATACGCTCTGCGGGCAGGTGTAGCCGCACCAGACCCGGCCGGCGTACACAGTGATGAAGAACAGGCCGAAGGCGGCGACGATCAGGATGCCCGAGAGCAGGATGAAGTCCTGGGGCCAGATGGTGGCGCCGAAGATGTAGAACTTGCGCTCGGGCAGGTTCCACCAGACGGCCTGGTGGCCGCCCCAGTTCAGCCAGACGGTGCCGAAGTACAGCAGGAACAGCACCGCGCCGCCGACCATCCGCAGCCTGCGGAAGATGCCGGTGAAGGCGCGGGTGTAGATTTTTTCACGCGAGGCGTAGAGGTCGACGGAATCCTTTCCCTTGTTGGCAGGCGGGGTGACGTCATGTACCGGAATTTGCTTGCTCATCATCAAGTCCCACGGCAGTGGAAAAACGCCGTAGCCAGTGCGTGCCGGCTGCGGTCTCGCGCATGCTGCTAGCGCTCTGCGGCCCATGATACGCCTGTCGCGGCGCGTCGGGGCCGCAGTGCGACCTTTAGTCGCGTTGGGTTCGTGGTGTGAATCGTGTTATGGCGGGTGTCAATTGATTCAGGTCATGAGGCTTGCAGGAATTGTGGTGTCAGTACCGGCCTCTCGCGGATGAATCCGCTCCTACAGGTATCGCGCTGAACCTGTAGGAGCGGATTCATCCGCGAGAGGTTTGGCCTGCCTTACTCGGTCTTGGTCGGTTCCGCCTGATGCGACAGGCTGTACACATAAGCGGCCAGCAAGTGCACCTTGTCGTTGCCTTGCATCTGCGCTTGGGCCGGCATCTGCCCCTGGCGACCGTAGCGGATGGTCTGTTGCAACTGGGCGAAGCTCGAACCGTAGATGAACGCCTGCGGGTGCGTGAGGTTCGGTGCGCCCATGGCCGGGGTGCCCTTGCCTTCAGGCCCGTGGCAGGCCACACAGTTGGTGGCGAAGATCTGCTGGCCCTTGACCGGGTCGGCCTTGGCGTCCTCGGGCAGCTTGCGGCCGTCGAGGTTGGTCAGCACGAAGGCCGCCACGTCCGCCACGCCCTGTTCGCCGATCACCGTGGCCCAGCCCGGCATCACGCCGTGGCGACCGTTCATGATGGTGGTCTTGATGGTCTCCGGCTCGCCGCCCCAGCGCCAGTCGTTGTCGGTCAGGTTGGGGAAGCCATAGGCGCCACGGGCGTCGGAGCCGTGGCACACCGAGCAGTTGGAGGCGAACAGGCGCGCCCCCATCTTCAGTGCCTGCGGATCCTTGGCCACTTCCTCGACGGGCATGGCGGCGAACTTGGCGAAGATCGGCCCGAAGCGGGCATCGGCCTTGGCCATTTCCTTCTCCCACTCGTGCACGCCGGTCCAGCCGGCCTGGCCGTTGGAAAACTCGGTCTTCTTGTCGTTGTCCACGTACGCGTAACCGGGGAGCACGCCTTTCCAGTTGCCCAGGCCCGGGTACAGCACCAGGTAGCCGAGGGCGAAGACGACGGTGCCGACGAACAGCCAGAACCACCACTTCGGTAGCGGGTTGTCGTATTCCTCGATGCCGTCGAAGGCGTGGCCGACGACTTCGTCGGTGATCTCTTCGCGCTGGCCCTTGCGGGTCGACAGCAGCAGCCAGGTCAAGGCGAAGATGGTGCCCAGGGTCAGGACGGTGACGTACAGACTCCAGAAGGTTGTCATTGTTGTTTGCTCCTAGAAGCTTGCGCTTGCTCGACGTGTCGGGTGGCCTCGGGGTCGTCGGCGAACGGCAACTGCGTTGCCTCGTCGAATTCCTGCTTGCGCCGTGGGCTGAACACCCACAGCGCCAGGCCCACGAAGGCCACCAGCACCACGACGGTGCCCAGGCCGCGAATCGTGCCGATATCCATCAATGTCACCGTTTGCTCTTGATGAGGGTGCCAAGGCCTTGCAGGTACGCGACGAGGGCGTCCATCTCGGTCTTGCCCTTGACCGCGTCGCGGGCGCCGGCGATGTCTTCGTCGGTGTACGGCGTGCCCAGGGTGCGCAGGACTTCCATCTTCTTGGCGGTGTCCTTGCCGTCGAGCTTGTTCTCGACCAGCCATGGGTACGACGGCATCTTCGACTCAGGCACCACGTTGCGCGGGTTGTACAGGTGCGCGCGGTGCCAGTCGTCCGAGTAGCGGCCGCCGACGCGGGCCAGATCCGGGCCGGTACGCTTGGAGCCCCACAGGAACGGGTGGTCCCACACGCTCTCGCCGGCCACCGAGTAGTGGCCGTAGCGTTCTGTTTCGGCGCGGAACGGGCGGATCATCTGCGAGTGGCAGCCCACGCAGCCTTCGCGGATGTAGATGTCGCGCCCTTCGAGCTCCAGCGCGGTGCGCGGCTTCATGCCTTCGACCGGCTTGTTGGTGACGTCCTGGAAGAACAGCGGGACGATCTGCGTGAGGCCACCGACGCTGACGGCGATGACCATGAAGAAGGCCATCAGGCCAATGTTCTTCTCGACTGCTTCATGCTTCATCAGTGGGCTCCCACGACGACGATCTTGGCGGCTTCCTCAGCCTGAACCGGGTTGGCGGCGCGCACGGTGCGGAATACGTTGTAGGCCATCAGCAACATGCCGGAGGCGAAGAACGCACCGCCCAGGGCGCGGACGATGAAGCCCGGATGGCTGGCCTGCAGCGCTTCGACGAAGGAGTAGGTGAGGGTGCCGTCGTCGTTGATGGCGCGCCACATCAGGCCCTGGGTGATGCCGTTGACCCACATCGAGGCGATGTACAGCACGGTGCCGATGGTGGCCAGCCAGAAGTGCGCGTTGATCAGCCCGACGCTGTGCATCTGCTCGCGGCCGTAGAGTTTCGGGATCATGTGGTAGACCGCGCCGATGGAGATCATCGCCACCCAGCCCAGGGCGCCGGCGTGGACGTGGCCGATGGTCCAGTCGGTGTAGTGCGACAGCGAGTTCACTGTCTTGATGGCCATCATCGGGCCTTCGAAGGTGGACATGCCGTAGAACGCCAGCGACACGACGAGGAAGCGCAGGATCGGGTCGGTGCGCAGCTTATGCCAGGCCCCCGACAGGGTCATCATGCCGTTGATCATGCCGCCCCAGCTCGGGGCCAGGAGGATGATCGACATCACCATGCCCAGCGACTGCGCCCAGTCCGGCAGGGCGGTGTAGTGCAGGTGGTGGGGGCCGGCCCAGATGTACAGGGTGATCAGCGCCCAGAAGTGCACGATGGACAGGCGATACGAGTAGATCGGGCGTTCGGCCTGCTTCGGTACGAAGTAGTACATCATCCCCAGGAAGCCGGTGGTGAGGAAGAAGCCCACGGCGTTGTGGCCGTACCACCACTGGATCATCGCGTCGGTGGCGCCGGCGTAGGCCGAGTACGACTTGAACAGGCTGACCGGCAGCGAGATGTGGTTGACGATGTGCAGCATCGCGGTGACCACGATGAAGGCGCCGTAGAACCAGTTGCCGACGTAGATGTGCTTGGTCTTGCGCTTGACGATGGTGCCGAAGAACACCAGGGCGTAGGTGACCCAGACGATGGCCAGCAGGATCGCCAGCGGCCACTCGAGCTCGGCGTACTCCTTGGTGGTGGTGAAGCCCATGGGGAGGGTGATCAGCGCGCCGACGATCACCGCCTGCCAGCCCCAGAAGGTGAAGGCGGCCATGCTGTCGGAGATCAGGCGGGTCTGGCAGGTGCGCTGCACCACGTAGTAGCTGGTGCCGAACAGGGCACAGCCACCGAAGGCGAAGATCACCAGGTTGGTGTGCAGCGGGCGCAGGCGGCCGAAGCTCGTCCATGGCAGGTCCAGGTTGAGCTGGGGCCAGACCAGTTGCGAGGCGATGAAGACGCCGAGCCCCATGCCAAGGATCCCCCAGACCACCGTCATGATGGCGAACTGGCGGACGACCTTATAGTTATAAGCAGTCGGACTGATTGCAGTGCTCATTCTAAGGTTCCACGGTTTGGGTGTTCTTGTTGGTTGGTAAATCGGCGCCAGTATCGATAACCACCAGGGTTATGGCAACGCAAGGAGACTCGCGCCGACCCGTGTCCAGGCCCTTTCCACCACCGTCCCGTGGCGTGGGGGCTGAACGATTGTACACAAATAAATATTTGTAATGTGTACCGTTTTCCATGTTTTTCTGATCGTTCGGTCAAGCTTTTTAAACGAGGGACGGGCACGCAAGGCGTCATCCCAAAGCCGCAGACTCGTGAGCGTGGAGTCGATGCGTGATGTCAGGCTGTGCACCACGTCTGTTCCGGTCGCTGCGAGCGGAGCCACTGTGGCAACAAGCTTAGTTGCGTTCGGAGGGGGTGCAAGGCGGGGGAGGGTGGGGCTGCTTCGCAGCCCTTTCGCCGGCAAGCCGGCTCCTACCTGTAGGAGCCGGCTTGCCGGCGAAGCGGGGGTTACTTGGCGGTTACGGTTTCTGCGGCTTGATCCTGCGACAGGCTATACACATACGCCGCCAGCAGGTGGACCTTGTCGTTGCCCTGGATGTCATGCTGCGCCGGCATCTGGCCCTGGCGGCCATAACGGATGGTCTGCTGCAGCTGGGCAAAACTCGAACCGTAGATGAACGCCTGTGGGTGGGTCAGGTTGGGCGCGCCCATGGCTGGGGTGCCCTTGCCTTCAGGCCCGTGGCAGGCCACGCAGTTGGTGGCGAACAGCTCCTTGCCCTTGACCGGGTCGGCCTTGGCATCCGCCGGCAGGGTGCGACCGTCGAGATTGGTCAGCACGAATGCCGCCACATCGGCCACGCCTTGTTCACCGATCACCGTGGCCCAGCCCGGCATGATGCCGTGGCGGCCGTTCATGATCGAAGCCTTGATGGTCTCCGGCTCGCCGCCCCAGCGCCAGTCCTTGTCGGTCAGGTTGGGGAAGCCGTAGGAGCCCTTGGCGTCCGAGCCATGGCATACCGAGCAGTTGGAGGCGAACAGGCGGCTGCCCATCTTCAACGCCTGCGGGTCCTTGGCCACGTCCTCCACCGGCATGGCGGCGTACTTGGCGAAGATCGGCCCGAACTTGGCATCGGCCTTGTCCATCTCTTTCTGCCACTCGTCCACCTGGGTCCAGCCGTTCTCGTAGCCGGGCAGGATGCCTTTCCAGTTGCCCAGGCCCGGGTAGAGGATCAGGTAGCCCACCGAGAACACCAGGGTGCCGACGAACAGCCAGAACCACCATTTGGGCAGCGGGTTGTCGTATTCCTCGATGCCATCGAAGCTGTGGCCCATGGTCTGGTCGGTGGTGTCGCTGCTCTGGCCCTTGCGGGTGGCGAGCAGCAGCCAGGTCAGGCCGATCAGGCTGCCGAGGGTCAGTACGCTGATATACGTACTCCAGAAGGTGGTCATTGCCGGGTACTCCTCATGGCAGCAGGTTCCTGCCCGGCAGGGGGCAGGCGGTCGTCGACGAAGGGCAGCAGGCGCGCTTCGGCGAAATCACGGTCGCGGCGACGGTTGAACACCCAGAGCGAGAGGCCGATGAAGGCGATCATCACCACCAGGGTGCCCAGGCCGCGGATCATGCCGATGTCGATGTCCATCGCACTCACCTCTTGTTCTTGATCGCGGTGCCGAGCACCTGCAGGTAGGCGACCAGCGCGTCCATCTCGGTCTTGCCCTTGACCGCGTCCTTGGCACCGGCGATGTCGTCGTCGGTGTAGGGCACGCCCAGGGTGCGCAGGGCGCGCATCTTGACGTCGGTGTGGCTGTTGTCGACCTGGCTGGCCACCAGCCACGGGTAGGACGGCATCTTCGACTCGGGCACCACGTTGCGCGGGTTGTACAGGTGCGCGCGGTGCCAGTCGTCCGAGTAGCGGCCACCGACACGGGCCAGGTCCGGCCCGGTGCGCTTGGAGCCCCACAGGAACGGGTGGTCCCACACGCTCTCGCCGGCCACCGAGTAGTGGCCGTAGCGCTCGGTTTCGGCGCGGAACGGCCGGACCATCTGCGAGTGGCAGCCCACGCAGCCTTCGCGGATGTAGATGTCGCGGCCTTCGAGCTGCAGGGCGTTGTAGGGCTTCATGCCCTCGACCGGCTTGTTGGTGACGTCCTGGAAGAACAGCGGGACGATCTGCGTCAGGCCGCCGATGCTGACGGCGAACACCATCAGCAGGGCCATCAGGCCTATGTTTTTCTCAACGACTTCATGGTTCATCAGGCTCTACTCCTCAAGCCAGCTGGGCGTTGGCGGTGGCTTGCTCGGCGGCCGGCGCACGCACGGTGCGCCAGGTGTTCCAGGCCATCAGGAACATGCCGCTGAGGAAGATCGCGCCGCCGACGAAGCGCACGACGAAGCCGGGGTGGCTGGCCACCAGGGTTTCGACGAACGAGTAGGTCAGCGTGCCGTCGCTGTTGACCGCGCGCCACATCAGGCCCTGGGCGATGCCGTTGACCCACATCGAGGCGATGTAGAGCACGGTGCCGATGGTGGCCAGCCAGAAGTGCGCGTTGATCAGCCCGAGGCTGTACATGCGCTCCTTGCCGAACACTTTGGGGATGGTGTGGTACAGCGCGCCGATCGAGATCATCGCCACCCAGCCCAGGGCGCCGGCGTGCACGTGGCCGATGGTCCAGTCGGTGTAGTGGGACAGGGCGTTGACGGTCTTGATGGCCATCATCGGGCCTTCGAAGGTGGACATGCCGTAGAACGCCAGCGACACGACGAGGAAGCGCAGGATCGGGTCGCTGCGCAGTTTGTGCCAGGCACCCGACAGGGTCATCATGCCGTTGATCATGCCGCCCCAGCTCGGGGCCAGCAGCACCAGCGACATGATCATGCCCAGCGACTGCGCCCAGTCCGGCAGCGCGGTGTAGTGCAAGTGGTGCGGGCCGGCCCAGATGTACAGGGTGATCAGCGCCCAGAAGTGCACGATCGACAGGCGATACGAATACACCGGGCGTTCGGCCTGCTTGGGCACGTAGTAGTACATCATCCCCAGGAAGCCGGCGGTGAGGAAGAAGCCCACGGCGTTGTGGCCGTACCACCACTGCACCATGGCATCGGTGGCACCGGCGTAGACCGAGTAGGACTTGGTCAGGCTGACCGGAATTTCCAGGTTGTTGACGATATGCAGGATCGCCACGGTCAGGATGAAGGCGCCAAAGAACCAGTTGCCCACATAGATGTGCTTGGTGTTGCGCTTCATCAGCGTGCCGAAGAACACCACGGCATAGGCCACCCAGACGATGGTGATCAGGATGTCGATCGGCCATTCCAGTTCGGCGTATTCCTTGGTGCTGGTGTAGCCCAGCGGCAGGCTGATCGCCGCCAGCAGGATCACCAGTTGCCAGCCCCAGAAGGTGAACGCGGCCAGGCGTGGCGCGAACAGGGTGGTCTGGCAAGTGCGTTGCACCGAATAATACGAGGTGGCGAACAGGGCACAGCCGCCGAAGGCGAAGATCACCGCGTTGGTGTGCAAGGGTCGCAGGCGGCCGAAGCTGGTCCACGGCAGGTCAAGGTTGAGGGCGGGCCAGGCGAGCTGGGCGGCAATGAAGACGCCGAGCCCCATCCCGACGATGCCCCACACCACCGTCATGATGGCGAATTGGCGGACCACCTGGTAGTTGTAGGCGGTACTGCTGGTTGTGTTCATGTATGGGTTCCCATCCACGGTTATAGGCAGGCTAAACAGCGAGGCAAGCATGAGTAATGGGCAAAGTGCCGGTATTGACGGGGATCAATGGGCGAAGATCGGAAATGTCCCAGGCTTGCGCTGCGATCCTCCGCGAATCTCGGCAGATCGCGGTTACCGCGGTTGCCTGATCCTGGCCCATGGCGCGGGTGCGCCGATGGACAGCGGATTCATGGAGGACATGGCGCAAAGGCTGGCGGGGCAAGGGGTAGGGGTGGTGCGCTTCGAGTTTCCGTACATGGCCCAGCGCCGTGTCGACGGCGGCAGGCGGCCGCCCAATCCACAGAAGGTGTTGCTTGAATGCTGGCGCAATGTGTACGACCAGGTGCGACCATTGGCCGCAGGCCCCGTGGCCATTGGCGGCAAGTCCATGGGCGGGCGCATGGCCAGCCTGCTGGCCGATGAGCTGGGGACCGACGCGTTGGTGTGCCTGGGGTATCCGTTCTACGCGGTGGGCAAGCCGGAGAAGCCGCGGGTCGAGCACCTGGCGGGGTTGCGCACGCGCACGTTGATCGTCCAGGGCGAGCGTGATGCCCTGGGTAATCGAGAGGCGGTGCAGGGGTATGTGCTATCGCCGGCGATCGAGGTGCACTGGCTGGCGGCGGCGGATCATGACCTGAAGCCGCTGAAGGTTTCCGGGTTCAGCCATGAGCAGCATCTGCAGGCTGCGGCGGAGCGGGTGGCGGGGTTTCTCTCATGAAGACAACCAACCCCTGTAGGAGCGGCTTTAGCCGCGATCACCCGCGCAGCGGGTGCCAGGCATCGTTTCGCCTGCATCGCGGCTAAAGCCGCTCCTACCCGGAAATGGCGTAGGGGCCGGCGTGCTTAGTCGCGGTACTCGCACAGGTAGGCGGTGTCTACAGCCACCTTCAGCTGGAACTTGCTGTCGGCCGGCACGTTGAACTGGCTGCCTGCCGCGAACTTCTCCCAGTTGTCGCTGCCCGGTAGCTTGACGGTCAGGGCGCCGGAAACCACGTGCATGATCTCGCGCTTGGCGGTGCCGAACTCGTATTCGCCCGGGGCCATCACGCCCACGGTGGCCGGACCTTCCTGGCCTTCGAAGGCGATCGACTTGACGGTGCCATCGAAGTATTCATTGACCTTGAACATGGGCGACTCCTGGAAAAGGGATGAAAAAAGGGCTGGCCAGTATGCCCAAGGCCTGCCCTTGCGTCATCTGTTTCAGGCGCCGCCAACCGGCAGGCTCAACGGTAGCAGGCGCGCCGTGTTGCGGGCATCCTCCAGGGCCCGATGCTGCTGCCCGGAGAACTGCAGCCCGGCCAGTTGCAGGGCGCTGTTCAGCCCCGCCGGGCGTTGCAGGTGACGGGCCTTGGCGAAACGCTGCTTGAGGTTGATGTGCGGCAGCTTCAGCAACAGGCTGTCGACATGATGCACCTGCCACTCCTGCAGCAGCTGCTTGCGGTCGTAGTCGCCCCAGCTCACCCAGGCCTGCAGTTGCGCCTGGTGGTTCACCAGCCAGCGCTCGAACTGCCCCCAGACCTCGCTGAACGGCGTGGCGTTGTCGACGTCGGCCTGGCTGATATGGGTCAGTTCGCGGCAGAACGGCGTCAGTTGCGGCCGCCGCCGGGGCCGCACGAAGCGCTGGAAATGGTCGACCTCGCGGCCTTCGCGGGTGACCAGGCTTGCGCCGATTTCTATGATTTCCATCTCCGTGACCGGCCAGCCGCCGTCATCGGTGGTAGCTTCCAGGTCGATCACCAACCAGTGGCCCATGCCAGGCTCCCTATCAATGCACAGTGGCCTGCGGCGTCTCGCAACGACCCTTCACGCAGGCCCGTAGAGCGTAGCCAAAGTCGCGGCGAACGGCATCCCCTGGCACTTTGGCATATCCGGCGGTTGTGCCCGTACGGGAAAACGCCTAGCTTAGGTGAATTAAGGCCACAACCCGTGATGAGTGTCTCGACTTGATCCCACTGCCCCGCCTCAAGGTGTCGTCCTCCCTGCTGCTGTTCGCCGCGTTGTTGCTCAGTGCCGTGGCCCGGGCCGACGAGGCGGTCGAGGTAAAGATCGGCGCGGCGCATTTCCCGCCCTATACCGTACGCCCGGAGCAGGGCGCCGACACAGGCCTGCTGCCGCAACTGGTCGAGGCACTGAACAACCTGCAACCGGGGTACCGCTTCGTGCTGGTGCCCACGTCGATTCCGCGGCGTTTCGGTGACTTCCAGCAAGGACGCACCGACATGGCGATCTTCGAGAACCCGCAATGGGGGTGGCAGGAGATCGCCCACAAGTCGGTGGACATGGGGCTCGAGGATGCCGAGATCTTTGTCGCCCGACCGCAGTCGGGGCGCGATCAGCACTATTTTGATGACCTGGAAGGCAAGCGCCTGGCGCTGTTCAATGGCTACCATTATGCCTTCGCCGATTTCAACGCCGACCCCGCGTACCTGAAGGAGCGCTACCGGGCGGCACTGACCTATTCCCACGACAGCAACCTGTCCATGGTCGAGCGTGGGCGCGCCGACATCGCCCTGGTCACCCGTTCGTATCTGAGCGATTTCCTCAAGCGCAACCCGCAGAGCGCCGGCCAGCTCATGGCGTCACAGCGGGTCGACCAGGTCTATCATCACTACGCCTTGCTGCGCCCCGACGCGCCGATCAGCCCCGAAGCATTTGCCGCGTTGATGCGCCGTCTGCGCGAGAACGGTGAATTGCTGCGCATCTTCCAGCCTTACCAGATCACCGTGGAAAAACCCCACGACTAAATTCCACGGGGGTGGCCACGTATTCAGGAGTGAGCCTTTATTTCATTCCCGTGAGCCATGACCATGCCGTTCGATGCCGCTTCGCAGCCTTCTTGCGCACCCCGCTGGCACAGCCTGCAGGCTGACGAGGGCGATTGCCGCCTGAGCCTGACCCTTGAAGGTCGCCCGTTGATCCAGGTGCGTCTGGAGGCGGCAGCCCGACTTGAAGTCCACCTCGAGCAGCTCTGCCCACAACGCCCGGAGCAGGCATTGTGGGCAGCCTGCTACTGGTTGCTGTCCCGTGACCCGGCCTGCCAGCGACTGGCTTGGCAACTGCCGCAGCCGATACCGCAGGCGCTGGCCAGCGGCCTGTTGGTGGTCGGTGAGCGGCCGGGCGAGTATTTCTGTGAGCGCACGCTGTTCTGGCAATTGCCGCAGCCCTGGCTGGGAGCGTCCGTTGCCGGGGCTTACCCCCAGCAGATGCAGATCAGCAACGGCAAGCGCCACCCTCGGCGCGGGCCCAAGCCGCGGGGTGAGGTGTACCGGCGCTTTGATGCGCGCCTTGGGGCCTGGGTGTCACTGCGCACCCTGGAAATCGACCAGGACCTTGAGCGCTTCAACCGCTGGCAGAACAACCCACGGGTCGTGCACTTCTGGCAGGAAGGCGGCTCGCTCGCCCAGCACCGCGAGTACCTGGCCAAGCTGGAAACCGATCCGCATACCCTGACCCTGATCGGCTGCTTCGATGACGAGCCCTTTGCCTACTTCGAGGCCTACTGGGCCAAGGAGGACCGCATCGCGCCGTTCTATCCGGCCGACGACTACGATCGTGGCATCCACATGCTGGTGGGGGAGGAGGCGCACCGTGGCCCGCACAAGGTGGCAAGCTGGTTGTCGGCGCTGGTGCACTACCTGTTCCTCGACGACCCGCGTACCCAGCGCGTGGTGGCCGAGCCGCGGGCCGACAACGGCAAGATGATCGGCTACATGCACGACCAGTGCTTCCACTGCGAGAAGGAGTTCGATTTCCCGCACAAGCGGGCGGCGCTGATGATCCTGGGGCGGGAGCGGTTCTTCGAACGCTGCAAATTGGTGTAAGGCTGGTTCGCCGGCAAGCCGGCTCCTACAGAGATTCCCGTAGGAGCCGGCTTGCCGGCGAAACGATCGTGACGCTGGCTATCAGCCCAGGCGGCTGCTCTTGCGGCAATGGATCAGCGCATCACGGATCATGAAGTTGACCAGCGTCGGCGACACCCCAAGCTCCTTGGCGATGTCCTTCTGCGGCACCCCGTGCAGGCGATACATCTCGAAGGCGTAGCGTGTGCGCTGGGGCAGTTCGTTGAGGGCGTCGGCGATGTGTTCGAGGGTGGCGAGGTTGATGTGGGTGGCTTCGGGCGAGGCATTCTGGATGACCACGTTGAGCCCTTCCTCTTCGCTGCCCGAGTATTTCAGCTCCATGGCCTGCTTGCGGTAGTGATCGATGGCCAGGTTGCGCACGATCTGGAACAGGTAGCTGAGCTGGGCCTTGAACGACGAGGTGATCTGCGGGGCGGCGCTGAGCCGGAAGAAGGCATCCTGCACCACATCTTCGGCGCGGGACCGGCACCCGGTGATGCGCGCGGCGATCTTGACCAGGATGCTGCGGTTGTCGACGAACGCCTGGAGCAGTGGTGAATCGCACTTACTTGTGGATAGTTGTTCCGCCATGGAAATCACCTTGTCTCTGTGGGAAAAGGGAGCACACCAAGCTAGGAGGCTTCCTACGACGTGCGACAAACTATTCAGAATGATAATGATTGTCAAATACGAAAGTTAATGATTTTACGTTGCGTTTGGTTCTAAGCCACGGCCTGTGACGGCCTTCAACTTTTCCCGCCGGTCGCGTCCTGCCCTTCGGGCTGGCCAAGCTAATTTCTTCCCCTGTCCATCCGTTCCCCTGTGTACATCCGGTTGCCGAGCGCCGCCTGCCCTGATGGGCGGGGCAGCGCTTTGGCACGACTTACCCAGACACTGGCAGGAACATTCCATGACGGACGCCTTCGAACTCCCGCACTCGCTGGTCCAGGCCCTGGCGCAACGCGCCGCCCGGACCCCGGACCGGATCGCCTTGCGCTTCCTGGCCGATGCGCCCGGCGAGCAGGCCGTGCTCAGCTACCGGGACCTCGACCAACGCGCCCGCACCATCGCGGCCGCGTTGCAGGCCAGGGCAGGTTTCGGCGACCGCGCGGTGCTGCTGTTCCCCAGTGGGCCGGACTATGTCGCGGCGTTCTTCGGCTGCCTCTATGCCGGGGTCATCGCCGTGCCGGCCTACCCACCGGAGTCCTCGCGCCAGCACCACCAGGAGCGGCTGCTGTCGATCATCGCCGACGCCGAGCCGCGCCTGCTGCTGACGGTAGAAGCGCTGTGTGACAGTTTGCAGGGCTTGGAGGCGCTCACCGGCAGCCAAGCTCCTGGCATGCTGGCGGTGGACCGTTTGCTCCCGTCCCTGGCCGACGAATGGCAAGAGCCGGCGCTGGCCGACGATGACATCGCCTTCCTGCAGTACACCTCCGGCTCCACCGCGCTGCCCAAGGGCGTGCAGGTCAGCCATGGCAACCTGGTGGCCAACGAACAACTGATCCGCCACGGTTTTGGCATCGATGTGAACCCTGACGATGTGATCGTCAGCTGGCTGCCGCTGTATCACGACATGGGCCTGATCGGCGGCCTGCTGCAGCCGATCTTCAGCGGTGTACCGTGCGTGCTGATGTCGCCGGGTTACTTCCTCGCCCGGCCGCTGCGCTGGTTGCAGGCGATCAGCGAGTACGGCGGCACCATCAGCGGCGGCCCGGACTTCGCCTACCGCCTGTGCAGCGAACGGGTCAGCGAGGCGGCGTTGGCCGGGCTCGACCTGAGCCGCTGGCGCGTGGCCTATTCAGGCTCCGAGCCGATCCGCCAGGACAGCCTCGACACCTTCGCCGAGAAATTCGCCGCCTGTGGCTTCGACGCCAGCAGTTTCTTCGCCAGCTACGGCCTGGCCGAAGCGACGCTGTTTGTCAGTGGCAGCCGCCGTGGCCAGGGCATCGGTGCCCTGGAACTGGACGCCGAGGCCTTCGCCGCCAACCGTGCCGAGCCGGGCCAGGGCAGTGTAGTGATGAGCTGTGGCTACCCGCAGCCGGGCCATGCGGTGCGCATCGTCGAGCCCCAGCACCTGGAGGTGCTGGATGACAACCTGGTCGGTGAGATCTGGGCGGGAGGCCCGAGCATTGCCCTGGGCTACTGGCGCAACCCCGAGGCCAGCGCCCGTACCTTCGTCGAAATGGATGGCCAGACCTGGCTGCGCACCGGCGACCTGGGCTTCATGCGCGACGGCGAGGTGTTCGTCACCGGGCGCCTGAAGGACATGCTCATCGTCCGTGGCCAGAACCTCTACCCGCAGGACCTGGAAAAGACCCTGGAGCGTGAGGTCGAGGTGCTGCGCAAGGGGCGTGTCGCGGTGTTCGCCGTCGACGATCAGGGCGAGGAGGGCATCGGCGTGGCGGTGGAGATCAGCCGCAACGTGCAGAAGTCGACACCGCCCGAGACATTGATCAACACCCTGCGCCGGGTCATCGCCGATGCCTGCCGCCAGGCGCCTGCGGTGGTGCTGCTGCTCAATCCCGGCGCACTGCCCAAGACCTCCAGCGGCAAGCTGCAGCGCTCGGCCTGCCGCCTGCGCATGAACGACGGCAGCCTGGATTGCTACGCGCGCTTCCCGGCGCACACCCAGGCATCCACCGGTGAAGTCGGTGGTGACGAGCTGCAGGCGCGCATCGCCGCTGTGTGGCGCGAGCTGCTCAAGGTCGAGGCGGTGGCGGCGGATGATCACTTCCTGCTGCTGGGTGGCAATTCCATTGCCGCGACCCAGGTGACTGCGCGCCTGTCCGATGAACTGGGCGTGGCGCTGAGCCTGCGCACGCTGTTCGAGGCGCCGACCCTGGCCGAATACTCGGCGGCGGTGGCGGCCATGCTCGCCGAAGGCGGTGAGGGTGTCGGGCGCATTGCCCTGCAAGGCCGCGACCAGGCCTTGCCGCAATCGTTGGCACAGAACCGCCTGTGGCTGATGTGGCAACTCGAGCCGCAATCGGCTGCCTACAACATTCCTGCCGGCTTGCACCTGCGTGGCGAGCTGGACGAAGCCGCCCTTGAGGCGAGCTTCCAGGCCCTGGTTGCACGCCACGAGTCCCTGCGCACCGTGTTCGACGAAGTCGATGGCCAGGCGCTGCAGCGTATCCTGCCGAGCCTGCCGTTCGCCGTGCAACGGCTCGACCTCGAAGGGCTGGGCGCCGATGAAGTGACGGCGCGCCGCGAGCGCGAAGCGCAGCAACCGTTCGACCTGCGTGTCGGCCCGCTGCTGCGGGTCACCCTGGCACGCCTGGACGACGAAAGCCATCAGTTGTGGGTGACCCTGCACCACATCGTCGCCGATGGCTGGTCGCTGAACATCCTGCTCGACGAGTTTGCCCGCCTGTATGCCGCGCAAGGCCAGGCCATGAACCTGGCCGAGCTGCCCCTGGGCTACGCCGACTACGGCAACTGGCAGCGCCAGTGGCTGGCCGAGGGCGAGGCTGCACGGCAACTGGCCTACTGGACCGACACACTGGGCGATGAACTGCCGGTGCTCGACCTCTGCACCGACCAGCCACGCGGCAAACAACGCAAGCACAGCGCGGCGCGCCTGAGCCTGAAGGTACCGGCCAAGCTCGGCGGTGCCCTGAAAGACCTGGCCCGCGACCGGCAGGCCAGCCTGTTCATGGTCCTGCTGGCCGGCTGGCAGGCGCTGCTGCACCGCTACACCGGCCAAGGCGATATCCGTGTCGGTGTGCCCAACGCCAACCGCCCGCGCCTGGAAACCCAGGGCATGGTCGGCTTCTTCATCAACACTCAGGTGCTGCGTACCGAGCTCGACGGCCGCCTGCCGTTCGAGCAGCTGCTGGCCCAGGTGCGCCAGGCCACGCTCGGGGCTCAGGCCCACCAGGACCTGCCGTTCGAGCAACTGGTCGAAGCCTTGCCCCAAGCCCGGGAGCAGGGCCTGTTCCAGGTCATGTTCAACCACCAGCAGCGCGACCTTTCGGCCCTGCGCCGCCTGCCCGGCCTGCTCGCCGAAGAGCTGCCGTGGCACAGCCGCGAAGCCAAGTTCGACCTGCAGCTGCACAGTGAGGAGGACCACCAGGGCCGCCTGACCCTGGCCTTCGACTACGCCGACGAACTGTTCGATACCAGCACCATCAAGCGCCTGGCCAATCACCTGCTGGCCCTGCTGGAGCAAGTCTGCGCCCAGCCGGCGTTGGCGCTGGGTGAAGTGCGCCTGCTTGACCAGGCGGGCCGCGCGCAGCTGCTGGCCTGGGGGCAGGCGCCGATGGCGCCCGCGCCACGCTTGCTGGTCGAGCAACTCAACGAGCAGGCCCGCCTGACCCCTGAACGCACTGCGCTGGTGTGGGAGGGCGGCCAGCTCGACTATGCCGAACTGCACCAGCAGGCCAACCGCCTGGCCCATTACCTGCGCGACAAGGGGGTCGGCCCGGACACCTGCGTGGCCATCGCCATCGAGCGTTCGCCGCAACTGCTGGTTGGCCTGCTGGCCATTCTCAAGGCCGGTGGCGCTTACGTGCCACTGGATGTCGACTACCCGGCCGAGCGCCTGGCGTACATGCTGGGCGACTGCAAGGCCGGCCTGCTGCTCAGCCACAGCAGCCTGCTCGAGCGCCTGCCGCAGGTCGATGGTGTCAGCGCCATCGCCCTCGACCAGCTACATCTGGACAGCTGGCCAAGCCAGGCCCCCGGCCTGCACCTGCATGGCGACAACCTCGCCTACGTGATCTACACCTCCGGCTCAACCGGCCAGCCCAAGGGCGTCGGCAACACCCACGCCGCGTTGGCCGAGCGCCTGCACTGGATGCAGGCGACCTATGCGCTGGATGGCAGCGACGTGCTGATGCAGAAGGCGCCGATCAGCTTCGACGTCTCGGTGTGGGAGTGCTTCTGGCCGCTGATCACCGGTTGCCGGCTGGTGCTGGCCGGCCCCGGCGAACACCGCGATCCACAACGTATTGCCCAGTTGATCCAGCAACACCAGGTGACCACGCTGCACTTCGTACCACCGCTGTTGCAGGTGTTCGTCCAGGAGCCGCTTGCTGCCGGTTGCACCAGCCTGCGCCGGCTGTTCTCCGGTGGCGAGGCGCTGTCTGCGGCGTTGCGTGATCGCGTGCTGCAACTGTTGCCGCAGGTCCAGTTGCACAACCGCTACGGCCCGACCGAAACCGCGATCAACGTCACTCATTGGCATTGCCAAGGCAGCGATGGCGAGCGCTCGCCAATCGGCCGGCCGCTGGGCAATGTACTGTGCCGGGTGCTGGACGACGAGTTCGAACTCACCGCCCCCGGCGTGCCGGGTGAGCTATGCCTCGGGGGCGTGGGCCTGGCCCGTGGCTACCTGGGGCGCCCCGGGCTGACCGCCGAGCGTTTCGTGCCCCAGCCCGATGGTGACGGTGCGCGCCTGTACCGCAGCGGCGACCGTGCCCGCTGGCATGTACAAGATGAGGCCCTGGACTACCTCGGTCGTCTCGACCAGCAGGTCAAGGTACGTGGCTTCCGCGTCGAGCCGGAGGAAGTGCAGGCCGTGCTGCTGGCCCAGCCGGGGGTCGAACAGGCCCTGGTGCTGATCCACAAGGACGCCGTTGGCGCCCAGTTGGTCGGCTACTACAGCGGTGGCGCGCAACACGACAGGTTGCTGGCTGCCCTGGGCGAGCGTCTGCCGGCGTACATGGTGCCCGCCCAGTTGATCCCTCTGGCGCAGATGCCCCTGGGGCCAAGTGGCAAGGTCGACCGCAAGGCGCTGCCGGCGCCGGTGTGGCAGCAGCGCGAGCATGTCGCGCCGCAAAGCGAACTGCAAAAGCAGGTCGCCGCCATCTGGCGCGAGGTGCTGAACCTGCCGCAGGTCGGTTTGCAGGATGACTTCTTCGCCCTCGGCGGCCACTCGCTGCTGGCCACCCAGATCGTTTCGCGCACCCGCCAGGCGCTGGATGTCGAGCTGCCGCTCAAGGCGCTGTTCGAAGCCAGCGAGCTGGGGGCGTTCTGCGCCGAGATCGCGCGCCTGCGTGACAGCGGCGAACGCAACCTGCAAGGTGCGATCGCCCGGGTGGACCGCCGCC
The DNA here is from genome assembly GCF_000026105.1 of Pseudomonas entomophila L48. Taxonomy (NCBI): domain Bacteria; kingdom Pseudomonadati; phylum Pseudomonadota; class Gammaproteobacteria; order Pseudomonadales; family Pseudomonadaceae; genus Pseudomonas; species Pseudomonas entomophila. The sequence continues at coordinate 1,897,153 of NC_008027.1, forward strand.
AGGCCGTGCCGCTGTCTTACTCGCAGCAGCGCATGTGGTTCCTCTGGCAGATGGAGCCGGACAGCCCCGCCTATAACGTTGGCGGCATGGCGCGGTTCAAGGGCGTGCTGCATGTGGACGCCTTCGAGCGGGCCCTGCAGGCCTTGATCGTGCGTCATGAAACCCTGCGCACCACCTTCCCGAGCATCGACGGCAAGCCTTACCAGTGCGTGGCGGGCGACAGCAACCTGCAGCTGCATTGGCACGACTTCAGCAGCGACGCCGCCGAGGTTCGCCAGCAACGCCTGCAACAGCTGGCCGACGACCAGGCCCACCAGCCCTTCGACCTGGAACGCGGCCCGCTGCTGCGCGCCTGCCTGGTCAAGGCCGACGAGCGCGAGCACTACTTCGTGCTGACCCTGCACCACATCGTCACCGAAGGCTGGGCCATGGACATCTTCGCCCGCGAGCTGGGCGAGCTGTACGAGGCCTTCGTCGACGAGCGCGAGTCGCCGCTGGCGCCGCTGCCGGTGCAGTACCTCGACTACAGCGTCTGGCAGCGCCAGTGGCTGGAGGGCGGCGAGGGTGCGCGCCAGCTGGCCTACTGGAAAGACCGCCTGGGCGACGAGCACCCCGTGCTGGCCTTGCCGGCCGACCGCCCACGCCCGGCGGTGCAGAGCCACCGTGGCGAGCTGTACCGGTTCGACCTGGCACCGGCACTGGTCGAACGCGTGCACGCGTTCAACAGCCAGCGCGGCCTTACCCTGTTCATGACCATGACCGCCACCCTGGCTGCGCTGCTGCACCGCTACAGCGGCCAGCGCGACCTGCGCATCGGCGCGCCAGTGGCCAACCGCATCCGCCCGGAAAGCGAAGGGCTGATCGGCGCCTTCCTCAACACCCAGGTGCTGCGTTGCGAGGTGGACGGGCAGATGAGCGTCAGCGCGCTGCTCGACCAGGTGCGCACTGCCATCATTGATGGCCAGTCGCACCAGGACCTGCCGTTCGAGCAACTGGTCGAAGCGCTGCAACCGCCGCGTTCGAGCGCCTACAATCCGCTGTTCCAGGTGATGTGCAACGTGCAGCGCTGGGCGTTCCAGCAGAGCCGTGAGCTGGTGGGCATGCAGGTGGACTACCTGGTCAACGACGCCAGTGCCACCAAGTTCGACCTGTACCTGGAAGTCACCGACCTCGACGGCCGCCTGGGCTGCTGCTTCACCTACAGCCGCGACCTGTTCGACGAGCCGCGCATCGCACGCATGGCCGAGCACTGGCAGCACTTGCTGGTAGCCTTGCTCGACGATCCTCGCCAGCGCCTGTGCGAGCTGCCGATGCTGGCCGAAGCCGAGCAGCAGGTGCTGGTCGGCCAGCTCCAGGGCGAGCAGGACTTCGAGCTCACCCAAACGCTGCACGGCCTGTTCGCCGCCCAGGCCGAGCGCACGCCGCAGGCGTTGGCGCTGACCTTCGCCGGCACCCACCTGAGCTACGCCGAGCTCGACCAGCAGGCCAACCGCCTGGCCCGCGCCCTGCGCGAGCGCGGTGTCGGCCCGCAGGTGCGGGTAGGCCTGGCGCTGGAGCGTTCGCTGGAGATGGTGATCGGCCTGCTGGCGATCCTCAAGGCCGGTGGCGCCTATGTGCCGCTCGACCCTGAATACCCACTGGACCGCCTGCGCTACATGATCGAAGACAGCCGCATCGGCCTGCTGATCGGCCAGCGTGCGCTGCTCGACACCCTGGGCGAGCTGCCCGACGGCGTCGCCCGCTGGAGCCTGGAGGACGATGCCGCCAGCCTGGCCGCCTACAGCGACGCACCGCTGGACAACCTCAACCTGCCGCAGCACCAGGCCTACCTGATCTACACCTCCGGCTCCACCGGCAAGCCCAAGGGCGTGGTGGTCAGCCACGGCGAGATCGCCATGCACTGCCAGGCGGTCATCGCTGAGTTCGGCATGCGCAGCGACGACTGCGAGCTGCACTTCTATTCGATCAACTTCGACGCCGCCAGCGAGCGCCTGCTGACGCCGCTGCTGTGCGGTGCCCGCGTGGTGCTGCGGGCCCAGGGCCAGTGGGGTGCCGAAGAGATCTGCCAGCTGGTGCGCGAGCAGCAGGTGAGCATCCTTGGCTTCACCCCGAGCTACGGCAGCCAGTTGGCCCAGTACCTGGCCGGGCAGGGCGAGCAACTGCCGGTGCGCCTGGTGATCACCGGGGGCGAGGCGCTGACCGGCGAGCATCTGCAACGCATTCGCCAGGCCTTCGTGCCCCAACAGTTCTTCAACGCCTACGGCCCGACCGAAACCGTGGTCATGCCGCTGGCATGCCTGGCGCCGGACACGCTGCCCGCCGATGCCGGCAGCGTGCCGATCGGCCGGGTGATCGGCGCGCGTACCGCCTACATCCTCGACGAGGACCTGGCCCTGCTGCCGCAAGGCGGCATCGGTGAGTTGTATGTAGGCGGCGCGGGTCTGGCCCAGGGTTACCACGACCGCCCGGGGCTCAGCGCCGAGCGCTTCGTCGCCGACCCGTTCAGCCATGACGGTGGCCGCCTGTACCGCACCGGCGACCTGGTGCGCCTGCGCGCCGATGGCCTGGTGGAGTACGTCGGCCGTGCCGACCAGCAGGTGAAGATCCGCGGCTTCCGTATCGAGCTGGGCGAGATCGAAAGCCGTCTGCAGGAACATGCCGATGTCGAGGAAGCCGTGGTCCTGGCCCTCGACCTGCCAGGTGGCAAGCAACTGGTGGGTTACCTGGTCTGCCCGCAGGCCAAGGGCACTGCGGATGCCCAGGCCGTGCTGCGCGAAGCGGTCAAGGCCGAGGCCCGCCTGCACCTGCCGGACTACATGGTGCCAGCGCACCTGGTACTGCTCGAGCGCCTGCCGCTGATGGGCAACGGCAAGCTCGACCGCCGCGCGCTGCCGGCCCCGGACCTGGAGCAGGCGCGCCAGCATTACCAGGCCCCGGCCAACGAACTGGAAACGCAGCTGGCGCAGGTCTGGCGCGAAGTGCTCAACGTCTCGCGCATCGGTGTGCAGGACAATTTCTTCGAACTGGGCGGTGACTCGATCCTGTCGATCCAGGTAGTCAGCCGTGCCCGTCAGCTGGGATTGCAGTTCACCCCGCGTGACCTGTTCCAGCACCAGACCATCCAGACCCTGGCCGCCGTGGTCACTCGCAGTGAGGCACCGAGCGACATCGAGCAAGGCCAGCGCCAGGGGCGCACTGGCCTGACACCCATCCAGCATTGGTTCTTCGACAGCGAGGTGCCGCAGCCGCAGCACTGGAACCAGGCTGTCCTGCTGCAGGCGCTGCAGCCCCTGCGAACCGAGGTGCTGGAGCAGGCATTGAACGCGCTGGTGGCGCATCACGATAGCCTGCGCCTGCACTTCGAGCAGCACAATGGACGTTGGCAGGGCAGCTATGGCCAGCCGACGGCCCAGCCGCTGCTGTGGACGGCCACGGTGAGCGACCTCGACGACTGCCAGGCGCTCTACACCGATGTGCAGCGCAGCCTCGACCTGGCCCAGGGGCCGCTGCTGCGCGCGCTGCTGGTGACCGACGGGCAGGGCGCACAACGCCTGTTGCTGGCGATTCACCACCTGGTGGTCGACGGTGTGTCCTGGCGTGTGCTGCTGGAAGACCTGCAGGCGCTGTATCGCGGCGAAACCCTTGCGGCCAAGACCCACGCCATGGGCGACTGGGCCGAACGCCTGGCCAGCTATGCCGGCAGTGACTCACTGCGCGATGAGCTGGGTTGGTGGGAAGGCCAGTTGGGCAGCGCCCGCCATGAACTACCGTGCGATCACCCGCAAGGCGAGAGCCTGAATCGCCATGCCCGCAGCGTGGCCATCGAACTGGATGTGGAGCAGACCCGTCAGTTGCTGCAACAGGCCCCGGCGGCCTATCACACCCAGGTCAACGACCTGTTGCTGACCGCCCTGGCCCGCACCCTGTGCCGCTGGAGTGGCGACGAGCAGGTGCTGGTGCAGCTGGAAGGCCACGGCCGTGACGGCTTGTTCGAGGACATGGACCTGACCCGCAGCGTCGGCTGGTTCACCAACGCCTACCCGCTGAGCCTGAGCCCCGCCGTGGGCGAGGACGAGGTGGCTCGCGCGGCATCGATCAAGCGCATCAAGGAGCAACTGCGCCAGGTGCCGCACAAAGGGCAGGGCTATGGCGTGCTGCGCTACCTGGCCGATGACGCCGACCGTGAGCGCATGGCCGCGCTGCCTCAGGCGCGCATCACCTTCAACTACCTCGGCCAGTTCGACCAGCAGTTCGACGCGGCCGCGCTGTTCCAGCCGCTCGACGCGCCGGCCGGGCTGGCCCATGACCTGGATGCGCCGCTGCCCAACTGGCTCAGCGTCGATGGCCAGGTGTACGGCGGCGCCCTGCAACTGCGCTGGAGCTTCAGCGCCGAGCGCTACGACGAGGCGACCATCGCCCAGTTGGCCGAGGCGTATCGCCAGGAACTGCTGGCCGTGGTCGCCCACTGCCTGGCGGATGGCAACGGCAGCTTCACGCCGTCCGACTTCCCGCTGGCACAACTGACCCAGGAGCAGATCGACACGCTGCCGGTGCCTGCTACCGAGATCGAGGATGTCTACCCGCTGACGCCGATGCAGGAAGGCCTGCTGCTGCACACCCTGCTGGAGCCGGGCACCGGCCTGTACTACATGCAGGACCGCTACCGCATCAACAGCGCCCTGGACCCGGAGCGCTTCGCCCAGGCCTGGCAGGCGGTGGTGGCGCGCCATGAAGCCCTGCGCGCCTCGTTCAGCTGGAATGCCGGCGAAGCGATGCTGCAGATCATCCACAAGCCGGGCCACACGCCGGTGGACTACCAGGATTGGCGCGGTCTTGACGAGGCCACCCAGGAGGCGCGCCTGCAAGCCCTGCACAAGCAGGAGCGCGAGGCCGGCTTCGAGCTGCTGCGCGAGGCGCCGTTCCACCTGCGCCTGGTGCGGGTGGATGAGGCACGCTACTGGTTCATGATGAGCAACCACCACATCCTCATCGATGCCTGGTGCCGTTCGCTGCTGATGAACGACTTCTTCGAGCTTTACCAGGCGCTCGGCGAAGGCCGCCAGGCGCAACTGCCGGTGCCGCCGCGCTACCGCGACTACATTGGCTGGTTGCAGCGCCAGGACCTGGCCGAAGCACGCCAGTGGTGGCAGGACAACCTGGCCGGCTTCGAACGCGCCACGGCGATCCCCAGCGACCGGCCGCTGCGCCATGACCATGCCGGCGACGGCATGGTGGTCGGCGACTGCTACACCCGCCTCGACGTCGCCGAGGGTGCCCGCTTGCGTGAGCTGGCCCAGGCCCACCAACTGACCGTCAACACCTTCGCCCAGGCGGCCTGGGCCCTGACCCTGGCACGCTACAGCGGCGAACGCGACGTGGTGTTTGGCGTCACCGTGGCCGGGCGCCCGGTAAGCCTGCCGCAGATGCAGCGCACGGTCGGCCTGTTCATCAACAGCATCGCCCTGCGCGTGCAGTTGCCGCAGCCGGGCGAGCGCGCCAGCGTGCGCCAGTGGCTGCAAGGCCTGCTGGACCGCAACATGCAATTGCGCGAGTACGAGTACCTGCCGCTGGTGGCTATCCAGGAGTGCAGCGAGCTGCCCAAGGGCCAGCCGCTGTTCGACAGCCTGTTCGTGTTCGAGAACGCCCCGGTGGAAACCGCCGTGCTCGACCACGCCCAGCACCTGAACGCCAGCTCCGACTCGGGCCGCACCCACACCAACTTCCCGCTGACCGCGGTGTGCTACCCGGGCGACGACCTGGGCCTGCACCTGTCGTTCGACCAGCGTTACTTCGATTACCCGACCGTAGAGCGCCTGCTGGCCGAGTTCAAGCGCCTGCTGCTGGCGCTGGTCGAAGGCTTCGATGGGGAGGTGGGCGAGCTGCCGCTGCTGGGGGCCGAAGAGCAGCGTTTCCTGCTTGATGATTGCAACCGTACTGAGCATGCCTATGAGCTTGAGCAGAGCTACGTCGAACTGTTCGAGGCGCGGGTCGCCGCCCATCCGCAACGCACCGTCGCCCGCTGCCTGGACGCCGCGTTCGACTATGCAGGGTTGAACCTGGCAGCCAACCGCCTGGGCCACGCCCTGATGGCGGCGGGTGTGGCCGTCGACCAGCCGGTGGCGCTGCTGGCCGAGCGGGGCCTGGCATTGCTGGGGATGATCGTCGGCAGCTTCAAGGCTGGCGCCGGTTACCTGCCGTTGGACCCGGGCCTGCCGTCGGCGCGCCTGCAACGCATCGTCGAGCTGAGCCGCACACCGGTACTGGTGTGCAGCGCCGCCTGCGCCGAACAGGCGCGTGTGCTGCTCGATGAAGTGGCGGGGGCCGTGCGGCCCAAGTTGCTGGTGTGGGAAGAGGTGCAGGCGAGCAACGTCGCCAGCCACAACCCAGGCATTCACAGCGGGCCGGACAACCTCGCCTACGTGATCTACACCTCAGGCTCCACCGGCTTGCCCAAGGGCGTGATGGTCGAGCAGCGCGGCATGCTCAACAACCAGCTGAGCAAGGTGCCGTACCTGGCGCTGGACGAGCAGGACGTGATCGCCCAGACCGCCTCGCAGAGCTTCGATATCTCGGTGTGGCAGTTCCTCGCCGCGCCGCTGTTCGGGGCCAGGGTAGAGATCGTGCCGAACGCCATCGCCCATGATCCACAGGGCTTGCTGGCCCATGTGCAGGCCACCGGCATCACCGTGCTGGAAAGCGTGCCGTCGCTGATCCAGGGCATGCTGGCCAACGACCACCAGGCCCTCGACGGCCTGCGCTGGATGCTGCCGACCGGCGAGGCGATGCCGCCGGAGCTTGCCGCGCAATGGCTGCAGCGTTATCCGGCCATCGGCCTGGTCAACGCCTATGGCCCGGCGGAGTGCTCGGACGACGTGGCGTTCTTCCGCGTGGACCTCGAGTCGACCCAGGGCAGCTACCTGCCGATCGGCACGCCGACCGACAACAACCGCCTTTACCTGCTGGGCGAGGACCAGACCCTGGTGCCGCTGGGTGCGGTGGGTGAGCTTTGCGTTGCTGGCACTGGCGTAGGCCGTGGTTATGTCGGCGATCCGGTACGCACGGCGCAGGCCTTCATCCCGCATCCTTATGGCGCACCGGGTGAGCGTCTGTACCGCACCGGCGACCTCGCTCGCCGCCGCGCGGATGGCGTGTTGGAGTACGTCGGCCGGATCGACCATCAGGTGAAGATCCGCGGCTACCGCATCGAACTGGGCGAGATCGAGGCGCGCCTGCACGAGCAGCAGGAGCTGCGCGATGCGGCCGTGGGCGTGCAGGAAGGCGCCAACGGCAAGCATCTGGTCGGCTACCTGGTGGCGCACCAGGGCGTCGAGGCCGATGCCGCGCTGCTCGACCAGTTCAAGCAACGCCTGCGTGCCGAGCTGCCGGAATACATGGTGCCGCTGCACTGGGGCTGGTTCGACAGCCTGCCGCACAACGCCAACGGCAAGCTCGACCGCAAGGCGCTGCCGGCCATCGACATCGGTGGCCAGCACAGCCAGGATTACCTGGCGCCGCGCAACGAGCTGGAGGAGACCCTCGCCGGCATCTGGGCCGATGTGCTCAAGGCCGAGCGGGTGGGGGTGCGTGACAACTTCTTCGAGCTGGGCGGGCATTCGCTGCTGGCCACGCAGATCGCCTCGCGGGTGCAGAAGGCGTTGCAGTTGAACGTACCCCTGCGGGCGATGTTCGAGTGCAGCACGGTGGAGGAGTTGGCTGCGTATGTGCAGGGGCTGCAGGGCAGCGCGCTGGACGATGACAAGGTCGATCGGTTGAGTGACCTGATGGCGGAGCTCGAGGCGCTCTGACGGGTTCGCCGGCAAGCCGGCTCCTACAGGGGATGCGATTCCTGTAGGAGCCGGCTTTGCCGGCGAAAGGGCCGGAACAGGCTCAGCGCTTGCCGAGAATCTTGCCCAGCATCTCCGGTCGCGGCGCCCCTTGCTGGCTCTGCAACTGGCCTTTCTCATCCTGATAGAAGATCGCCGGCGTCGCCGCCAACCCCAACTCTTCCATCAGTGCCTGGTTGCCTTCGAGCTTCTTCTGCACGGTCTCAGGCACGCTCTCCAACGCCTTGAGCGTACTGGCCTTGCCAGCCTTCTCGTGGGTTTGCAACGCCTTGGCCGGGTCCTTGGCGGCCAGCAGGGCGGCGGACTTGCCCGGGCTGTCCTCGCGGATGATGCCGACCATGATGTGGCGCAATTGCACCTTGCCCGACTCCACCCACGGCCGCGCCTGCTCCCAGAACATGTTGCAGTACGGGCAGTTGGGGTCGCTGAACAGGTAGACGATACGCGGCGCATCGACCTTGCCGTCCTGGATCCAGGCGGCCTTTTCCATCTTCGCCCAGACCGCCTTGCTCATGGGCGCGTACACCAGCTTCTCCAGTGGCTCGGCGCTGAGGTCCTTGCCCTGCTCGTCGAACAGGCTGCCCACCAGCACATGCTTGCCGTCGGACGTCAGGTACAAGGCAATACCGTTGTTGTGGTACTCGGCGGCATAGCCGCGCAGGCCATTGGGGGCGTCGAAGCTGCCCTTGATCACGGCGCCCTTGGCCTGCAGTTGCTGGATCGGCTTGGGCAGCTCTTCTGCTTGCAGCACGGGGGCGGCGAGCAGGGCGAGGGTCAGGGGCAGCAGCGCATTCAATCGCATGTCAGTTTCCTTGTGGGGCGGGCGCGTCGGCGCGTTCGAAGGGTTCCAGGGCGTGGCGCAGGCTGGCGCGCGACAGTTCGCCCAGGTGGCTGCCGACCAGCCGGCCATCGGCGTTGTAGAACAGGGTGGTGGGCAGGGCCATGGAGCCGACCCGCCGGGCCAGCTCGCCGGTGCCGTCGAACAGCACATGGGACAGCATCAGGCCGGTGGTGGCCATGAAGGTGCTGACGTTTTCCGGGGTCTCGCCCTGGTTGACGAACAGGAAGGTCACGTGGGGGTAGTCGTCCTCGGCCTGTTGCAGCACCGGCATCTCACGGCGGCAGGGTGGGCACCAGGTGGCCCAGATGTTGATCACCAGTGGCTTGCCACGGTAGTCGTGCAGGGCCACGGCCTGGCCGCGGCTGTCGTGCAGGGTCATCTGCGGCAGCTCGGTGCCCTTGCTGTAGAGGTGGCTGGCCAGGCTGCCGAGCCCCCAGAACAGCGCGCCGCTGAACAACGCCCAGCCCAGTGGCCGGCGCAGGCCCGGGCGGCGCCAGCCTTGCCAGACTGTGCCCAGCACCACGCCCAGCAGGCCGCCCCAGAGCAGGAAGCCGCCGTCGCGGATATCGATGATCTGCAGCGGGTCGTCGCGGTACATCGGCCAGTAGGCCAGCACGAAGCCCAGGCGGGCGAACAGCAGGCCCAGCAGGAACAAGTTGAACAGCGCCGACTCAGGGTTCTCGCCGCCGCGTTTGGCCACGCGCCAGCCCACCAGGCTGGCGATGCCCAGGGCTGCGAGCAGCAGCAGGTGGTTCAGGGCCATGGTCAATGGCCCGAGGGTGACGGTCAGCATCAGCCTTGGCTCCTGGTCTGGGCCCAGTGCTTCAGGAAACCGGCGGCGTCGACCTCGCCGGTAATGCGCTGGGCGCGGCGTTCATTGCCCTCGGGGCCGATCCAGATCAGGCTGGGTGGGCCGGGGACCTGGTAGCGTTGCAGCAGCTCGCGGCTGGCCGGCGTGTCGGCGGTCACGTCCAGGCGCACCAAGTGAACGCCGGCCAGGCTGGCGAGTACGTCAGGGCGGGCGAACACTTGCTTCTCCATCACCTTGCACGACACGCACCAGTCGGCATAGTAGTCCAGCATCACCCATTGACCACGGCCCTTGGCGGCGTCGAGCTCGCGTTGCAGGTCGGCAGGCGCGCTGACGGTGACGAAGGCATCGTGGGCATCGGCTTGCGCTACGCCACCCGCTTGGCCGGTGAATGGCTGCAGTGGCTGCCACAGGTCATTGCCACCGGCGGCGGCGCCGACCAGCAGCAGGCCCCCCCACAATGCACCCAGCAGCGGCACCGCGCGCAGCGCCGGTAATGCGTGCAGGGCCGGCCAGGTCGCCCAGCCCAGGGCGATCAGCCAGCCCCCGGCCAGAGCCAGCAGCAGCGGTTCGGGCAGCAGGGTGCGCACGGTGTACAGGGCCATGGCCAGGAACACGAAGCCGAACACCCCTTTGACCCGGTTCATCCAGGCGCCCGGGCGCGGCAGGTAGCGGTTGCCCAAGGTGACCAGCAACAGCAGCGGCACGCCCATGCCCAGCCCCAGGCTGAACAGCACCAGTGCGCCTTGCAGCATGTCGCCGCTCTGGGCGATGTAGAGCAGGGCGCCGGCCAGCGGGGCAGTCATGCACGGGCCGAGCAGCAGGCCAGACAGCGCGCCGAGCAGCGCCGCGCCATACAGGTTGCCGCCGCGGGTGCCTTGCCCGGCGCGGTCCAGGCGGTCGCGCAGGGCGGCGGGCAGTTGCAGTTCGAAGGCACCGAACATCGGCAGGGCGAGCAGCACGAACAGTGCCGCCAGGCTGCCCAGCAGCCAGGGTTGCTGCAACCAGGCCTGCAGGCTGGCGCCCAGCAGTGCGGCGACCACTCCGAGGGCTGCATACACCAGCGCCATGCTCAGGACGTAGACCCCGGCCAGCAGCCAGCCGCGCCGAGCGCTGGCGCCGTTGCCCAGGACCAGCCCGGCGAGGATCGGCAGCATGGGCAGCGAGCAGGGGGTGAAGGCCAGCAGCAGGCCCAGGCCAAAGAACGCCAGCAGGCTCCAGGCCAGGGTGGACTGTTGCAGGCCGCTGGCCAGGGCCTGGTCGCTGGCTTGTGCCGTGTCTGGTGCCGGTGTTGCGCCGCCTAGCGCGATGGGCGTGGTCTGTGGTGGGTAGCACAGGCCGGCATCGGCGCAGCCCTGCCAGCCCAGGCGCAACTCGCCGCTGGCGCTGGCCGGCAGCAGCAGTTCGAGCTGCTCGCGGTAGACCGCGCTGTCGCCGAAGAACTCGTCGTGGTGGTTGAGGGCCGGGGGCAGCGCTGGGTGCTGGTCGGTAGGCAGGCCATCGAACTTCAGGCGCTTTTGATAGAGGTAGTAGCCGTCCTTGATCTGGAAGTGCAGGCGCATCTGGCCGTCAGGCAGGCGGTCGTGGGTGAGCACGAAGGCCTGGTTGACCGGCAGGAAGTCCGGCTTGACGGCGAAGGGGTTGGCCTGGAGCGGGCCGGCGAGCAGGAACATCAGGAACAGCAGGAGCACACGCATGTCGAGGCCTTGGCAGCGCTTTGAAGGGGACCATGCTGGAGGTGGTTCATTAACCCAAGGTTAACCCGGTCCTACGAAGGGAATTACAACGCAGAAAAAGTCGCACTTGATCCTGTCACGAAGCAGGCGTACCGTTCCTCACATGTGAGAAAAGGATACCCTCGATGGCAGGCAAGAAAAGCTCCACCGACTATATGCGCGACATGCGCGCCCGGCTCAAGGCCGCTGGCTACGTCAAGCGCGAGTTGTGGATCCTGCCCGAGCACGCCGCCGCCCTGCGCGGCATCGAGAAGGCATTACGCCAGCCCCACGGGGGCAAACAGGTCAGAACGGAGGATTTCATGACCGAGCACAGCAACTGGACGATCGATACGCTGCACAGCGCCCTGCGCGAGTTGGACGACGTGCGTACCGGCGCGATCGGCCTGTCCCTGCAGCAGGGTGCCGAGCCCAGCCTGAAACTGGAGATTCACGAGCTGGACGGCCTGCCGCTCTACATCGCCGTGGCCGGTGAGCAGATCCTGGTCGACACGCTGCTGGTGGCGGCGAGCCAGGTCAAGGACCGTGCCGCGTTCAACGACGCCGTGCTACGTACCCGCGACGTGTTCCCGCTGTCGTCGATCGGCCTGCACACGCTGCCTTCGGGCGAGTCGGTGTACACCATGTTCGGCGCCCTGAGCGCCGCCTCGTCGCTGGACAACATCGTCCAGGAAATCCAGACCCTGGCGGAAAACGTCATCACCGCCGCCGACGATTTCGACGTCTACTTCACCCACTGATTTTCCGGAGATTCCCCATGAGCCTGTTGAAAAAGATCGTCACCGCCCTGCGTGGCGGCGCTTCGGAAGTCGGTGAGGCGATCGTCGACTCCCAAGCCCTGCGCATCCTCGACCAGGAGATCCGCGACGCCGACAACAACCTGATCGACGCGCGCAACCAGCTGGTCAAGATCATGGCCAAGCACAAGACCGCGCAGCAGCGCATCGAAGAGTTCAACAAGACCATCGGCGACTGGGAGCAAAAAGCCATCGCCGCCCTGGACAAGGGTGAAGAGGGCCTGGCCCACGAATGCGCCGCGCGCATCGCCGACCTGACCAACCAGCGCGATTCCGAACAGGCGCTGGCCGACCAGTTCGGTGCCTCGGTGAAGACCCTGAGCGACACGGTCAACAAGACCGAAAGCCAGATCAAGGGCCTCAAGCAGCAGGTGGACCTGATCAAGGCCCGCGAAAGCGTGCAACGCGCCCAGGTCAGCGCGGCCTCGGCCACCGGTGGCGCCAACGGCAGCCTGGAAACGGCGGTGGGGTCGCTGGATCGCATCAAGAAGCGCCAGAGCGAGCGCGCCGCCGAGCTGGAAGCCGCGGCGGAGCTGGCGGGCAAGGCGGATGGCAGTGATCTGGAAGCGCGCCTGAAGGCAGCCGGCATCGGTGCCAGCAACAGCGGCGCCGATGATGTGCTGGCACGTTTGAAGGCCAAGGCGGCCAAGCCGGAGTGATCAAGGGGGGTGAGGCCAGCAGTGTTGTGCTGGCGGCACTGACCTAAACCGTAACCCATCGATTTGGTGCGATCTCTGTAGGAGCGGCTTTAGCCGCGATCACCCGCGAAGCGGGAGCCAGGCACCGCGTTGCCTGCATCGCGGCTAAAGCCGCTCCTACAGTGCATGTTGTTCCTTGTATGTCAGCAAGCGCGCACCATTGGCGCGGCCAATGAAAACCAGTATCGTGGCGCCCCCGCCAAAGGACTGCCGCGACCCCAAGGGATTCTTCATGTCGCCCACACCACACAGGCTAGGCCTGTTCGCGTCACCTCTGGCCTGCGTCCACGCTCCGTCACAACCTCACCAAGGAGACACCCCGTGGGTTGGTTGAAACGCTTCATGGGCTTCGAGGCGCCCAAGCCCGCAGCCACTTCCGCCAAAGCCTCCGGCAACCTGCCGTTCGGCCTGGCCAGCGGCCGCCTGATCAAGCTCGACAGCTCGCTCAAGCTGCTGCTCGACGGCCACAGCGAGCTGGAAGTCCCTGACCAGGAAGTGGTCTGGGCCGTCGGTGAGGTCGACCTCGGCCAATCGATGCGCCTGGCACGCTTCTACATGGAAGACGAGGACTATTGGCTGCAGGTGGTGATGAACGGCGCGTCGGCCGACGATGTGCGCGACATCATCCTGTTCGGCTATTACAGCGTGGTGCCCATCACCAGCGACGCTGAACTCAAGCGCCTGGTCGGCCCGGATTCAAGCATCGGCCTGCCGTACTACGAGCACGAAGGCTACGAATTCGTCCGCCAGTGGGGCAGCGAGGATGGGCAGACCGAGCTGACACCGATCAGCGAGTGGGTCACCAACCCCGAAACCAGCTACCGCATCCAGCACCTGTCCATGCTGTATGCCCGCGAGACCGGCCTGACCGATCGCCGCGAATTCCTCCTGCTGTCGGTGGAGGAAGACGAAGAAGGGAATGTCAGCCTCACCACCTCGGTGGGCGTCACCCTGCAATCAACGGACTTTCACGTCATCTGACAAGGATCCACCATGCTCGAAGCACTTCGCATGTCGCTCAACGCCGAGGCGGTGATCGGCTTCATCCTCTACATCAGCGTGGCGCTGGTGCTGTTCTGGGTGTTCCAGTTCATTTACACCCACCTCACCCCGCACCGCGAGTTCGCCCTGATCCGTGACAACAACAGCGCCGCGGCCATCGCCCTGGGCGGCGCGTTGATCGGCTTCTCGCTGCCGGCCAGCAACATTATCGCCTACAGTGTCAGCCTGCTCGACTTCGTGGTCTGGGTGGTGATCGCCGCGGCGGTCCAACTGCTGGCCTTCGGTATCACCAGCCTGGTGCTCAAGGGCCTGGCCAGCCGTATCGCCAAGGGCGAGATGGCCGCCGCGATCTACGCCGCCGCCGTGGCGATCAGCGTGGGCTTCCTCAACTCGGCCTGCATGACCCCGTCGGTCTGACTCGTTCGCGCGCAAGGAGCCCTTCATGAGACGCAGTTCCGTCAAGCTGGTATTGGCCAGCTCCCTGCCGCTGGCGCTCAGCGCGTGCAGCGCGCCAGAGGAAACCTACACGGTCAGCAAGCGCACCAACTACACCACCGTGCAGGCGTGTGTCGACGACAAGGTGCCGGTGGACGTGTGTTCCGACGCCTACATGCAGGCGCTGGCCGATCACCGCCGCATCGCCCCCACCTATGGCGACAAGGCCGCCTGCGAGGCCGACTTCGTGCCGGACTATTGCCAGGTGACCAGCGATGGCCGCTACATGCCGCGCCTGGGCGGCTTCGAGCTGGCGGTGTCGGGCGAAGTCAGTCAGTCGCAGGTCGACGCGGCCCGCGCCCAGATCGAGAACAGTGGCCAGGGCGGCAGCGGTGGCAGCAATGTCAACGGCCTGCTCACTGGCCTGCTGCTCGGCCAGGTGCTCAGCGGCGGCAACCGCCAGTATTACTCGCAGCCGGTCTACCAGTACCGTGACAGCCGTGGCGACTACCGCAACTCGACGCTGGGGCAGCAGGTTGACCAGGGCAAGCGTTTCGAGCGCTCCGACCAGGCCCAGAGCAGTGGCACCGGCAGCTACACCTACTCGGGTGGATCTTCCAGCCGCAACTACAACTCGACGTCCTCCACCCGCTCCAGCGTCTCTTCGTCGACCTCCCGTGGCGGCTTCGGCAGCCAGGCTACCGCGCGCAGCGGCTGGGGCGGCAAGAGCAGCGGCGGCTTCAGTTTCGGCGGTTGAGCATGCGCAGGATCAGCATCGAAGAACGCCCGGACTGGCGCGCCACCGCCGAACGCGAGGGCTTTGTCTTCCATACCATCGACGGTGAGCGCTACTGGGACGAGCGCGGCTACTACCAGTTCAGCGAGGCCCAGGTCAGTCGTGACCTGGAGGCGCCGACCCAGGAACTGCATGCCATGTGCCTGGACGCGGTCGAGCGCATTGTCGATAGCGAGGCGCTGATGACCCGCCTGGCCATCCCGCCGACGTTCTTCGACCTGGTGCGCCGTTCGTGGAAGGAGGGGCAGCGCCACCTGTACGGGCGCTTCGACTTCAGCTACGACGGCAACGGCCCGGCCAAGCTGATCGAGGCCAACTACGATACGCCGACCTCGCTCTACGAGGCGGCGGCGTTCCAGTTGATCTGGCTGGAAGAGCAGATCCAGCGCGGCGTGCTGGCGCCGCACGCCAGCCAGTTCAACACCCTGGCCGAGGACCTGGTGAAGGCCTTCGCGGCGTTTGAGCGCGAGGGCACGTTCTACTTTTCCGCCATCGGCGGCTCGGCGGAGGACCGCGGCACCACCGACTTCCTGCGCAAGATGGCCGAGCACGTCGGTATTGCCACCCGGCACATCGATCTCGAGGATATCGGCCTGGACGGTGCGGGACGCTTCGTCGACCTTGACGGTCAGCCGATCCCCCGGCTGTTCAAGCTGCATGCCTGGGAGCACATCTTCCACGAGGACTTCGGCCGCGCCATCGCCGGGAGCGGCACCCAGTTCATCGAGCCGGCCTGGAAGTCGCTGATCTCCAACAAGGGCATCCTGCCGCTGTTGTGGGAGTGGCACGAGGGTCATCCCAACCTGCTGCCGGCGTACCTCGACCAGGACCCGCGCAGCCCGGTGCCCAAGGGGTGGGTGCGCAAACCGTACTTCTCCCGCGAGGGGGCCAACGTCGACATCCGCACGCCCGACGACCAGCGGGTGTTCGAGGATGGGCCCTACGACGATGCGCCCTACATCCTCCAGGCGTTCGCGCCGCTGCCGAAGTTCGGTGACAGCTACACCCTGATCGGTTCGTGGGTGATTGGCGACCAGGCCTCGGGCATCGGCATTCGCGAAGACGATTCGTTGATCACCAAGGACAGCTCGCGCTTCCTGCCCCATGTGGTGCTGGACTGAGCGGTATGGCAGACGTCCACGGCAATCGCTGGTAGCATCTGGCTATCATTGCTTTGCGGTATGCCTCACACAAGGAGTGTTGGATGTTCAAGAAGCTCGCGATTGCCGGTTTTGCACTGGCCGTGGCCACTGGCGCCTCGGCCCAGGCCCAGCCGAAACTGTTCAAGGACTATGCCTACGACTCGCCCCAAAGTGCCTACACCCAGGCCCAGGGCTTCGAGGATTGCAGCGACTGGGTGGGCAAGCCGGCGCTGTGCCGGGATGGCGCGACCTTCCTGGGCGAGGACTTCAGCGAGGCGCTGGTCTTCACCAATGGCAAGCTGCGCATGGTGACGTTGTATACGCACGAAACCGATGGCCTGGTGGACAAGGTCGTCACGGCGATGGCCAAGTCCTTCGTCATGACCCTCTTCGCCAATGGCAAGACCGAAATGGACCTGATCAAGCTGGCCAGCAGTGCGAAGAACCGTGAAGAGGTGGTCAGCACCCTGACCAGTTTCCAGTCCGAGGCCGTTGCCAATGGCAACTACTCGGCGACCTTCATTGAAAGCTTCGAGCTGCCGAAGAAGAAGCCGACCGATGTCATCCAACTGATGATGGCCGCCCCGGAGAACGTGCGGATCGCCCAGTTGCAGGTGATGGGTGACGCCAATGACCAGTCCACGGTGATGGTGCGGTTCGCCTATCCGAAACTGGACAGCAAGGCTGCGGCCAAGCAGGTCAAGGCGGCCGACGAGGCGTTCTGATCTCGGCGACTGTCTTGCAGAGTGTTCGGGATTCACACCTGCCCCTGTAGGAGCGGCTTCAGCCGCGATCAGAGGCGCGAGGCTGCGTTGCCTGCATCGCGGCTAAAGCCGCTCCTACAGGGGCCGAGCAAGCCCACTTCCACATCGGTTTCCTAATGCCCGCGCCAGCCTGGCCCCGGCGTTGCAGGTATTGCGGCGCCCAATGGTCGGTTTCAGGACGCGCCGGGTCGCCCGCGCACATCCCACCCTCGCCAGACCTGCCATGCTCTCAGGATGCCCACGGACCGAGTGCGCCAAGACACACGGCCACGGACAAGGAGGGCGCCCGCCGCACATTACCGTGATGTGGCCGGTGCGCCGCAGCTGAACACCGCCGGACACGCGCCCGACACTCGGGCCGCTCCGGGCTGACGAGGTTTGCTGTATGCCTGACGAGTCGAACCACCTGCCCCTGATCCAGCGCGTCCTGGCGCGCGAAAAGCACACCCCCGGCGCATTGTTGCCGGTCCTCCACGCCATCCAGGCCGGCATCGGCCATATCCCGGATGCCGCCGTCGGCGAAATCGCCCATGCTCTCAACCTCAGCCTGGCCGAGGTGCGCGGGGTGATCAGCTTCTATCACGATTTCCGTACCACGCCACCGGCCCGCCACACCTTGCGCCTGTGCCGCGCCGAGTCATGCCAAAGCCGCGGCGCCGAGGCGCTGGCCGCGCAGTTGCGCGAGCAGTTGGGGCTGGATGACCACGGTACCAGCGAGGACGGTGCGTTGAGCCTGCGACCGGTGTATTGCCTAGGGGCCTGCGCTTGCTCGCCGGCCCTGGAACTCGATGGCCAGTTGCACGCCCGGGTCACGCCGGAACGCCTGCGGGCGCTGGTTGCCGGCTGCCGCGAGGGGGTGAAGGCATGCTGAACCTGTGCATTCCCTGCGATTCCGTGGCCCGCGCGGTCGGTGCCGACGCGGTGGCCGACGCCCTGGTGCTTGAAGCCGAACGCCGCCAGGTGCCCCTGCGCATCAAGCGCACCAGTGCCCGTGGCCTGTATTGGCTGGAACCGTTGCTGGAGCTGGAAACTGAAGCGGGTCGCCTGGGCTTCGGGCTGGTCACCGTCGAGGACGTTCCTGGCCTGCTTGACGCGCTGGCCAGCGACCCCGGCAGCCATGCGCTGGCGCTGGGGCCGGTGGAGCAGATCCCTTACCTCAAGACCCAGCAACGCTTGCTGTTCGCCCGTGCTGGCATCACTCGGCCGTTGTCGCTGGACGATTATCACGCCAATGGAGGCTTCGAGGGGCTGCGCCAGGCCACATTGATGGAAGGTGACGAAGTGGTTGCCGCCGTGCTCGATTCGGGGCTGCGCGGGCGCGGTGGTGCGGCCTTCCCGGCGGGCATCAAGTGGCGCACCGTGCGCCAGGCCCAGGCGGTGCGCAAGTATGTGGTGTGCAATGCCGACGAAGGCGATTCCGGCACCTTCGCCGACCGCATGCTGATGGAGGGCGACCCGTTCCTGCTGATCGAAGGCATGATCATCGCCGGGTTGGCGGTAGGCGCCAGCCATGGCTACATCTATGTGCGCTCGGAATACCCGGACGCCATCCGCGTGCTGAACGAAGCCATCCTGCTGGCCCGCGAAGCGGGTTACCTGGATGTCGCCGGCAACGGCGTGGCCTTTCACCTGGAGGTGCGGGTGGGGGCGGGGGCCTATATCTGCGGTGAGGAAACCGCGCTGCTCGAGTCGATCGAGGGCAAGCGCGGCATCGTCCGGGCCAAGCCACCGCTGCCGGCGCTGGAAGGGCTGTTCGGGCAGCCGACCCTGGTACACAACGTGCTCACCCTGGCCTCGGTGCCGATCATCCTGGCCAAGGGGGCTGCCTTCTACCGTGATTTCGGTATGGGGCGTTCGCTGGGGACCTTGCCATTCCAGCTGGCCGGCAATGTCCTTCGTGGTGGGTTGGTGGAGCGCGCCTTCGGCCTGACCTTGCGCGAGTTGGTGGAGGGCTACGGCGGCGGGACCGCCAGCGGCCGGCCGCTCAAGGCGGCCCAGGTTGGCGGCCCACTGGGCGCCTGGGTGCCACCCACGAATTTCGACACGCCGTTGGACTACGAGGCGTTCGCTGCCATGGGCGCGATGCTGGGCCACGGCGGAGTGGTAGTGGCCGACGACACCCTGGACATGGCCGGAATGGCCCGTTTCGCCCTGCAGTTCTGCGCCGAGGAGTCCTGCGGCAAGTGCACCCCGTGCCGGATCGGCTCCACCCGTGGCTTGGAGGTGATCGATCGCCTGATCGCCAGCACCGACCCGGCCTATCGACAGGGCCAGGCCGGGCTGTTGCGCGACCTGTGCGACACGATGCAGTACGGCTCGCTGTGCGCCATGGGCGGGATGACCCCGTACCCGGTGGTCAGTGCCCTCGACCACTTCCCCGCCGATTTTGGTTTGGCCACCGCGGAGGCTGAGCAATGATCCATTATTTCGATCCCAGCAACGACATCGACCTCGGCACACCCGCACGTACCAGCGAGACGCAGATAAGTCTGTCCATCGACGGCCGTGCCATCAGCGTGCCGGCCGGTACCTCGGTGATGCGCGCCGCCGCGCTGCTCGGTACCACCATCCCGAAACTGTGTGCCACCGACAGCCTCGAAGCTTTCGGTTCGTGCCGCATGTGCATGGTCGAGATCGACGGCATGCGCGGCTACCCGGCGTCCTGCACCACGCCGGTCACCGAAGGCATGGTGGTGCGCACGCAGACACCGCGCCTGGCTGACCTGCGGCGTAATGTGATGGAGCTGTACATTTCCGACCACCCGCTGGACTGCCTGACTTGTTCGGCCAATGGCAATTGCGAGCTGCAGACCGTCGCCGGCCAGGTTGGCCTGCGCGAGGTGCGCTATGGCTACGAGGGCGCGAACCACCTGGCCGAACAGAAGGACGTGTCCAACCCGTACTTCGACTACGAGCCCAGCAAGTGCATCGTCTGCAACCGCTGTGTTCGCGCCTGCGAGGATATTCAGGGCACCTTCGCCCTGACCATTACCGGGCGCGGCTTCGATTCACGGGTGGCGGCGGCCGGCGGCGACAACTTCCTTGACTCCGAATGCGTGTCATGCGGTGCCTGCGTGCAGGCCTGCCCGACTGCCACCTTGAGCGAGAAGAGTCTTGTGCAACTGGGCCAGCCCGAACGGGCGGTGATCACCACCTGCGCCTATTGCGGGGTGGGCTGCTCGTTCCGCGCCGAGATGAAAGGCGACCAGCTGGTGCGCATGGTTCCGGACAAGCAGGGCGGCGCCAACCACGGTCACGCCTGTGTCAAGGGCCGTTTTGCCTGGGGGTACGCGACCCATCCGGACCGCATCACCAAACCCATGATCCGCAAGCGCCTGCAAGACCCTTGGCAGGAGGTCAGCTGGGACGAGGCGGTAACCTACGCCGCCAGCGAGTTCCGGCGCATCCAGCTCAAGTACGGGCGCGATTCCATCGGCGGTATCACCTCCAGCCGCTGCACCAACGAAGAGGCGTACCTGGTCCAGAAACTGGTGCGCACGGCCTTCGGCAACAACAACGTCGACACCTGCGCGCGGGTCTGCCATTCCCCCACCGGTTATGGCTTGAAGCAGACCCTGGGCGAGTCCGCCGGCACCCAGAGTTTCGACTCGGTGATGCAGGCCGACGTGGTGCTGGTGATCGGCGCCAACCCCACCGACGCCCACCCGGTATTCGGCTCGCAGCTCAAGCGCCGCCTGCGCCAGGGCGCGCGGCTGATCGTCATCGACCCGCGGCGCATCGACCTGGTCGACTCGCCCCATGCCCGCGCCGAACTGCACCTGCAACTGCGCCCGGGCACCAACGTGGCCATGCTCAACGCCCTGGCCCATGTGATCGTCACCGAAGGCCTGCTCGACCAGCGCTTCATCGACGCCCGCTGTGAAACCGAAGACTTCGCCCGCTGGCGCGACTTCGTTGCCCACCCCGACAACGCCCCCGAAGTGCTTGGCCCGGTGTGCGGCGTGCCCGCCGAACAGATCCGCGCCGCCGCCTGGCTGTACGCCACCGGTGGCAACGCGGCGATTTACTACGGCCTGGGCGTTACCGAGCACAGCCAGGGCAGCACGGCGGTGATGGGCATCGCCAATCTGGCCATGGCTACGGGCAACATTGGCCGCGAAGGGGTAGGGGTGAACCCGCTGCGCGGGCAGAACAACGTGCAGGGCTCGTGCGACATGGGCTCGTTCCCCCACGAGCTGCCCGGCTACCGGCATATTTCCAACGAAAGCGTGCGCGCCGAGTTCGAGCAGGCCTGGGGCGTGACCTTGCAACCCGACCCGGGCCTGCGCATCCCCAACATGTTCGAGGCGGCGCTGGACGGCAGTTTCAAGGCGCTGTACTGCCAGGGCGAGGACATCGCCCAGAGCGACCCCAACACCCAGCACGTCACCGCGGCGTTGCTGGCCATGGAGTGCGTGGTGGTGCAGGACATCTTCCTCAACGAGACGGCCAAGTTCGCCCATGTGTTCCTGCCGGGCAGCTCGTTCCTGGAAAAGGACGGCACCTTCACCAACGCCGAGCGGCGCATCTCGCGGGTGCGCAAGGTGATGGAGCCGCTGGCCGACAAGGCCGACTGGGAGGCCACCGTAGCCCTGGCCGGCGCCCTGGGCTACACCATGGACTACCAGCACCCTTCGCAGATCATGGACGAGATCGCTCGTCTGACCCCGACCTTCCGCCGGGTCAGCTACGCCGAGCTCGACCGCCACGGCAGCCTGCAATGGCCGTGCAACGACGCTGCGCCCGAGGGCACGCCGACCATGCACATCGACCAGTTCGTGCGCGGCAAGGGGCGCTTCATGCTCACCGGCTACGTGCCCACCGACGAGAAGGTCAACACCCGCTACCCGCTGCTGCTGACCACCGGGCGCATCCTCAGCCAGTACAACGTCGGCGCGCAGACGCGGCGCACCGGCAATGTCGCCTGGCATAACGAGGATCGCCTGGAAATCCACCCCACCGACGCCGAAAGCCGTGGCATCGGCGATGGCGACTGGGTGGGTATCGGCAGCCGCTCCGGGCAGAGCGTGCTGCGCGCCAAGGTCAGTGCTCGAGTGGCGCCGGGGGTGGTGTACACCACCTTCCACTTCCCCGAATCTGGTGCCAACGTGATCACCACCGACAACTCCGACTGGGCCACCAATTGTCCTGAATACAAGGTCACTGCGGTGGAGGTGGTGAAAGTGTTCCAGCCCTCGGAATGGCAGAGGCGCTACCAGAGCTTCAGTGACGAGCAGCGGCGCTTGCTCAAGGAGCGGCGCCACGCCGAGGCGAAGGAGGAGGTGCGCCGATGAGCAGCGACAACCTGGTGAAGATGGCCAACCAGATTGCCCATTACTTCGACAGCGAGCCGGATCATGCCAAAGCGGTGGAGGGCGTGCGCCAGCACCTGCAGAACTTCTGGACGCCGGCGATGCGCCGGCAGCTGGGCGAGCGACTGCAGGCCGAGGGCGGCGAGGGGCTGGATGCGTTGGTGCGCGAGGCGCTTCAACCGATGGTTTGATTGCCTCGCTGATTCACGCCTGACCCTGTAGGAGCGGCCTTGTGCCGCGAAAGGGCCGCAAAGCGGCCCCGGCGATCTTTCTTCGACAGTGAAATCCTGGGGCCGCTACGCAGCCCTTTCGCGGCACAAGGCCGCTCCTACAGAGGGCGCGTAACGCTTAAGGGTTGGCGCTAGAATTCCGGCTCAATCGCATCGCTGGAAATAGACTTGCTCTGGATCCCCTTCGTCGAGGTGCTCGACCACCCCGCTTTCGACAAACCCCTGGCGCTCCAGCAGACGGCGCATCGGCGTATTGGAGCGATTGGTCGAAGTGAACAGCTTCTGCCCCCTGCACTCGGCTTGCATGTGAGCCACCAGCGCTGCCCCGAGCCCGCTGCGTCGATGGCTTTCGCCAACCATCAACATCTCGATGAACGCACAGCCGAAAAAGTGCCGGTGCATCACCGCGTATGCGGCAACCGTGCCACCAACCTCGGCTATCAGGCAACGGTACTGCCCGAGCCAGGCTGTGATCTGTCCAGCGCGTCGCGGGTCTTGTCGGGTAACGCTGTCGATGGCGATCAGGGCCGGGAGGTCCTTGGGTTCGGCAAGGCGAATGTGCATGGCTCGGCTCATCTGCAGAATATTGGCGATGTTGCTGGCACTACGCCCGTAGGAGCCGGCTTGCCGGCGAAGAGGCCGGAGCAGGCAAAAATGAAATGTCCGTCATGAATGCAAGGGTGATTCTGTGCCAATGCTACGCTCGCGGAAACACCTCGACGGACATCCACCATGGACATGAACTGGCACCAGGCCCTGCAGGAAAGCCTGAGCTGGCTGGCAATCGCCTCTTTGATCACCCTCGTCGGCTTCACCGCCGCTGCCGCACTGGCTATACGCTGCACCCGTTGGGGCAGCCAGTTCTGGCAGCTCGCCGGGCCCTACTTCAGTTTCAGGCGCAGTTGGCGGCCGTTGCTGGCCTTCGCCTTGCTACTGGTGCTGACGTTGTTCTCGGTACGCCTGAACGTGCTGTTCTCGTTCTGGTACAACGGTTTCTACAGCGCCCTGCAGGGCCTCGACCAGACCGCGTTCTGGTACCTGCTCGGGGTGTTCGCGGTGCTGGCCACCATCCATGTGCTGCGCTCGCTGTTCACCTTCTACGTGACCCAGGCGTTCAACATCCACTGGCGGGTCTGGCTGACCGAGCGCCTGAGCGCCGACTGGATGCGCGGCGACGCATACTACCGTGGGCAGTTCCTCGCGGAGCCGGTGGACAACCCCGACCAACGTATCGAGCTGGACATCAACGCCTTCGTCTCCGGCTCCGTGTCCCTGGCGCTGGGGGCGGTGAGCGCGTTGGTCTCGCTGGTGGCCTTTACCGGCATTCTCTGGGGCCTGTCAGCGCCGTTGACGGTGGCCGGCATCGAAGTGCCGCGGGCGATGGTGTTCGCCGTGTACGTGTATGTGCTGATCGCCACCTGGATTGCCTTCCGCCTCGGCAAGCCGCTGATCCGCCTGAACTTCCTCAACGAGAAACTCACCGCCAACTTCCGTTACGCGCTGATGCGCCTGCGCGAGAACGCCGAGAACATCGCCTTCTATCAAGGTGGGCAGGTGGAGCGGGGCACCTTGCTGACGCGTTTCTTCGCCCTGATCGGCAATGCCTGGGCGCTGGTGTTCCGGAACCTGAAGTTCAGCGGCTTCAACCTGGGCATCAGCCAGGTCGCGGTGGTGTTCCCGTTCATTCTCCAGGCGCCACGTTTCTTCAGCGGCGCGATCAAGCTTGGTGACGTGATGCAGACCTCCCAGGCCTTTGGTCAGGTGCAGGATTCGCTGTCGTTCTTCCGTGAGTCCTACGACACCTTCGCGCAGTACCGCGCCACCCTCGACCGTTTGACCGGCTTCCTCGATGCCAACCAGCAGGCCAGCGCCTTGCCCCGGGTGTTCAGCGAAGACCAGCCGCATGCCCTGGATATCAGTGGGCTGCAGGTGATGCGCCCCGATGGCCATGCCCTGATCGCCGACCTCGACCTGAGCCTGCAGGCCGGCCAGGCCTTGCTGATCAAAGGCCCGTCGGGCAGTGGCAAGACCACATTGTTGCGTGCCTTGGCGGGGCTGTGGCCCTATGCCGAGGGTGAGGTAAGGCGGCCCATGGGCAAGCAGGCGCTGTTCCTGTCCCAGCGCCCGTATTTGCCGCTGGGCGACCTGCGCACCGCCATCGCCTACCCGGCCGATGCCACGCCCGCAGACGATGCGCGCATGCAGCAGGCCCTACGCCAGGTCAACCTGGCGCACCTGGCCGAGCGCCTGGACACCCCCAACGACTGGGCGCACATTCTCTCGGTGGGCGAGCAGCAGCGCCTGGCGTTTGCCCGGGTGCTGTTCAACCAGCCGCAGGTGGTGTTCCTCGACGAGTCCACTTCGGCGATGGATGAGGGGCTGGAGCACGCGCTGTATTCACTGTTGCGCACGGAGATGCCGAATACCTTGCTGGTGAGTGTCGGGCACCGCAGCACCTTGGCGGGGTTCCACACCCACCGCCTGGACGTGGATGGCCTGGGTGGTTGGGCGCTGCGTGAACAGCAGCCGATGGCTGAGTTGCCTGCGCTGTAGCGTAGAGGGCGGTGCGATTTCGAGGTGTTCGACGGGAGAAATATAGCGCCGATGAGACCGAGCGCCGCCCGCGCGGCGCATCGCGGATGAATCCGCTCCTACATTCGTTGCAACGTACCGCACCTGTCAGGCCATGGTTGCCTGCCTTGGCGCCAGCCGAAAAATCGCGTCGTACAAACAAGGCGGACAACCATGGCCTATCAGGCATAGGCACGTTGCAACAAATGTAGGAGCGGATTCATCCGCGATGCGCCGCGCGGGCGGCGCTTGATCTCATAGGCGCTGCAAGGCGGACGGCGAGCACCTAGTCGCCAACACGCGGTCAAAAGCCCGGCGCCCAAAGGCCTCGAACAAGCAGGCTGTAAGAATGCTCTTCAGACTTTCCTGATTCCATGTAGTCCATTTCCCATTCAAGCTTTCACGGCCTTTTCGCTGTTGTTCCGGCCTGTCGCATTCCTTAGTCTCGCCCAGTCGTTGCCAATTCAACGACCGGGTGTGCAAGCCCGTACAGGTACAGCGCGAAAGCGCCATGTGAACCTGTCGCTATCTGCGACAAGGGTTCTTCAATGGCGGCTATGCGTTGGGAGACCTTCGGGTCTGCCGGGTTCCTGTATCCTCGGTCTTGCACCCCTGCGCATAGCTGCCACCTATTCGAGTGCAAGCGGATTTCGGCAGTTTTCCCATGACGGTACAGGAGTGCTGAACCATGCTGAAAATAGTGCCCGATCCACCCCAAGCCTTACCCCAGGAGGTTCACCCATGAGCCTCGACCCCCGCAACAAAACCCACCCCCCACGCCCAACCACGGCCCACGCCCATTTCGGCACCTGCAACGACGCCCACCCACCCATGTTCTCGGTACACGCCGGTATCGACGGCGAGGATGCGCTGGTATGTGCCGTGGCCGCGCTGCGGGCGGCCTATGAAACCAATGCGATGGCCTTGGAAAGGGCGGGCGAGCCGTTGCGCAGCCTGCTGGTGGCGACGGAGAACTCCTTGGAGAAAGGCCTGGCGCTGTCGTCGGCGGTGCTCGACGGGATAGAGCGCGGCTAGTGCTGAAGCCCGTTCGCCAGCAAGCCGGCTCCTACATCAGAAGTATTTGGCTCTCGTTGTAGGAGCCGGCTTGCCGGCGAATGGGCTTACGACGTTTGCGCTGGGGCCGCTATCAACGCGCCTGCAGCACTTCGCGAAACACATCCGGCCGTGAGGCGGCAATATGCAGCAAGGAGCGGGCAGCCCCTGAAGGTTTGCGCCTGCCTTGTTCCCATTCTTGCAAGGTGCGTACAGAGACCCCCAACAGTTCGGCAAACCGAGACTGTGACAACCCGGTTCTGCTTCGCGCTTCGGCGGCTGGGGTCAACTCGACCTGGTGAACGGCGCCATGGTGCCCGGATTTGGCATCAAGGATGGATTGAAGCAACTCGGCGCCGATATCGCGTTTGCTGTCTCGCAGCAGCAGGTCTTTCTCAGTCAGGGGCATGGTTCAGTTCCTTCGCGATCTGGTAGTTGGGATGCTGCTTTGAAATCTGTGCGGCTTTAACAGCGCATCCCTACGTCTTTGACGTGGGGATTTTCGTGCCAATGCCCCTGACTCATAAAGCGGCTGCTTGTATCCAAAGGTTGCTTGTGAAGGTGCCTTTGGCTTGTCGGCAGCCTGCCTTGCCCGTAGCATCCGCAACCCTGCCCATGGCCTTCCGGGATTGAGGGCCGATTAATAGGACCAAGGAAGAATGTTGCCGCTGTTTTCACGCCTGCTGTTGCACACCCTGGCCTGCGTGGCCTTTCCCTTTCTACTGCAGCTAGGCTTCGACCTTTACCGGGCGCACGTTGGCCCGCCGGTAGCGCGTGGCGTCGGCGTCGGCCTGGCCACGATGCTGGTGTTCTACACGTTCGTTTTCTTCAACCTGCTGATGGTGGCCATCCCGCGGGCGGCGGTCCGTTATGGGTTGGCGCTGTTGCTGGTGCTGGTGGTACTGGTCTACTTCAACCCTTTGCACCCGATACGCGCGCTGGGGTTCGCCGCGTTGTGCGCAGGGCTGTGCCTGTTGGCGATTGTGTTGACGCCCTGGGGTACCCGGTTGCTGCGTTTGCTCTGCAGGTGGGGCGGGCGTTTGGCTTGATCAATTCGCTGAATTGCCTTGAAGCAGGCACAGCGGTGGTTGGCACCGGCTTTGCCGGTGTTCGCCGGCAAGGCCGGCTCCTACAGGGGGTGGTTCGGCTGCAGTAGCACGCCTTGTTGATCGAGCCACTGTTCGAAGCATTCGAAGGTGGCGATGGCGGCATCGACCGATTGGGTCTGGGTGGCAGCGCTCGCCTCGGCCAGCCGTTGCAGGAATGCCCGCCAGTTCGCGCCTGTCGCGGGGCCATACACATCGAGGAAGGCGCCGCCGCTGTCAGCGTCGATGCCCAGGCGTTCGGCCATGGCGCGCTTGAGCACCTGGCCGCCGAGGGTGGAGCCTTCGAGTACGTACATCACGCCCAAGGCGCTGGCCGTGCTGTCGATGCCGGGCAGGGCATGGCAGCGGGGCAGGGTGCCGATGGAATGGGGCGTGTGGTTCAAGGCGCGCAGGTCACGGGCCAGGGCCGGGGCCTTGCGTCGCTCAAGCGGCTGGTAGCCGGCCAGCGCGGCATCCAGTGGCGCGTGGAAGCCATGGTAGGCCTCTACCAGGCGCCGGTAGGCCGGCAGGTCGAAGCCTTCACTGAAGAACGGCAGGCGCTGTTCCAGGCCTTTGTGGCAAGCGCGGGTGCCTTCGCGCAGGGCGTGCAGCAGGGGGCTGGCGGTTTCGGGCATCGTTGCGTTTCTGGCCGGGGAGGTAGCCGTGATACTGCCAGAAACCCGTGGCCGGTCACCACTGCGGCCGCGCTTGTACTCTGCCGCGTATCTGCAATCATGGCGCCTCTCGAGACGAGCTGACTCAAGGACGCAGCATGGGACGTGCGACAAGATGGAACTGGTTGGCCCTGGCGCTGTTGCCGGGCCTGGTGATGGCAGCCCCTGAACAGGTGCCGCTGTACCGCGAGATCAAGGATTGGGCGGTGGGCTGCGACAACACCCGCGCTTGCACGGCCTTGCTGGCGATCGATGATGAACTGATGACCGGGCTGCACACCATCGTGCGCCGCGAGGCGGGGCCCAAGGGCAAACTCGAGCTGACCCTGCGCGTGGGGCCGACCTATGTGGACCAGCTGTTGCTCGATGGCCAGCCACTGTCGGCCGGATGGCAGCATATTCAGCGTCAGTACGATTACGACCTGCGCCTTGAAGGCGATGGGGCACTGACGTTGCTGCGTCAGCTGCGCAATGGCGCACAACTGAGCGCGCTCACCGAGGATGGCGAGCTGATCGCCTCGTTGCAGGGGCTCAGTGGCGCGCTGTTGGTGATTGATGCCGTACAAGGCCGGGTCGGACATACCGACGCGTTGGTGCGGGTGGGGGATGCGCCCGCCGCCAGCGTGCCTGACGCACCGCCCGTGGCGCGTTTACCGCGTTACAGCGCGGTGCCTGCACTGGATGATAACCATCGCCAGGAAATGGGCGACGCGGTGCTGCGCTGGGCGACCGAGCAGGGGGTGATGGAGGATAGCCGCTACAACAACCTGGAGCTGCATCCGCTGGATGAAGCTCATGCCTTGGGGATCCTGAGCACCGGATGCAGTGGGGAATTCTGCGCCAACTACCTGTACCGGGTTTCACGCAGTGCGCCCTACCAAGTCAGCGAGTTGAGCGTCGAGGCACCGGTCCCGCTGCTGGCGCCCAACCTGAGTGGCTTCATGGCTTTCGACGCCCTCACCGGCCAGCTGTATGCCACCGACAAGAGCCTGCTCGAACGCGGCTGTGGCCTGGTGCAGCACTGGCGCTATGACGGAATGGTCATGCGCCCGGAGCGGGTGGCCAGGATGGACCGTTGCGGGTATGTGAAACCGGAATTCTGGCCGGTGCTGTGGCGAGCCGAGGGCTAGCCCCGAATCAGAACGCCAGCTTGTAGCCGATCAGCAGCAGCATGGTCGCCAGGCACGGCCGCAGCACGCGGTCGGAGATGCGCCCGGTCAGGTGGCTGCCCAGGTAAATGCCGGGCAGCGACCCCAGCAGCAGGTAGCCCAGCAGCGACCAGTCCATGTTGCCCATGCCGGCGTGGCCCAGGCCGGCGACCAGGGTCAGCGGCACGGCATGGGCGATCTCGGTGCCGACCAGGCGGCGGGTGACCAGGAACGGGTAGAGCAGGAACAGTGCAACGGTGCCCAGGGCGCCGGCACCGATGGAGGTGAGGGTGACCATCACCCCCAGCACCACGCCGGTGATCACGGTGAGGATGTTCAGGCTACGGTCGCTGAGGTGGTAGTGGTCGCCGGTGTGCTTGCTGGCGAAGGCCTGCAGGCGCGACTTGAACAGGATCGCCAGGGCGGTGAGGATCAGCACCACGGCCAGGCCTTGCTTGATGATGGCGTTCAGCGCCGTGGTGTCGGTGTGCAGGGTGCTGAGGAACCACAGGGTGAGGGCGGCGGCGGGCACGCTGCCCAGGCTCAGCCAGCCGGTGATCTTCCAGTCGATGTTCTTGTTGCGCCCGTGCACCCAGACGCCACTGGCCTTGGTGATGGCGGCATAGAGCAGGTCGGTGCCCACGGCGGTGGCCGGGTTGATGCCGAACCACAGCAGGATCGGGGTCATCAGCGAACCGCCGCCAACGCCGGTCATGCCGACGATGAAGCCCACTACCAGCCCGGCAATGGTGAAACCGAAAGAACCTACATCCATACGCTACTCGACTGCCCAGCTTGCCCGTGATCGGATGCTTGCCAGCATATAGATTTTTTTATAGCCAAATAGACTTGTTCGTTATTAGGTTATAACTGCCGGCCTTTTCAATAAGGCCGACGGGCGTGTTGCCATGTCGATGAGTTCGAATGCTTATCCCGGCATGTTTCATCCAACCCTGAAAGGAGTGTTCCATGAGCAATGACATCCAGCGTTTCCCCAGCAGCCTGCCGTTTCCGTTTTCCCGTGCGGTGAAGGCTGGGGGGTTCCTGTTTCTCTCGGGGCAGATTCCGCTGAATGCGGCCGGCGAGGTGGTCAAGGGCGATATTCAGGAACAGACCCGCGCTGCCTGCGAGCGGATCGGCGAGAGCCTGGCAGCCTGTGGGGCGCGCTTCGACCAGGTGGTGAAGTGCACCGTGTGGCTGTCGGACATGAGCCACTTCGCGGGTTTCAACGAGGTGTACAAGGCGTTCTTCGGCGCGGCGCTGCCGGTGCGCTCCACGGTGGCTTCGGCGTTGGCGCTGGGGGTGGATGTGGAGATCGAGGTGCAGGCCTTCGTCGGGCAGGAATGACAGCGTCGCCGTCGTAGGCGGTCGGGGGATGGGCTGGTGCGGTGGGGTAGGGGAGATTGCGGTGGCCTGAGCGGCCGGTTCGCCGGCAAGCCGGCTCCTACGGTGTTTTGCGTAACGCCCGTAGGAGCCGGCTTGCCGGCGAAGAGCACGACTTAGATACGGAAGCTGCCTACCAGCTGCTTCAGGCGCCCGGCCTGCTGGCTCAGGGCGTCGCAGTGGCGCAGGGTCTCGTTGAGGTTTTCCACGCCTTGCTGGTTGAGGGCGTTGATCTGGGTGATGTCCAGGTTCAGGCTCTCGACTACGGCGGTCTGCTCTTCGGTGGCGGTGGCCACCGACTGGTTCATGCCGTCGATTTCACCGATGCGCTGGGTGACGCTGGCCAGGCGCTCGCCGGCCTGGTTGGCCACCTGCACGGTCTGCTCGCTCGATACCTGGCTGGTGTTCATGGTGTGCACCGCTTCACGCGAGCCCACTTGCAGGCTGGTGATCATGCGGTGGATCTCTTCGGCCGACTCCTGGGTGCGGTGGGCCAGGTTGCGCACTTCGTCGGCGACTACCGCGAAGCCACGGCCGGCTTCACCGGCACGGGCGGCCTCGATGGCGGCGTTGAGCGCCAGCAGGTTGGTCTGCTGGGAGATGCCCTTGATCACGTCGAGAATCTTGCCGATCTCGTCGGTGCTGGCGTTGAGGGTCTCGATCTGCTCGCAGGACTCGCTGATGCGCTGGGACAGCGCGGTCATGGCGCTGATGGCCTCTTCGACCACTTCGCGACCACCGTTGGCCTGCTCGCTGGCGCCACTGGCGTGCTGCGAGGCGTCGGCGGCGTTGCGAGCGATTTCCTGGGTGGCGGCGCCCAGCTCGTTGATTGCCGCGGCGACGCTGTTGGTGCGCATGCTCTGCTCTTCGGAGCCGGTCAGCGAGGCATTGGAGGCGCCCACGACTTTCTCCGACAGGTCATGCACCAGGCGGGTGGCCGACGACACTTCGCTGATCGAGGCGTGGATACGCTCGACGAAACGGTTGAACGAGGTGGCCAGCTCGCCGAACTCGTCCTTCTGCTCCACGACCAGGCGGCGGGTCAGGTCGCCTTCGCCTTCGGCGATGTCCTGCATGGCGCGGCCCATGGTGGTCAGTGGGCGCATCAGCACTGGGATCAGCAGGCCCAGCAGGCCGGCGATGACGGCCACGGCGATGAGCATGGCGATGATGGCCGAGGTGCGGAACTGGCTGAGTGGGGCGTAGGCCTTCTCTTTGTCGATCGACAGGCCGATGTACCACTGCGCCGACGGCAGGCCTTCGACCGGGGCGAAGGAGATGATGCGGTCCTTGCCGTCGAGGCTGACTTCCTGGATGCCGGGTTCGACACGCAGCGGCGAGCCCGGGTAGATGTCCTTCAGGTTCTTCATCACCCGCTCTTTGTTCGGGCTGACGATGACCTGGCCGTTGCGGTCGACCAGGAAGGCGTGGCCGATGCCGCCGAAGTCCACGGCGTTGATGATGTCGACCAGGGTGTTCAGGCTCAGGTCGCCGCCGACCACGCCGATCAGCTCACCGCTGGACTTGGCCTTGACCGGCATGGCGATGGTCACCACCAGGCCACCCACCGCGGCCTGGTAGGGCGGGGTCAGCATGGTCTGGTTGGCGGCCACGGCCTGGGTGTACCAGGGGCGCTGGCGCGGGTCGTAGCCGTCAGGCATCTTGGCGTCGGGGCGCTGGGTGAACAGGCCGGTGCTCTGGCCGAAGTAGGTGAACTGGAAGTTGCTGGTGTACGACGGTTGGTCGACCAGGCCCGGTATGTTGTTGCCGGCGCCTTGCTGGGCGATGTCCTGGGCAAGGTTTTCCAGCACCAGGATGCGCCCGCTCATCCAGTTCTGCACGCTGCTGGCGGTCTGCAGGCCGGCCTGGCGGACCGAGGCCTCGATGTTCTGGCGGATGGTGTTGCGTTGCAGGTAGTCGTTGTAGAGCGTGAACAATGCAAATGCCAGGACGACGACGCCGCAGGCACTGAGCAGGATCTTGTGGCGGAATTTCAGGTTCATGTTTCGAGACCTTGATTCAGTGAAGGGAGGGCGCCGCATGCTTGTGGCACGAGTGACGGGGCCTGTTTTCACGCTATCGGCCGTTTGCGCAAAATGTTGAAAGACTAAATGTCGCAGTGCTTGGCAGAAACGCCATTAGCCGATGACAAATCATTTCGAGGCCAGCAGGCCCACCAGCGTCCTGGCCGCTTGTCCGAGGGGTTGTTGCTTGAGCCAGAAGGCATGCACCGGCAGTTCCAGGGCGTTGTGGGTGTTGCGAAAGTCCAGGCGCACCAGGCGCCCGGCACTGATCAGCGGTGCCACCCGCGACAGCGGCAGGTCACCCCAGCCGAGCCCGGCCTCGACCATCTGCAAGGCCAGGTCGAAGCTGTCGGTGCGCCAGTGCGAGGTGCCGATCAGCGAGCGTGGGTCCACCAACGGCAGGTCGCGGCTGCGCACCAGGATCTGGCGCAGGTTGACCAGGTCCTCAAGGTCGCGGATGCGGCCTTCGAGGTAGGCCGGGTGGCGGGGTGACAAGGTGGCCACCAGCGACTCCATGGCGATGTACTGGAAGCTGCGGCGCGGGTCGACCTGCAGCCCGGCGAAGGCCAGGCACAGGTTGACCCGGCCGCTGTCGAGCAGGTGCAGGGCTTCTTCCTGGGGCGCGGCCAGCAGTTCGATGTCGAGCAAGGGATGGCGCGCCCCCAGCTGGGCAATGGCGCTGAGCAGTGGCTGCTGGTCGATATCCGGTACCACGGCGATGGCCAAACTGCTTTCCAGGCCTCGGGACAACTCCAGGGCGTGGACCTCCAGCAGCCCCAGTTGCTCGGCGATCAGCCGGGCGTGGGGTTCCAGGGCCAAGGCCTGGGCAGTGGGGCGGGCTTCGCGCGGGCCACGGTCGAACAGGGCGTAGCCCAGCTCCGCCTCGAGGTTGCCGATGGCCATGCTCACTGCCGACGGTACTCGCCCCAATGCCCGGGCGGCAGCGGAAAACGAGCCGCGATCCAGTACGGAGAGGAACAGCTGGATGGTGTCGCTGGAGAAATTCACGGGTACCCCTGGCGTGTTTTGGTATCAGTGAATCTGATGGCTGCTGACTTTTTCTGTCAAGTTTATTGACGCATCCTTGCCCGCCTTCGACGTACCCGCAATCAAGGTAATCCCGTGCAAGGACTCAAACGCAAACTGGTCTACGTGACCTTCTACGAACTCATCGGCCTGTGCATGTCGACCCTGGGCCTGGCCTACCTGTCCGACACCCAGGCCTCGCACACTGGCCCGCTGGCCGTGATGATCACCACCATCGCCATGGTTTGGAACCTCATCTACAACAGCCTGTTCGAGTGGTGGGAGAGCCGCCAGGCCAAGCGCGGGCGCAGCCTGGCGCGGCGGGTGGCGCATGCCATCGGCTTCCAGCTGACCCTGGTGGTGTACCTGATCCCGCTGATCGCCTGGTGGCTGGACATGACCTTGCTGGAGGCGTTGCTGGTGGACATGGCGTTCATCATCCTGGTGCCGTGCTACACCTTCGTCTACAACTGGGCGTTCGACCGCATCTTCGGCCTGCCGACCTCGGCCATGGCACCGGCCTGAGCTTGACGATCGGATCTGTAGGAGCGGCTTTAGCCGCGATGCAGGCACCGCGGTGTGTGGCACCCGCTTTGCGGGTGATCGCGGCTGAAGCCGCTCCTACAGGAACTCGTTGCTTCAATTCGGCAGGCGAATCAGCAAAGGCTCCTGCGACCGACTCTCGAGCAAACTGTCCTCCACCTGCCCCGACAGGTAGTACACCCCCGCCATGGCCCCACTCTGGCGGTTCTCCATCAACTCCTGCCATTCCTCGTTCAGCGCCACATTGAGGATCACCCGCAACTGCTCGACCATCTGTGGTTGCTCGCGGTCATGGGTGATGAGGCCGTAGCCGGCCGCCGCCACCGAAATCAAGGCACCCGCCGCCTTGCCCACCGCCGCGGCGATGGCGCTGGCGGCCCCGCGCGGGGCGAGCGTGGCGCCCAGCTTCTCGCTGGCCCGGGTGGCCACCGACGACAGGCCGGCCTCGGTCTGCCCGGGTGGCTTGGCCGCCAACTGGTGCAACTGTTGGCGCAAGGACTGCCAAGCCGGTTGCTGGTCCAGCGACTTGGCCCGGAGCAATTGGTAAAGCGTGGCATTGCGTGCCTCCGGCGGCCCCAGGGCGATGGCCTGGATATGGTTCAGGCGCTGGCTGAATTGCTCGGGCGGGGCGTTGTAGCGCTGGATGATCTCGGGCAGTTGCTGACCGAGCAGTTGCACGTACAGCTCGCTGGCGCGGTCGCGGATGATCTCGGGGTTGATCTGTTCGGCCACCGGCTCGATCACGCGGTCGTGGTATTGCTCCTGCAGGTACAGGGCCAGGCGCTTTTCCGGTGGCTCAGTGCCGCTGTTCATCTTGTACCAGGCCACCTTGAGGGTGAGCCATTGCTGGGTCCAGTAGCCGGTGAACCAGGGGATGAAGTCGTTCTCGGTGCGTTGCTGCACCTGTTCTTTCCACACCCGCATGGAGCGCCGGGCATAGTCGTTGGCCGAGCCTGCGGCGGCGGCCGAGGCCTCGATGATGTCCTGGTCGATGCGCTGCCAGACGGCGGGGGGGAGGTTTTGTGGTGGGGGTGGGGCAGGTGGGCGTTTACCGGCGCAGCCGGCGAGGGCCAGCAGGAGGCAGAGCGGGAATGCCACGAGGAGGGATTTCACGTGGATTGCCTCCTTGGTAAGAGGCCGCGGATGATTTATCCGAAGTATAGGTTGGGCCTGAGGGCCCCATCGCGGGTAAACCCGCTCCTACAGGTACTGCGCCATACCCGCGATGGGCCGCGAAGCGGCCCCCTTTGCAGGTTTGATAGGCATGTCAGCCTCCTAGTTTCAGATGCAGCAACGGATAGGGATCACCCTGCCCATCCACCTCGGACCGTCCGGTTTGGACGAATCCTTGTTTCAGGTAGAACCCTACTGCCTGCGGGTTCTGCTCATTGACGTCCACCTCTCGCACACCAAGCTTATCGATCACATTGGCCAGCAACGCCTTGCCGATGCCCTTGCCGCGGCAGGTCGGATCGATGAACAGCATTTCCAGTTTGCCGTCGTGCACGCCAGCGAACCCTTGGATGCGTCCCTGGTTGTCACGCCAGGCGCGCAGCTCGACGAAACCCAGGTATTGCTCCCGTACCAGCGGGCGCAGGTGCTCTATATAGCCTTCGGGCAGGAAGTCGTGGGTGGCTCGTACCGAGGCTTCCCAAAGCTCGGCGAGGCGATCGTAGTGTTCCGTGCCGATCGGCACGATGCTGTGGTCCATGTTGTCTCCAGATGAAAAGTGCCTCGGGGTGTTGGCACATTCGCGCGGCATGGTACTGGCCTGAAAGGCCGCTGCGCTATGCTCGCATCCCGGTCCTTCACTCTGGAGACACGCGTGGCAGCCATCCCAGTTCCCCAAGCCGATGCCCTGCTGCTGGTGGATGTGCAATGCGCGTTCATGCAGGGCCAGGACGCCGTACCTGATCACCTGGCCCTGCAGGTCAGCATCGCGCGCCTGTTGGCCCGTGCACGCGCGGCCGGCGTACCGGTGATCTTCCTGCAGAACGACGGTGCCCCGGGTACGCCGGATGCCCCGCACAGCGACGGTTGGCCGCTGTACTTCCCGCCAGTGCGAGGCGAGCACGTGCTGTTCAAGACCGAGGATGATGGGTTCGTCGAAACCCGGCTGGAAACGCTGTTGCGAGACCTTGGCGTCCAACACCTGGCCCTGTGCGGCCTGCTGTCGGAGATGTGCCTGGCAGCCACTGCCCGTGCCGCGTTGCAACGTGGCTTCGATGTGCTGCTACCCCACAATGGCCACGCCACCTATGACGTGCCGCCCGGCCCGGGCGGGTCTCCGGGTGTGCCCGCGGCCCTGGCGGCGCGGGCGGCGGAATGGTCGCTCGGCGACGAGGTGGTGATCCTGCCGGACGTCGACGCCGTGGTTTTCTTGTAGGAGCCAGCTTGCTGGCGAACCTCTCGGCACGTTGCCATTCGCCAGCAAGCTGGCTCCTACAGGTGAGGGTGTCACTCCAGGTCGAGCTTGGCTTCGAGGCGGTCAAGGTGTTCGTGCATCAGGGCCAGCGCGACCTCACCGTCGCCGCTTTCGACCGCATCGATGATCGCCGCGTGCTCCTGCCAGGCGCAATGCTCGCAGCAGGGCGACTCGTAGCGGGCGATGATCAGCGAGGTCATCGGCACCAGGCCATTGAGAAAGCGCGCCAGCGGTGCGTTGGCGGCCATCTGTGCCAGCTTCAGGTGGAACTCGCCACCCAAGCGGATCGCCGTGCAGCGCTGGCCTTGCTCGTGGTGCTGGCGTTCGCGCTCCACCAACTGGCGCAACTGGCGGATCTGCGCCGGCCGGGCACGCTGGGTGGCCAGGCCGATCAGCGTGGTTTCGGCCAGGCGTCGGGCGCTGAGCACCTGGCGCGCCTGCTGCGGATCGGGTGCCGCCAGTTGCGCGGTGTGGCTGGGGCGCTGCACGATCACCTGCTGGTCGGACAGGCGCCCGAGCACCCGGCGGATCACCGTGCGGCTGACCCCGAAAGCATTGCCCAGCGCCTGCTCGGGCAGCGCGGTGCCCGGTGGCAGGCGCTGTTCGAGGATGGCGTCGAACAGCCGTGGGTAGATCTGCTCCGCCGAAAGACGGGTTTCACCCACGCCGAGCAGGGCGGGCAGGCGGGGGGCGGCTTGGGCGCAAGCGGTCATGGTCGCTCTCCTTCTTTGTTTCAGGTGCCCGGCTGGTCGTCCGGAATGTTCAGGGCGATGCCCATGCGCTTGCCTTCGGCGAGAATGTGCTGGCGCATCTGCTGGCTGGCCTTGGCGCTGTTGCGCTCGCGGATGGCCCGCACCACGGCCTCGTTCTCGTTCAGGCGCGCGGCCAGGTGTTCGGGCGAGTTGCGCAGCAT
This sequence comes from Pseudomonas entomophila L48, assembly GCF_000026105.1. Taxonomy (NCBI): domain Bacteria; kingdom Pseudomonadati; phylum Pseudomonadota; class Gammaproteobacteria; order Pseudomonadales; family Pseudomonadaceae; genus Pseudomonas; species Pseudomonas entomophila. Next base: position 1,934,406 of record NC_008027.1, read on the forward strand.
GTCGGCGCTTTGCTTGAGTGCGTTGCCGGTCTGCTGCACCACGCTCTGGAAAATCGGGTTGGTGGTCAGGGCGAACAGCGCCTCGTGGAAGGCGATGTAGGCGTTGATGCCCGCCTCGCTGTCGTCGGCGTCGAGGGCCTCGCGCATGTCCATCAGGGTCAGGCGCAACTGGCCGATGTCCTGGCTGCCCGCCGACTGCGCAACCAGCCCGGCGATGAAGGGTTCGAGGGTGTAGCGCAGTTCGAGCACGTCGGCCAGGCTGGCGGCGGCGATGGCCTCTGGTTCCTGGGCCTGGGCGCTGTCGGCGTCCAGCACCAGCACACCCTTGCCGGGCATCGAACGCACCAGCCCCAGGGTTTCCAGCACGGTCACCGCTTCGCGCAGGCTCGGGCGGCTGATGCCCAGTTGTTCGGCCAGCTCGCGCTGGCCGGGCAGCATGTCACCGCTGCGCCACTGGCCACGGGCCAGGGCCTGGCGGAGTTTCTCCACCACTGAATTGACTACCGTCGACGAGCTGATCACGTTTCGCTCCTTGGTTGACGCTGCATCTTCGCGTCTGGCGGGCCGGCGCCGGGCGCCGGCCGCGCGTGGCTCAGAATTCCTGTTGATGGGGTTGGCCCTGCTTGCGGGTTATTGGCGCGAAGCCAGGTTTGTTGGCCAGTACATTGTGCGCACGCTCCAGGTCGATATCTTTCTCCCAGCGGGCGATGGCCACGGTGGCGACGCAGTTGCCGATCAGGTTGGTCAGTGCCCGGCCGATGCCCATGAACCAGTCCACCGCCAGCACCAGCACCAGGCCTACCACCGGGATCGCCGGCACGGCGGTCAGGGTGGCGGCGAGAATCACCAGGGCCGAGCCTGGGATGCCGTGGGCACCCTTGGAAGTCACCAGCGACACCAGCAGGATGGTCAGCAGGTCGGTCATCGCCAGCGGTGTGCCGGTGGCGTTGGCGATGAACACGATGGCCAGGGTGAGGTAGATGGAGAAGCCATCGAGGTTGAACGAATAACCGGTAGGGATCACCAGGCCCACGGTGGAGCTGCCGATGCCCAGGTGCTCGAGCTTGCGCATCACCTGGGGCAGCACGGCGTCGGACGAGGCGGTGCCGAGCACGATGGTCAGCTCTTCGCGCAGGTACTTGATGAACGGCAGCAGCTTGAGGCCGGAGATACGCATCACCGTGCCCAGCACGATCAGCACGAAACCGGCGCAGGTCAGGTAGAACAGCGCGACCAGGCCACCCAGGTGCTGCAGCGAACTCAGGCCATATTTGCTGGTGGTGAAGGCAATGGCGCCGAACACGCCGATGGGGGCCAGGCGCACGATCATGCCCATGATGCGGAACACCACGTGGCTCAGTTCGTTGATCAGCCGCGAGATGCCCGAGGCCGATTCTCCGACCAGGTTCAGCGCGCTGCCGAACAGCACCGAGAACAGCAGCACCTGGAGGATGTTGTTGTCGGCGAAGGCACCCACCACCGAAGTGGGGATCAGGTCCATCAGGAACGAGGCCGTGCCGTGGATGTGCTGGCCGCGCTCGGCGAGGGCGCCGGCATCGGCGCTGGAGAGCTGGTCCAGGTGGATGTTGGCGCCGCTGCCAATGCCGCTGCTGAAGGCGAATACCAGGCCGATCACCAGTGCCAGGGTGGTCAGCACTTCGAAGTAGATCACCGATTTCAGGCCGATGCGCCCGACCTTCTTCAGGTCGCCAGCACCGGAAATGCCGCTGACCACCACGCAGAACACGATCAGGCCGATGAGCATCTTGATCAGCTTGATGAAGCCGTCACCCAGGGGTTTGAGTTGCAGGGAGAGGTCGGGGAAGCTCAGGCCGCAGACGATGCCGAGGGCAAGGCCGAGCACTACCTGGAGGAAGATCGAACGCGAACACCATTTGAGCATGGGAGGAGTCTCTGGTCGGTGTCCTTGCCCCCCAGCCACACGGAGCGAAAGAGTGCAGGACTTAATTATTGTGGTCTTACCGGTTTGTTCACTGCGAGGGCCATGAAACGCCGAAAATTTGGACATTGCAAGGCTTTTTGGACTGACCGGTCTGACCAGTTGTGGTGCGTCGACGGAGAACCTGCTCTAGCGTGGTGCGCGGAGGGATTTCAGGGTTTGGACAGGGCCTGATCGACGGCGGCGATCAGCTTGCCAAGGTCCTTGGGCGGGGCGTTGTGGACAACGCTGAACAGGTAGGCGCGTTGCTCTTCTTCGTCGTCGGGCTCGGCGAAAAAGACCTTGGGTTTCACCCCCAGCGCTTCGGCGAAGTTCATCAGTGCCTCGATGCTGGGGGTGTACGTGCCGGTTTCGAAGCGGCTTATGGTCTTGGGGTCGAAGCCGGTGCGTTCGCCCAGTTGCGCCTGCGTGAGGCTCGCCAGCTTGCGGTAGCGGCGCAGGGCAGGGCCGAGGCCTGTTCTGGTCATCGCTTAATTCCCATTTAGAATCAAGCACTTAACGATATCTGTCGCGGTAGCGCAACGCCATGATCCATCACCTTTATTTGCAAAGTGTGATGGAATTCGTAGAATTCGCCGCTTTGATTGGTCAGCCATTCAAGCAATTGTCCGAGGTGATCCGGCCATCCGCCGGCTTGCGTGCGCCTGTTGTGGAACATTGGAACTGATCCGGGATGAACGGTTCCGGCGCCCCTGGCTTGCGGCCAGGTCACTCGTCGGACCGCCTATGAAGGGAGTCTCATCGTGCGTCTGAACCTGCCGGTCAATCCGGTCGAGCAAAGCTTTCCCGAGCATCAGCGGCTCATCTCGGCGACCGACACCGCCAGCCTGATCACCTACTGCAATGCCGAATTCGCCGCCATCAGCGGCTACAGCCAGGATGAGCTGATCGGCAGCCCGCACAACCTGGTGCGCCACCCGGACATGCCCGAGGCAGTGTTCGAGCTGATGTGGCAGTACCTCAAGGCGGGCCGCAGCTGGATGGGCATCGTCAAGAACCGCTGCCGCAACGGCAACTTCTACTGGGTGAACGCCTATGTCACGCCGATCCTGGAACAGGGCCGGGTGGTCGGCTACGAGTCGGTGCGTGTGCGCCCCACCCGCGAGCAGATTGCCCGGGCCGAAGCGTTGTACGCACGGTTGCGCGCCGGCAAGGGCGCGCTGTCGTCAGCACGGCGCATGGCGCTGCTGGCACGTGGCATGACTGTGCCGTTGCTTGGCGGCGCGCTGGCCATCGGCGCCAATCAGCTATGGCCAGGCCTGGTGGCTCAAGGCCTGACCCTGGCACTGTTCGCCGGTGTCGGGGCCTGGGCGCAAAGCCGAATCGGTCGTCACCTGCGGCGTATCGCGCAGGGCGCGGGCAACACCTTTAGCGATCCGGTCGCGGCGCTGACCTACAGTGACCTGCCGGGCGCCGCCGGCCAGCTGGAGCTCATCCTGATCAGCGAGGAGGCACGGCTGAAGACCGCGCTCACCCGCCTCAGCGACCTGGCCGCGCAAATGGCCGAGGCGGCCCTGGACGCCGGGCGGTTGTCCCGTGGCACCGAGTCGGCCTTGCTCGAACAGCGCGCCGAGACCGACCTGACTGCCACCGCCATGACCGAGATGGCCGCCTCCATCGGCGAGGTCGCCGGCCATGTGCAGCTGACGGCGCAGGAGGCACACACCGCGCACCTGTTGGCCGAGCAGGGCAGCCAGGTCGCCGATGCCAGCGGTGCGGCGATCCGCGACCTGGCCGGCACGGTCGGGCAGATCAACCAGGCGGTCAACGACCTGGCCGGTCAGACCGGTGATATCGCCGAGGCCGCCGGCATGATCCGCGCCATCGCCGAGCAGACCAACCTGCTGGCGCTCAACGCCGCGATCGAGGCGGCGCGGGCTGGCGAACAGGGGCGCGGTTTCGCCGTGGTCGCCGACGAGGTACGCGCGCTGGCCGACAAGACCCGCCAGTCCACCTTGCATATCCAGGCGATCATCGACAGCCTGCGCAGCGGCGCCGGGCAGGCGGTGAGCATCGCCAGCCAGGGGCTCGAAGGCGCGGAGCAGGGGGTCACCCAGGTGGCCCAGGCGCAGCAGGCGCTGCAGGGCATTCGCCAGGCGGTGCTGCGTATCAGCGACATGAGCCAGCAAATGGCCGCCGCATCCCAGGAGCAGTCGGCGGTGGCCGAGGATGTCTCGCGGCAGATCAACGGTGTGGCCGGCACGGTGCAGCAGAGTGCCCGCCGGGCCAACGCCGCCGCTTCACGCGGTACCGAGCTCGAGCAGGTCTGTGCCGGGTTGCGCGCCCTGGTGGAGCGCTTCAACCGCTAGGGCGGACTATTTATGGATGATATCTATCGCGCGGCCGTGGATGCGGCCGCGATCTTTTCCGAGACTGACCTGCAAGGGCGCATTACCTACGTCAATCAGCAGTTCTGCAGCATCTCCGGCTACAGCCGCGAGGAGCTGCTGGGGGCCAACCACCGCATTCTCAACTCCGGGCTGCACGAGCCGGCGTTCTTCCTCGACATGTGGAATGCCCTGGCGGGCGGTCGGGTATGGAAAGGCGAGATATGCAACCGTGCCAAGGATGGTTCGTTGTATTGGGTGGACAGTACCATGGTGCCGCTGGTCGACCCGCATACCGGTCAGGTGCGCAAGTATGTGTCGATCCGCTTCGACGTGACTGAGAAGCGTCAGTTGTTGCACACCTTGCAGTGGCGTGTGGGCCACGATGTGCTGACCGGGCTGCCCAACCGCGCCTACCTGTCCGACCTGCTGAACCAGGCCCTGGCGTTCTCGCGCCGCGAACACATTCCGTTGGCGGTGTGCATGCTCGACCTGGATGGCTTCAAGGCGGTCAACGATGGCTACGGCCACGCCACTGGCGACTTGCTGCTGGTGGAGGTGGCGCAGCGCCTGCAGGGCATCCTGCGCGGTGGCGACGCGGTGGCGCGGCTGTCGGGTGACGAGTTCGTGTTGATCCTGCGCCACATCGAAGGCCCCCGCCAGTTGCATGCCGCGTTGCAGAGGGTGCTTCTGGCACTGGCGGCGCCCTACGTGGTTCGCGATCACGTCCTGACCCTCAGCGCGAGCATCGGCGTGACCCTGTTCCCCCAGGATGACGAGGATGCCGACACCCTGGTGCGCCATGCCGACCAGGCCATGTACGTGGCCAAGCAGCGCGGGCGCAATCGCTATCACCTGTTCGACGTTTCGCAGGAGCTGGAACTGAAGGCCACCCACCAGACCGTGGCACAAGTGCGCCAGGCCATGCGCGAGGGCGAGTTGTGCCTGTACTACCAGCCAAAGGTGAACATGCGCAGCGGGCAGGTGATCGGTTTCGAGGCGTTGTTACGCTGGATGCATCCTTCGAAGGGGCCGGTGCCGCCGGGCGAGTTCCTGCCGTTGGTGGAGCAGACCGACCTGATCGTCGAGTTGGGCGAGTGGGTCATCGACCAGGCCCTGACGCAACTGGGGCAATGGCAGCGGGACCAGCGGGGCTGGTCGCTGAGTGTCAACATCGCCGCGCGCCAATTGCAGCGTGGCGACTTCTCCGAGCGCCTGGCGCAATTGCTCGGGCGCCATCCGGGCGTGGACCCGGCGCAACTGGACCTGGAGATCGTCGAATCGGTGGCCATCGACAACCTGGCTCGGGTCGGCCATTGCCTGGATGCCTGCCGGGCGCTGGGTGTGCGCTTCTCGCTGGACGACTTCGGCACCGGCTACTCGTCGCTGAGTTACCTCAAGCGCCTGCCGGCGCAGACTATCAAGATCGACAAGTCGTTCGTGCGCGACATCCTGCAGGACCACGACGACCTGGCCCTCACCGCTGCCGTGATCGGCCTGGCGCGGGCGTTTGGCCGTGAAGTGATCGCCGAAGGGGTGGAGACGGTCGAGCACGGTCGGATGTTGATGGGATTGGGCTGTGAACTGGCCCAGGGCTACGGTATCGCCCGGCCCATGCCGGCGGACGAGGTGCCCGGCTGGGTGGTCGATTACCATCAGCCTCCGGAGTGGCGGGTGGGCTGAAGCGGAGGGGCAAGCCGCCCCTCCAGGCCTGTTCCCGTCAGGTTGGCGACTCTCCTGCCTGGACATGGGCATTGACCAATGTGTTGGTCAGCGTTTCCAGCAGCGCTGTCTCGGTGTCTTGTCGCGCTCGCAGCAGCACGCCACCGACCCGCTCAAGCAGGGTGGGGGCATGGTGGGCGAAGCGGGCCGCGGTCAAATCGTACCTTTGCGTGATACCGTGCCTGCGCCAGGCCAAACCCGGGACGTCTGTCATTTCACGTTGCAGGGCGTTGATGAAGCCGTCAGGCACGGGCGGGCCGGTGTAGTTGCCTTCGAGCCCGCCTGCGCTGCCCAAGGCGTCGAAGTATTCCGAGGCGCCTTCCCACGTGCGCGCGAGGGATTCGAAGTCCTGTGGTGAAAGGCGCCGCAGCCAGGCCTGCCAGAAGGGCTGCGCCACGGCCCACTGGCCCAGGCGTGGGGCATCGAAATCCCCTTCTACCCCTGCGGCGAGCCGCTGCAGTGTCGCTTCGCTCAGGCGTGCCAGATAGGCGAAGCGGATTTCGCCGGGTTGCGCCGGCAGGCGCAGGCGTCCACGCAATTGCATGCGTGCGTGCAGGGCGATCTCCAGTTCATCGAGCAGGTAATCAGGTTCGGTCAACGCGCTATCCGCGATATCGTCATCCGGATGGCGAGGCGGCGCGGCCTGGCGTTGCAGGTCGTCCGTCGCCTGCGCCAGAAAGCGGCGGCGGGCCACGCGGGCCTGGTACAGGTCGGCCACCCGTGCATCCAGAAGGCGCTGGCGATACAGGCTGCCCGCCGCCTCCACGGCGACGGCCTCGTCGGTCATGCCAGGCATGGCGTGGTTGACCGCCTGCCACACCTGGACATCGGTTTCGACCTGCTGGAACAGCAGGCTGGCCTGGTCGACGCATTGTTGCCCGGCGTCCCTGAGCAGGTCGTCGATCTGCTGTTGCAGTTGTGCCCGTCCCCAGCTGGAGGCCTGCATGGTTTCCAGGTCGCCGGCCAGGACGCGGACCACCTGTTGCATGCGGTTACGCATGGCATCGGCGCTGCGCTGGTAGTCGGCACTGTACATGAGGCGGTCGAACAGCTCGTACAGCGCTTGCCATTGTGGATCCTCCGCTGTGTCGGAGAGGTGGATCTGCAGCTCCGCCGGCCAGCCGCTCGACCACTCGATGGGCCCACGGCCAGGCGCGGTGGTTTGCAGGCCTGCGTCCTCCAGGCGTAGGCGCGCCGCTTCGCTGAACGGGTTGTCGTTGAGCGAGTAGGCGATGTCCGGGACATCGTCCCGAACCGAGCGGGCAAAGGCGCTGTCGCGCAGGTCGGGAGCCTCGGTCAGGGTATTGTTGCTCAGGTCGAACTGACGCAGGGCCAGGGGGCGTTGGTTCATCAGCGCCGTCAGGCCCTCGGGCCATTGGCTGATACCGGTGCTTTCCAGGTCCAACTGCTGCAGCGCGCTCCAGCCAGTCACATCGGGCGCGAGTGACAATGGGTTTTCCTGCAGCAACAGTGCTTCAAGGTGACTGAGCCTTGCCAACGCCGCCCTGCCAGCTTCATCCAGCACGATGGCGTTGTGGCCCAGACTGATCCCCCGCAGTGCCGGCCAACGTTGCAGCACCTGGAAATGCTCGGCACCAAGCGCCAGCTCGTTCGAGTCCGCCTGGAACCAGCTTAGTGCCGGTAGCCGAGCCAGTCCCTCCAGTGCCGAGATCGAGAGGTCCTGCACGCCTTCGGTGAGATTGAGCCGGCGCAGGTGTGGCATCTGGCCAATCACGGCCAGGCTGCCTGTATCGTCCAGGTCGATGTTGTTCTCCGACAGGTCGAGTGATTGCAGCTCGTTGAGATCGGCCAGGGTGGCGGGCAGGCGATTGAGGGCGTTTTGTGCCAGGTCCAGATGACGCACGCCGGGGAATGCCCTGAGCAAAGGCTCCAGGCCCACGGCGTGCGGATCGCTCAGGCCATTGATGGCAAGCTGGCGCACATGGGGCAACCTCACCGGGATCCTGGGCAGGGAGTCCAGTTGATGCACCTCCATCAGCAAACTCACGTGATCGATGCTGCTGGAAGGGTCTCCCGTGGGCTCCCGGCGCCAGGCGCTGCGCAGGCGCTGGGCCAGGGCCTGGCGGGCGGTGCGCCGTTGCTCCAGCCCAGCGACGCTCACGCCTTCGGGGTCGTGCACCCAGCGTTGCAGTTCGAAGTCGAGCAGTCGGTAATCGGCGCGCATCCGCGTCAGCAGGCGACCAAATGCGCCGGGTTGGTCTCCGGCCTGGTAGCGCAGGCGCAGGCGCAGCATTTCCCGGTCATCGGTGGGCGTGGGCGGGAACAGCTGGTTGAACAGATCATCGTCGCTCACCCAGCCCCGGGCACCACCGCTCAGGCGATAACCGAGCCGGCGCTCGCCAGGGAGGAGGGACGGTAGGCGGTATAGGGGACGCACCGGCGCCATGCCAAGATCGGACGCGGCCCGGCGACGGTCGCCGGCAGCCTGTTCGAACAGTTTGTCGCGCAGGTTCCCGGCCTCGCCTATCCGTACCCCCAGGGCGTCGCGCTCACTGTCTGGCAGTGCCTGGAGCAGAGCGCGGAACAGGTCGCTGTCACCCGCCAGCTCAAGACCGTGCTCGTCGTAGGCGGTATATCCGCGGCTTGTGCGCGCCAACACCTTGGCAGGTTGCCCGGGTTTGCCGGCGGCGGCCTGCAGTGGCCCGCCCAGGCGTGCTTCGCGGATTTCGATTCGTACCTCGCCGGTCCAGCCGGGCAGACGTTGCAGCGCGCCCAGCGCCAGCGCATCGCGGTCAGCCGCGCTGCCCGATGTCTGGTGAAAGCGGGCCAGCGCTTTGCTGATGCGGCTCTCTCGTACGTACAGGCGGGCGCTTTCGGCCATGCGAAGTGGCAGCCGGCCGGTACGTTGCAGTTGGTTCAGGTCGCGTGGGGCCGCCTGGGTGAGGATTTCCGCTCGGACCGGGCGGCTGAGGGTGGGGAACACACGGGTGATGGCGTTCGCCAGCGCGGGCTCGGGCGTGGCGCCGCTCACTGAGTGGGCGCCGAGCGCCTCCAGGGTGTCGATGAGGAGCGCGGGTAGCGGGTGGTGGTTCGCCAGCGTCTGGCGCAGCCTGTTGGCGTCGTAGCCGCTGGCGATCAGCGCGCGGTCCAGCGCGGCGGGTTCGAGGCCGGCACCAAGAGGGCCGAGGTGGCGCAGCAACTTGTCCTGTGGCCAGGCCAGCGGGCGATCCTGTTCGAGCAGCCAACGGCCCTGGCCGTCCCCCAGCAGGCTGGGCCGGTGGCGATGCCCTTCGGCGGCAGCCAGGTGCAAGGTGCCGCCATCGGCCTGCTCCAGCGGCAGCGCCAATGCATCCCGTTCCAGCCACTGCTGTCCCTGCCAGTCGTATAGCCCCTTGCTGCCGACAGTGTGTCCCTCGGGCCAGGGGCGTGCCCGGGCGAATGGCGCCAGCCCGCCATGCCACAGACGTTCCTGGCCGGGGCTGCCCACTTGGTGCCAGCCCTGCAGGACATCCACCGGCTCACTGAAGCGCGCTGCGGTGCCGAGGGCGGCGAACTGCACCAAGTTCTCGAAGACATCGAACAGCTGGTGGATGGCTGCGTCGGCATCACCTTCATTGGCGCTGTGCACGCCCTCGAGGAATTCATCGACCAGTTGCGCACCGCCGACCACCAGCATCAGCTCGCCCAGGCCTGGCAGGAAAAAGCCCGCCACATTGAGTACTGTAAGGCCGACCCCCAGCCAGCCCTCGATGCGCGCCAGCTGCGCCAGTGCATCGCGCTGCGCGGTCGGCACCACCAGTGACGCTGCGTCCTGCAGGCGTCGCTCGACCTGGGTGCGGGCGCGTTCGACAAAGGCATCCTTGGCCCATGGGGTGACGGTGAAACGCAGCCGTGCATTCTTGTCGAGGGTTTCCTGCCAGATATCCTTGGGCGAGGGAAACGCACGCTTGATCCAGCTGAAGGTCTCGTGCTTTTCCAGCACCGGTGGGCTGGGCTGCATCTGGGCATACGGGTAGCGTGGATAAAGGATGGCGCGGAGCTGCGCGGCAAAGCGCGGCTGGCTGGCCAAGTCGACATAACGGGTGAAGAACTGCCGTTCCCGAGCCTTCCACAACCGCTCGGTGAGCGCCGCGACCGCTGCCGGCTGGGAGTCGTACTGGCGCAGGGGGCTGCTGGGATGGCCGGGCAGGTAAAGCAGGCAGATATCGACCTTTCGGGACGGGTCGAGGTGGATCAGCATCGGACCGTTCAAGGGGATGCCGAACAGGCTGAGGAAGCTGCAGTGCAGTTCGCGCCGTGCCGCGTCGTCCATGCCGGACACTACCGTTTCGCCAAGCGAGGCACCCAGTGTTTTCACTCGGCCCTGCAGATGGGCCAGGCTCAGGGCCGCGGCGAACGCGGCGTGGTCATGCTGGCGCAACTGCTCGCGAAAGGCGTCCGTGTCGATCTGGTCGGCCAGGTGGTCCCGGTAGCGTTGGCCCAGGTCGAGGTTGCGCACGCCTTTGACGAAGGTGTCGACATCCACGGTGGAGCGCTGGGTGGCACCGGCAGCGTCAAGCAGGGTCGGCCGGGCGCCGCTGTCGAAGTTCTGCAGCGCCGCCTCCAGCCAGGAATGGTCGTTGTCGCTCTGCAGCACCCGTCCCTGGTCGACCGCAGGCAGCGTGGTATCCGCAAACCAGTCGCCCAGGGCCTGTTCTAGCAAGGGGCGGCAGAAGGCCTCGATATCCTCGAGCGGCGCCAGCGTCTCGGCTACCCGACGACTGGCGGCGTGGCTGCGGCGAATGCGTCGTTCAAGGGTTTGCCGCTGGGGCGTCGATGTCTGCGTCAACCAGGTGGGCAGGCGCTGGTGAATGAAGGCAAGGTGGGGGGAAAGCGGGGAGTGGGTCATCGCTGCTGTTTCATGTAGTACAGGAGCAGCGAGCCTAGCGGTGCGCCGCCACCCAGCCGGGTTACATAGATAGCCCCCGGCGGGCGGCGCGGTGGTTCAGGCCTGGGGCGCGGTGCTCTTGACCGCCGCCAGTTCCGGGTGGGCGACCAGCTTGTCGATGTGCAGCTCGTCGTTGTTCATCCAGGTCTCGGTCAGTACCCGGTAATGCTCCATGTCGCGGCAGCGCATGCGCAGGCTGTAGTCGAAGTGGCCGCTGATCAGCTGGCATTCGTACACCTGCGGGCAGGCCCGCACGGTGGCTTCGAAGGCCTTCTGCGCGGAGCGTCCACTCTGGTTGGACAGCGCCACCAGCACCAGCAACGACAGGCCGGGCGAGACCTGCTGCAGGTCGATGATCGCCCCGTAGCCGCGGATAACGCCGCGCCGTTCCAGCTTGCGCACCCGTTCCAGGCAGGGCCTGGGCGTCAGGTGCACGAGGGTGGAGAGCTTCTCATAGGTGATCCTTCCTTGGTGGCGCAGCACGTCGATGATGGCTTCATCGATGCGATCCAGTGGTGCGACTGCGGTGCTAGTGGCCTTGGTATCCATATACGGCGTGACTTCACTTGAGGCGGTTGGAGAGGAACTGCCGCAGGCGCTCGCTCTGTGGCCGGTCGAGGATCTCGGCGCTGCCGTGCTCTTCGACCAGGCCCTGGTGCAGGAACAGCACCTGGCTCGACACCTGGCGGGCGAACCCCATTTCATGGGTGACCATGAGCATGGTACGTCCTTCCTCGGCGAGCGTCTGTATCACCTTGAGCACTTCGCCGACCAGCTCAGGGTCCAGGGCCGAGGTGGGCTCGTCGAAGAGGATGATCTCCGGTTCCATGGCCAGCGCCCGGGCAATGGCCACGCGTTGTTGCTGACCACCAGAGAGGAACGCCGGGTACTGCTCGGCGGCGCGCGCCGGCAGGCCGACCTTGTCCAGGTATTTGCGGGCACGGGCTTCGGCTTCGCTGGCGCTGACGCCCAGCACCTTGCGCGGCGCCAGGCAGATGTTCTCCAGCACCGTGAGGTGGCTCCACAGGTTGAAGTGTTGGAACACCATGGCCAGGCGCGTGCGCAGGTTCTGCAACTGGGCCGGTGGCGGGGTGCGGGTACCGGGGTGAATTTCCAGGGTTTGGCCGTCCAGGGTGATGCTGCCGGCGTCGGGTTGTTCGAGGAAGTTGATGCAGCGCAAGAAGGTGCTCTTGCCCGAGCCGCTGGCGCCGATCAGGCTGATCACGTCGCCTTTGCGCGCCTGTAGCGAGACGCCCTTGAGCACCTGGTGTTCGCCATAGTGCTTGTGCAGGCCCTCGACGCTGAGCTTGATGGCGCCGGCGTGGGCGCGCGCTGCGGGGGCCTGTTCGAAGGTATTGAGTGGCAATGCGGTAGCAGTCATGAAATCAGCCTCGGGCAGGGACAAGGAAGCGCATCCAGCGGCGCTCGGCCAGTCGGAACAGGCCGACCAGGGCGAAGGACAGCAGCATGTACAGCAGGGCGGCCACGCCAAAGGCCTGGAAGGTCAGGAAGGTCGCGGCGTTGGCGTCGCGGGCCACCTTGAGGATGTCGGCGACGGTGGCGGTGAAGGCCAGCGAGGTGGCGTGCAGCATCAGGATCAGTTCGTTGCTGTAGGCCGGCAGCGAACGGCGCAGGGCGGCTGGCAGCACCAGGAACAGGTTGAGCTTCCAGCCCCTCAGGCCATAGGCCTGGGCCGCTTCCAGTTCACCGGCCGGCAGGTTGCGGATGGCCCCGGCGAAGATCTCCACGGTGTAGGCGCAGGTGTTGAGTACGAACGCCAGCAACGTGCAGTTGAGCGCGTTGCGAAAGAACTGGTCGAGCAGGGCATGCTCGCGTACCACCTGCAGGCTGTACAGTCCGGTGTAGCAGATCAGCAGCTGGATATAGAGCGGTGTGCCGCGGAACACGAAGGTGTACAGCTGCACTGGTAGGCGCAGCCAGGCGTTGCGCGACGCCCGGGCCAGTGCCAGGGGTAGCGAAAGCGCCAGGCCCAGGACCATGCTGGCGACGAACAGCCAGAGGGTCATGGCCAGCCCCGACAGCCCGTTGCCGTCGCTGTACAGGTAGGCCTGGCCGTATTCCTGAAGGAGTTCGATCATCGCGCCAGCTCCTTGATGCCGATGTTGTAGCGCCGCTCAAGGTGCTTGAACAGGCGGTTGGAGAGGGTGGTGATGAGCAGGTAGACCAGCCCGGCCAGACTCAGGAAGAACAGCACGTCGTTGGTGGTCTTGCCGGCGTTCTGCGCGGCCTTGACCAGGTCGGCCAGGCCGATGATCGACACCAGTGCGGTGGACTTGAGCAGTACCAGCCAGTTGTTGCCCAGCCCCGGCAGGGCGAAGCGCATCAGTTGCGGGAACAGCACCAGGCGAAAGCGCTGGGCGCGGCTCAGGCCATAGGCGGTGGCCGCCTCCAGCTGGCCGGCCGGCACGCTGAGGATGGCGCCACGGAAGTTCTCGGTGAAATAGGCGCCATAGATAAAGCCGAGGGTGATCACCCCGGCGCCGAACGGGTCGATTTCCACGTAGTCCCAGCCCAGCGCCTCGGTCAAGTCGTTTAGCCAGATCTGCATGCTGTAGAAGATCAGCAGGATCAGCACCAGGTCGGGGACGCTGCGGATCAGCGTGGTGTAGAGAGTGGCCGGGAGGCGCAGCAGGGGGGAGCGGGACAACTTGGCGCTGGCGCCGATCAGCCCGAGCAACAGGCTCAGGGCCAGCGACAACAAGGCCAGCTTGATCGTCATCCAGGTGCCTTGGGCCAGCAGCGGGCCGAAGCCTTGCAGGCCGCTTGAGAGGAAATCGTGCATGGGCGGAATCTCGCGGGGAGGCTATCGCGGGGCAAGCCCGCTCCCACAGGGAAGCGGGCAGCCTGCCAGGTCACTCGTTGTAGATGTCCAGGTCGCCGACGTATTTCTTCTGGATCTCGGCGTAGGTGCCATCGGCATGGATCAGGGCGATGCCCTTGTCGAGCAGGGCCTTGAGCTCCGGGTCGGTCTTGCGCAGGCCCATGGCGATGTCCAGCGGCAGGGTCGGGTCCTTGATCGCCGGGCCGCTCTTGAAGTCGGCGCCTTCAGGCTTGGAGAGGAAGTTGAGCTGGGCTTCGAGCTTGTCGGTGACGGTGGCGTCGAGGCGCCCGTTCATCAGGTCGGCGTAGTTCTGGTCCTGGGCCTGGTAAGCCTTGACCTGCGCGCCCAGCGGCGCCAGCACGGCACGAGCGTAGGCCTCTTGCAGCGAACCCTGCAGCACACCGACCTGCTTGCCCTTGAGCGATTCGACGGAGTCGCCGAATTCGGCCGACCTGCGCACGATCACTGAGGTCGGGCTGAGGAACAGCTTGTTGGTGAAGTCGATCTGTTTCAGCCGCGCCGGGGTGACCGCCATCGACGACATGATGGCGTCGAACTTGCGCGCCCGCAGGGCGGGGATCATGCCGTCGAACTCGTTGTGCACCCAGGTGCACTTGACCTGCAGCTTGGTGCAGATGGCATTGCCCAGTTCGATGTCGAAGCCTTGCAGGCTGCCATCGGCGGCAACCGATTCGAAGGGGGGGTATTCGGGGTAGACGCCGAAGCGAATCTCGGTCCACTCCTTGGCCTGGGAAACGGTGGTGGCACACAGCGAGAACAGCAGCACGCCGAGGCGTTTTCGCATGGAGAGCATGGTCTTGGGTCCCTGGGTGTTGTTATTGGTAGTAGGGCGATTACCGCGTGTAGGTCCGTCGGTGACTCATGGGTCGGGCTCAGGATGCGCGAGATAGACCGGTTTTTTGTGTCGTTTGCTAGCGCGTCGGGTGCCGGAATCGGCTGTTAGGTCCCTCGCGGCAGCGGAATCGGCTGTTTCGACAAAGATTTATGGAAGTGCGACAGCGGATTCCGCGCGTCGAGCGCGCCCTGTAGGAGCGGCTTTAGCCGCGATCACCCGCGAAGCGGGTGCCAGGCACCGCGGCGTCTGCATCGCGGCTGAAACCGCTCCTACAAGGGGCAATCAGGCTGCGCTGGCCTTGACCCGGGCCGCGGCGGGCCGCAGCAAGGCAAACAGATCTTTCGGGTTCTCAAGCTCCGGCACCAGCGCGATGTCGTGCCCGATATCCAGGGCCCTGGCCACATCCAGCACATAACGCAGCGCCGAGTAGTCCTCCAGGGCAAACCCGACCGAGTCGAACAGGGTCACCTGCTCGGCGTTTTCGCGGCCCGCCGCGCGGCCTTCGACCACCTGCCAGAACTCGGTGGTCGGCGAGTCGCTTGGCATCTGCTGGATCTCACCTTCGATACGGCTCTGCGGCTCGTACTCGACGATCACCCGCGCACGCTCGACGATGTCGCGGTGCAGCTCGGTCTTGCCCGGGCAGTCGCCGCCGACCGCATTGAGGTGCATGCCTGGCTCGATCATCTCTGGGGTGAGAATGGTGGCGTAGGCCTTGTCGGCGGTCACCGTGGTGACGATGTCGGCGTCGCGGACCGCTTCGGCCACGCTGTTGGCAATGGTCAGCGTGAGGGCGGGATAGCCAGCCAGGTTGGCGGCAAGTTTTTCACTCGCCGCACGGTCGATGTCGAACAGGCGGATCTCCTCGATGCCCAGCATCGTGTGGAAGGCGATCGCCTGGAACTCGCTTTGCGAGCCGTTGCCGATCAGTGCCATGCGCTTGCTGCCCGGGCGCGCCAGGTAGCGGGCGGCCAGGGCCGAGGTCGCGGCGGTGCGGATCGCGGTGGTCAGGGTCATCTCGCTGAGCAGTACCGGCGCACCGGTGTCGACGTCGCCCAGGGCGCCGAAGGCCATCACCGTGAGCAGGCCGTTGTGGGTGTTCTTCGGGTGGCCATTGACGTACTTGAAGGCATACAGATTGGCGTCGGACACTGGCATCAGCTCGATCACCCCGTCGGGCGAATGGTTGGCCAGGCGCGCGCACTTCTCGAAGGCGTGCCAGCGCAGGTAGTCCTGGCGGATGTACTCGGCCATCTCCTCAAGGCAGGTGGGCAGGCCCTTGCGGTTGACCAAATGGGCGAGGTCTTGCACGTCGATATAGCGGGTCATGATGAGGCTCCTTTTCAAGTCAGTGGCGCGAGGGCAGGTGGACTTCGGCGAGCATGCAGCGCGCGCTGCCGCCACCGATGCGTTCGATATGGTCGATATTCACCACCACGGGGTGGCTGTGCTGCTCCACCTGGCGGCGTTGCCGCGGGGCCAGCGAGCGCCAGGCGCTGCGTGACATCACCAGCAGCGAGCGACCGTCACGGTCGTGGACTTCGAGCATGTTGCCGGCGAAGTTCTCCAACTGGTCGAAGTCCAGCGTCAGCACCTGCTTGCCGGTATCGCGCAGCGAATGTTCGAGGGTGCGGCGTTCCGTGGCGTGGGGCAGGGCGTCGAGGCAAACCGCGGCGAGCTGGCGGCCGACGTTCATCATTACGTTGCTGTGGTAGATGGGCGCGTGCTGGCGGTCGACGGCGTGGAACAGGCACAGGCGGTAGTCAAGCTGTTCGGCGAACTGGCGCAGGGCATGTTCGTGGGTGCGGCCGGAGTGGCAGGCGTAGCTGATGCGGTGCTCGCGGTCGAGCACCATGCTGCCGGTGCCTTCGAGGAACAGATTCTGCTGTTCCAGCGGGCTCAGGTCGACGGTGCGCTGGATGGCAAAACGCTCCTCCAGTACGCGCAACGCACCCTTGTCGCGCTCCAGGCGACGGTTGTGGCCTTCCATCGGGTAGAGCACCAGGCTGCCATCGGCATGGCTGCTCCACCAGTTGTTGGGGAAGATCGAATCGGGGGTGTGCGGCTCAGGCGTATCCTGCACCACCAGCACCTCGACACCGTGCCGGCGCAGGGTTTCGACGTAGCCGTCGAATTCCTCCAGGGCCTTCTCGCTGGCGGTCGCCGGGTCCAGGGGGGCTTGCTGGAAGCGGTTGTTGAGCGCGGTGTCCGGGTTGAAGGTGAACCGCGCGGGGCGAATCATGAGGACGGTATTTGTTGTTTGCATTGGGCACGCATCCACAGGTGGGCTGTGTGACCATTGTCGGGGGGATCGGTGAAAGATCCCGGCTGAAGCGTGAACGAGTGGCAGCCGGAACCAGCTGAAATGGGGCGCCAGCCAGCCGAATCGGCTGTCACCTCGTAGGAGCCGGCCTTGCCGGCGAACACCGGTGCAGCCGGTGCCATGCGCCATGGTGTTCTTTTTCGCCAGAAAGGCAGGCGTGCAAACAGAAACGGCGCCTCGAAGGGCGCCGTTTCATTTATTGCCGGAACAGCTTACTTATGCAGCTCTTCAGCGGCATACAGGGTGTTCTCCAGCAGGCACGCCCGGGTCATCGGGCCCACGCCGCCCGGCACCGGCGTAATCCAGCCAGCGCGGGGCAGGGCGGTCTCGTAGACCACGTCGCCCACCAGCTTGCCGTCTTCCTGGCGGTTGATGCCGACGTCGATGACGATGGCGCCTTCCTTGACCCACTCACCCTTGACCAGGCCCGGCTTGCCGGCGGCGACCACTACCAGGTCGGCGCGGCCGACATGGCCGGCCAGGTCCTTGGTGAAACGGTGGCAGACGGTGACGGTGCAGCCGGCCAGCAGCAGCTCCATGGCCATGGGGCGGCCGACGATGTTCGAGGCGCCGACGATCACCGCGTTCATCCCGTACAGGTCTTGGCCGGTGCTTTCCAGCAGGGTCATGATGCCTTTCGGGGTGCAGGGGCGCAGCAGCGGGATGCGCTGGGCCAGGCGACCGATGTTGTACGGGTGGAAGCCGTCGACGTCTTTATCCGGGCGGATGCGCTCGAGCAGCAGCGAGGCATCCAGGTGTGCCGGCAGCGGCAGCTGCAGCAGGATGCCATCGACGGCCGGGTCGTCGTTGAGGCGGTCGATCAGGTCGGTCAGGGCTTGCTGCGTGGTATCGCTGGGCAGGTCGAACGCTTGCGAGATGAAGCCGACTTCTTCGCAGTCCTTGCGCTTGTGCGAGACATAGACTTGGGAGGCCGGATCGGTGCCGACCAGGATCACCGCCAGGCCTGGCGTGCGCAGGCCCTGCTGGCGGCGCTCGGCGACACGTTGGGCGATCTGCTGGCGCAGGTTGGCGGCGATCGCCTTGCCATCGATAAGGTGTGCAGTCATAGACGCGTGATTAACCATCGAGAAGGGAACATGAAGAAGGCGGCATTCTCTCACGAGACGGCCCGAGGGCAAAGGCGGATGGTCGGGCAAATTCCCTAAGCCCTTCAATAAATTATATTTTTTTGAGAAAAATGTTGACGCCCTGCGGGGGCGTCTATAAGATTCGCCGCACTTGTCGGGCACTGCCTGGCACGGGTTGGCAAGGTCGGGCAGAATAAGCAGTTGGTTTGTTCGGCTTGACTGTAAGCTTAAGCGCCCGTAGCTCAGCTGGATAGAGCATCCGCCTTCTAAGCGGATGGTCGCAGGTTCGAGTCCTGCCGGGTGCGCCATTAAGGCCTGGGCAAGTAAGCAGTACCGCAATATGGTGGGCGTAGCTCAGTTGGTAGAGCGCCGGATTGTGATTCCGGTTGTCGTGGGTTCGATTCCCATCGTCCACCCCAGATTCTGCAGGGGCGCCTTGATTGAATGATCCGGCGCCTTTGTTTTTGAGTTTCATGCGGACGTGGTGAAATTGGTAGACACACTGGATTTAGGTTCCAGCGGCGCAAGCTGTAAGAGTTCGAGTCTCTTCGTCCGCACCATGTTTCTGTAAGTTTGTACCGCACTATTGCATTATGGTGGGCGTAGCTCAGTTGGTAGAGCGCCGGATTGTGATTCCGGTTGTCGTGGGTTCGATTCCCATCGTCCACCCCATATTTTAGAAGGGCGCCTTGATCGTATGGTCGGGCGCCTTTTTTGTATTTGTTTTCTGTGAAAATGCCGCCGAACGCGGCATTTTTCGTTTCTGCGCCATTGAGCGACGGGGCGGAATTCTGGCGCGAGCGTCATTTCGCTGGCGTCGTGCGTCCTGTGAGCGGGCTGCTGCTGTGCGGTGAGTGTCGATATCGCAAGGGCTGCAAGGCGGCAAGTATGAGCTGGTCGGTTTCTTGCTAGGGGTTGGTTATTGCGCGCGCGTCCGTCGCTGGTATGTATGGGCGTGGCCATCCTCTGAAAACAAGGAAAGACCATGAAAGTCTGTAATGCGTATCGGGAAAACATGTACCACCTGCTCGGGGCGGTATTCAATGCGCTGGAAAAACGCCCGGTAGTGGCCGAGCTGGGTGTTCTGCGTGGGGGAAATGCCATCAAGCTGCACGAGGCGCTGGCGCCGGAGCGCATGGTGCTGATCGACAGCTGGAGCAAGTTGTCCAATGAGGCCTACAGTCCCTTCGACCAGTTGCCGCCATGGGTTTCTCCGGTAGACGAGTACGAGTACTACTATGGCGGCTCGCTGCATGATGATGCTACCTGGGACAAGCTCTACCAAGAGTGCCTGGATAATGTTGCTCACCTGTCCGATGTGACAGTGATTCGCTCCGACACCATTGGTGCCATTGACAAGGTGCGCCAGCAGACCGGTATCGAGCAGTTTGACGTGGTCTATGTCGATGCCAGTCACCAGTATGAGTTCGTTCTGCGCGACCTGATGTATTACCAGGAACTGGTCGGCCCGGATGGCGTGATGATGCTCAACGACTGCTGCCATAGCGTCAACGGCACCAAGCAGAACCTGGGGGTGCTGGAGGCGCTGGGTAGCTTCATGAAGCGTTCGGACTTCATTCCGGTGGCGATGACCAATACCGACTGGTCCGACGTGATCCTGGTGCGCCGTAACTCGGTCATGGTTCAGCTCCTGGACATGGCGCTGGCAAATTCGGATGTTCCTTATGTCGAGATCCCGCATCAGCTGATCACCGCGGCACGCGTGGTATATGGTGCCCAGCGTCATAACGTCAGCTTCGTCTGATATCTGCGCGGGGCGTTTCACCGCCCCGTTGCTTCTTGTGTGGTCCGGTCGTGTTTCCTCTGGTGGCGGCAGTCTGAAAACTGATAGATTTCAGCCGTTTGAAATACCGGCTTGGGGCCGGCAGGGGAAATACCAATGATTGCCAAAGAAGCTCGCCAGGCCCTGGCGTTGCAACGTTTCGCCGAAGCCAATCCGCAATTGCTCGAGGAGATTCGCGAGCTGAATGCGCGCGAGCAGGCCCAGCAGATTGAGTGGGCGTTCGAGGATGCGGCGCAGGAGCAGGGCGTCGAGCCCTGGGAGTACGCGCTGCAGCTGATCGCCGAGTCGCCGGAGCAACTGCAGGCCATGCGTCTGGAGACCCATCGCGAGGTGGCCGAGGCGTTGGGGCTGGGGTGGGAAGAGTATTGCCAGTTCAATGAGATCGATCCGGAATAATCTTGGGGTTTTCCGGTGGTATCGCGTCGAGGCGGTCAGGTTTGGGGCGATAGTCTTGCAGCGCTCATCAGGTCGAGCGCCGCCCGCGCGGCGCATCGCGGATGAATCCGCTCCTACATCTGTTGCAACGTACCGCACCTGTGAGGCCATGGTTGTCAGCCCTGGCGCAAGGCGTGAGTCAGGCGGGGCGTCGGTAGCGCCAGCCGAAAGACCGCGTCGTACCAGCAAAGCGAACAACCATGGCCTATCGGTCATGGCCACGTTGCAAAAAATGTAGGAGCGGATTCATCCGCGATGCGCCGCGCGGGCGGCGCTCGATCTCAAGAGCACTGCAAGGTCTTCGGCATGCACCCGCCAGCCTCCATGCAAGCGCCCTTGAAATCCCGAAAAAAAGCCACATATCAGCTGGCTGTAGTTTGTTTGGCAAGGTTTTACAATCGCACGGCCTCGAATGGCTGGCGCGACCCTGATGTCGAACGGCCCGACGCCACGGCGGGCGGGCCTTTCAAAGAATTCGACCGGCGTGGTTTGCCGACCCTCCAGGTGGCGTGACTTCTGATGCATGAGTCACTAGAATGTTCGCCCTTGATTCTGGAGTCGGGCTATCGCCGGCTAACGTCTGTGCAACGAGGAATATCCATGCAAGTTTCTGTTGAAAATACTACCGCTCTCGAGCGTCGCATGACCATCGCCGTTCCGGCCGAGCGCGTCGAGAAGGAAGTCGAGAAGCGTCTGCAGCAGACTGCCCGTCGTGCCAAGGTTGCCGGCTTCCGCCCAGGCAAGGTGCCGATGAGCGTGATCCGCCAGCGTTTCGAGGGCGACGCTCGCCAGGAAGTCTTCGGTGACCTGGTCCAAGCTTCCTTCTACGAAGCTGTAGTCGAGCAGAAGCTGAACCCGGCCGGCGCCCCTGCCGTCGAGCCAAAATCGTTCGAGAAGGGCAAGGACCTGGAGTTCGTCGCCATCTTCGAAGTCTTCCCTGAATTTACCGTTGCCGGTTTCGAGTCGATCAACGTCGAGCGCCTGAGCGCCGAAGTTGCTGACGCCGACCTGGACAACATGCTGGAAGTCCTGCGCAAGCAGAACACCCGTTTCGAGGCCGTCGAGCGCGCTGCTGCGAACGACGACCAGGTCAACATCGACTTCGTCGGCAAGATCGACGGTGAAGCCTTTGCCGGCGGCTCGGCCAAGGGTACTCAGCTGGTGCTGGGCTCTGGCCGCATGATCCCGGGCTTCGAAGACGGCCTGGTCGGCGCCAAGGCTGGCGAAGAGCGCGTGGTCAACGTGACCTTCCCAGAGGACTACCAGAACCTGGACCTGGCTGGCAAAGCCGCTGAGTTCACCATCACCGTGAACAGCGTTTCCGCGCCTGTGCTGCCAGAGCTGAACGAAGCCTTCTTCGCACAGTTCGGTATCAAGGAATCTTCGCTGGAAGGTTTCCGCGCCGAAGTTCGCAAGAACATGGAGCGTGAACTGCGCCAGGCCATCAAGACCAAGGTCAAGAATCAGGTCATGGACGGTCTGCTGGCCGCCAACCCGATCGAAGTCCCGAAAGCCCTGCTGGAAAACGAAGTCAACCGTCTGCGCGTGCAGGCTGTTCAGCAGTTCGGTGGCAACATCAAGCCTGAGCAGCTGCCGGCCGAACTGTTCGAAGAGCAAGCCAAGCGCCGCGTCGTGCTGGGCCTGATCGTCGCCGAAGTGGTCAAGCAGTTCGAGCTGAAGCCTGATGAAGCAGAAGTTCGCAAGGTGATCGAGGAAATGGCCTCGGCTTATCAAGAGCCTGAGCAGGTCGTTGCCTGGTACTACAAGAACGACCAGCAACTGAACGAAGTCCGTTCGGTTGTACTGGAAGAACAAGTTGTAGATACTGTCCTGCAGAAAGCGACTGTGACCGACAAATCGGTCTCGTACGAAGAAGCTGTCAAGCCAGCACAGGCACCTGCCGCCGCTGAGTGATAAGGCTTCTCTCGTAGGAACCCCACAAGCCAGCCTTCGCGCTGGCTTGTGCGTATTCAAGCCATGACTATTTGGGAGTGAGTGCAGGACATGTCCCGCAATTCTTATATTCAGCAGAGCTCTGACATCCAGGCCGCAGGCGGCCTGGTCCCGATGGTTATCGAGCAGTCCGCCCGTGGCGAACGCGCCTATGACATCTACTCGCGCCTTCTGAAGGAGCGGGTGATCTTCCTGGTCGGCCCCGTAGAAGACTACATGGCCAACCTGGTGGTGGCGCAACTGCTGTTCCTTGAGGCGGAAAACCCGGACAAGGATATCCATCTGTACATCAACTCGCCGGGCGGCTCGGTGACTGCCGGCATGTCGATCTACGACACCATGCAGTTCATCAAGCCGGACGTCTCGACCATCTGCATCGGCCAGGCCTGCAGCATGGGCGCCTTCCTGCTGGCGGCCGGTGCCGCCGGCAAGCGCCACTGCCTGCCCAACTCGCGGGTGATGATTCACCAGCCGCTGGGTGGCTTCCAGGGCCAGGCGACCGACATCGAGATCCACGCCCAGGAAATCCTCAACATCAAGGCGCGCCTGAACGAGCTGCTGGCCCACCACACTGGCCAGTCGCTGGAAACCATCAAGCGCGACACCGAGCGTGACAACTTCATGAGCGCTGCGCGCGCGGCCGAGTACGGCCTGATCGACTCGGTCTACGACAAGCGGCAACTGGCATCCTGAAGCAATGCGCCAGAGCGGGCGGGCACGGATTGTGCCCGCCCGCGGACTTGAAAAAGCCAGCGATTGCCTTCATCTTGTGTTTCAAGCCTACCGGATTGGATCGATCGAATGACTGACACCCGTAATGGCGAGGACAACGGCAAATTGCTCTATTGCTCCTTCTGCGGCAAAAGCCAGCACGAAGTACGCAAGTTGATTGCCGGCCCCTCGGTATTTATCTGCGACGAGTGCGTCGACCTGTGCAACGACATCATCCGTGAGGAGGTGCAGGAAGCCCAGGCCGAGAGCAACGCGCATAAATTACCCTCGCCGAAAGAAATCAGCGGCATCCTGGACCAGTACGTCATTGGTCAGGAGCGCGCGAAAAAGGTCCTGGCCGTAGCGGTATACAACCACTACAAGCGCCTGAACCAACGTGACAAAAAGGGCGACGAAGTCGAACTGGGTAAAAGCAACATCCTGCTGATCGGGCCGACCGGCTCGGGCAAAACGTTGCTTGCCGAGACGCTCGCGCGCCTGCTGAACGTACCGTTCACCATTGCCGACGCCACAACACTGACCGAAGCCGGTTATGTGGGTGAGGATGTCGAGAACATCATTCAGAAACTGCTGCAAAAGTGCGACTACGACGTGGAAAAGGCCCAGATGGGCATTGTCTACATCGACGAGATCGACAAGATCTCGCGCAAGTCGGACAACCCGTCCATCACCCGTGACGTCTCGGGTGAGGGCGTGCAGCAGGCGCTGTTGAAGCTGATCGAAGGCACTGTGGCTTCCGTACCACCACAAGGTGGTCGCAAGCACCCGCAACAGGAATTCCTGCAGGTCGATACCCGCAATATCCTGTTCATCTGCGGTGGCGCCTTCTCTGGCCTGGAAAAGGTCATTCAGAACCGCTCCACCAAAGGTGGCATCGGTTTCAGCGCTGAAGTACGCAGCAAGGAAGAAGGCAAGAAGGTTGGCGAGTCGCTGCGTGAAGTCGAACCGGACGATCTCGTCAAGTTCGGCCTGATCCCCGAGTTCGTCGGTCGTCTGCCTGTGCTGGCTACGCTGGACGAGCTGGACGAGGCTGCGCTGATGCAGATTCTCACCGAGCCGAAGAATGCGCTGACCAAGCAATACGCCAAGCTGTTCGAGATGGAAAGCGTCGACCTCGAGTTCCGCAGCGATGCGCTCAAGGCCGTGGCACGCAAGGCGCTGGAGCGCAAAACTGGCGCCCGTGGCCTGCGTTCCATCCTCGAAGGCGTGCTGCTCGACACCATGTACGAAATTCCTTCGCAGAAGGAAGTCAGCAAGGTGGTGATCGACGAAAGCGTCATCGAAGGGACTTCGCAGCCGCTGCTGATCTACGAGAACAGCGAGCCGCAAGCCAAGGCCGCCCCCGACGCCTGATCGGGCAGGGGGGCAGCAACCAGCAAAGGGGCCTTCGGGCCCCTTTCTGCATTTCATGGACACCGCGCTTGTAATTTCCCAAGGCTGCCCCCACATTAGCCCCAAGCACCATTTCCAACGGTTTCCGGCCACAAGGCCGCTGTAGAGGCGAAATCATGAAGACCACCCTCGACTTGCCTCTTTTGCCATTGCGGGACGTTGTCGTCTATCCGCACATGGTCATCCCGCTGTTCGTGGGGCGTGAGAAGTCCATCGAAGCCCTCGAGGCCGCGATGACGGGCGAAAAGCAGATCCTGCTGCTGGCCCAGAAGAATCCCGCCGACGATGATCCAGGCGAAGACGCCCTGTATCGCGTCGGTACTGTCGCAACCGTGCTGCAACTGCTCAAGCTGCCTGATGGCACCGTCAAGGTGCTGGTCGAAGGCGAGCAGCGTGGCGCGGTCGAGCGCTTCACCGAAGTCGAAGGGCACGTCCGTGCCGAAGTCAGCCTGATCGACGAAACCGAGACCGCCGAGCGCGAGTCCGAGGTGTTCGTGCGCACCCTGCTGTCGCAGTTCGAGCAGTATGTGCAACTGGGCAAGAAAGTCCCGGCCGAAGTGTTGTCCTCGCTCAACAGCATCGAGGAGCCAGGGCGCCTGGTCGACACCATGTCGGCGCACATGGCGTTGAAGATCGAGCAGAAGCAGGAAATCCTCGAGATCGTCGACCTGCAGGCCCGTGTCGAGCACGTGCTGGCGCTGCTGGATGCCGAGATCGACCTGTTGCAGGTCGAAAAGCGCATCCGTGGCCGCGTCAAGAAGCAGATGGAGCGCAGCCAGCGCGAGTACTACCTGAATGAGCAGATGAAGGCCATTCAGAAGGAGCTCGGTGATGGCGATGAAGGTCACAACGAAGTCGAGGAGCTGAAGAAGCGCATCGATGCCGCCGGCCTGCCCAAGGACGCCCTGGCCAAGGCCCAGGCCGAACTGAACAAGCTCAAGCAGATGTCGCCGATGTCGGCTGAAGCCACCGTTGTGCGTTCGTACCTGGACTGGCTGGTGCAGGTGCCATGGAAAGCCCAGAGCAAGGTGCGCCTGGACCTGGCCAAGGCCGAAGAGATTCTCGACTCCGACCATTACGGTCTGGAAGAGGTCAAGGAGCGCATCCTCGAATATCTCGCCGTACAGAAGCGCGTGAAGAAGATCCGTGGCCCGGTACTGTGCCTGGTCGGCCCGCCCGGCGTCGGCAAGACTTCGCTGGCCGAGTCGATCGCCGCCGCCACCAACCGCAAGTTCGTGCGCATGGCCCTGGGTGGCGTGCGTGACGAAGCCGAGATTCGTGGCCATCGCCGTACCTACATCGGTTCGATGCCTGGCCGTCTGATTCAGAAGATGACCAAGGTCGGTGTGCGCAATCCGCTCTTCCTGCTCGACGAGATCGACAAGATGGGCAGCGACATGCGTGGTGACCCTGCTTCTGCGCTGCTGGAGGTACTCGACCCCGAGCAGAACCACAACTTCAACGATCACTACCTGGAAGTCGACTACGACCTCTCGGACGTGATGTTCCTGTGCACCTCGAACTCGATGAACATTCCGCCGGCGCTGCTCGACCGCATGGAAGTCATCCGCCTGCCGGGTTACACCGAGGACGAGAAGATCAACATCGCGGTCAAGTACCTGGTGCCCAAGCAGGTCAAGGCCAATGGCCTGAAGAAGGATGAGCTGGAGGTCGATGTCTCGGCGATCCGCGACATCATCCGCTTCTACACCCGCGAAGCCGGCGTGCGTGGCCTCGAGCGGCAGATCGCCAAGGTCTGCCGCAAGGTGGTCAAGGAGCACACCGGCAACAAGCAGGTGAAGGTCAAGGTGACCGGCGAGCAGCTCGAGCAACTGTTGGGGGTGCGCAAGTTCCGCTACGGCCTGGCTGAACAGCAAGACCAGATCGGTCAGGTCACGGGCCTGGCCTGGACCCAGGTGGGTGGCGAACTGCTGACCATCGAGGCCGTGGTCATCCCGGGCAAAGGGCAGTTGATCAAGACCGGCTCGCTCGGCGACGTCATGGTTGAGTCGATCACGGCCGCGCAGACCGTCGTGCGCAGCCGTGCCCAGAGCCTGGGGATCGCTGCAGACTTCCATGAAAAACGCGACGTTCACATCCACATGCCGGAAGGGGCCACCCCCAAGGATGGCCCGAGCGCCGGCATCGGCATGTGCACCGCGCTGGTGTCTGCATTGACTCAGATTCCTGTGCGTGCCGATGTCGCCATGACCGGTGAAATCACCCTGCGTGGCCAGGTATTGGCCATCGGTGGTCTAAAGGAAAAACTACTGGCGGCACACCGTGGCGGGATCAAGACGGTGATCATTCCCGAGGAAAACGTTCGCGACCTCAAGGAAATTCCGGAAAACATCAAGCAGGATCTTCAGATCAAACCGGTCAAATGGATTGACGAAGTCCTCCAAATTGCGCTGCAATACGCCCCGGAGCCCTTGCCGGATGTGGCTCCGGAGATTGTCGCGAAAGACGAAAAGCGCGACGGCGATGCTAAGGAAAGAATCAGCACGCATTAGTACGTATTTCGCTGGGGGGCTTGGTTGACAGCATTTTCGGGGCCTTGCTATAAAGCGGCACGCCAGTGTCAACAGGCCACTCAGCGCTCGTTTCATAAGCTTTTCATTACATACTTAGAAACAAACTCAATAGAGAAATAAGGGGACTTAGAGTGAACAAGTCGGAACTGATTGACGCTATCGCCGCATCTGCTGACATCCCGAAAGCTGTAGCCGGCCGTGCGCTGGACGCAGTCATCGAATCCGTCACCGGCGCCCTGAAGCAAGGTGACGATGTGGTACTGGTTGGTTTCGGTACCTTCTCGGTCAAGGAACGCGCCGAGCGTACCGGCCGCAACCCGCAAACCGGCAAGGCGATCAAGATCGCTGCCGCCAAGGTTCCAGGCTTCAAGGCTGGCAAGGGCCTGAAAGACGCCGTCAACTAAGTCGTCTCTTCAGCCGGCTCGGGCTTCAACGAGCCGACCGCGTGACGGCGGGTCGCAAACGTTCCCGCTGGCACGCTCGCTTCGAAAAGGCGCATCCACTGGATGCGCCTTTCTTCTATCAGGATTCTACCCACGCTCCGCGGTTGTCGACGCAGTGGTACAGCCGTTTCTGGGGGACGCATGCTGCAGAATATCAGGGACAATTCACAAGGTTGGATTGCCAAGACCATCATTGGCCTCATCGTCGTGCTCATGGCGTTGACCGGTTTCGAAGCCATCTTCCAAGCCGCCACCCATAGCCAGGACGCCGCCAAGGTAAACGGCCAGACCATCAGCCAGAACGAGCTGAGCCAGGCCGTCGACATGCAGCGCCGCCAGCTGATGCAACAGCTGGGCAAGGATTTCGACCCTGCGCTGCTGGACGAAAAGATGCTGCGCGAAGCCGCGCTCAAGGGGCTGATCGATCGCAAGCTGCTGTTGCAGGGCGCCGAAGACGCCAAGTTCGCTTTCTCCGAGGCCGCGCTGGATCAGCTGATCCTGCAGACGCCTGAATTCCAGGTCGATGGCAAGTTCAGCGCCGAACGCTTCGACTCGGTCATCCGCCAGATGGGCTACGGGCGCATGCAGTTCCGCGAGATGCTCGCTCAGGAAATGCTCATCGGCCAACTGCGCACCGGCCTGGCCGGTAGCAGCTTCGTCACCGACAAGCAGGTCGAAGCCTTCGCGCGTCTGGAGAAGCAGACCCGTGACTTCGCCGCGCTGACCTTCAAGGCCGACCCGGCCGCGGTCAAGGTGAGCGATGAGGAAGTCAAGGCGCACTATGACCAGCACGCCAAGGAGTTCATGACTCCGGACCAAGTGGTCATCGACTACATCGAGCTGAAGAAGTCGGCCTTCTTCGACCAGGTCAAGGTCAACGACGACGAGCTCAAGGCGCTGTACGAGAAGGAAATCGCCAACCTTGGCGAGCAGCGCCATGCCGCGCACATCCTGATCGAGGTCAACGACAAGACCACCGACGCCCAGGCCAAGGCCCGCATCGAGGAAATCCAGCAACGCCTGGAAAAGGGCGAGGACTTCGCCAAGCTGGCCAAGGCGTTCTCCCAGGACCCGGGCTCCGCCAATGCAGGCGGTGACCTCGGCTTTGCTGGCCCAGGTGTGTACGACCCGACCTTCGAGGACGCGCTGTACAAGCTGAACAAGGACCAGGTGTCCGCCCCGGTGCGCACCCAGTTCGGCTATCACCTGGTCAAGCTGCTGGGCGTCCAGGCACCTGACGTACCGAGCTTCGCCAGCCTGAAGGACAAGCTGACTCGCGAGCTGAAGACCCAGCAAGTGGAGCAGCGCTTCGTCGAGGCGACCAAGCAACTCGAGGATGCGGCATTCGAGGCATCCGACCTGGTTCAGCCTGCCCAGGACCTGGGCCTGAAAGTGCAGACCTCCGCGGCGTTCGGCCGTGAAGGCGGCGAAGGTATCACCGCCAACCGTGCGGTGATTCAGGCAGCCTTCAGCGAGCAGGTGCTGGAGGAGAGCGCCAACAGCAACGGCATCGAGCTGGATCCGGAGACCGTGGTGGTATTGCGGGTCAAGGAGCACCGCAAGCCTGAACAGTTGCCGCTGGAGGCCGTGGCCAAGAACATCAGCCAGCACCTGGCCAAGGAGAAGGCGACCGCCGAACTCAAGGCCAAGGCCGACAAGCTGATTGCCGGCCTGCGTGAGGGTTCGGTCAAGGCCGCCGGTCAGAGCTGGAAGGTCCAGGAAGCGGCTACCCGTGGCCAGGACGGTATTGACCCGGCCGAGTTGCAGGCAGTGTTCCGCATGGCCAAGCCCGAGTCCAAGGACAAGCCCGTGTATGGCAGTGTAGTGCTGGGCGATGGCAGCCTGGTTGTGCTGCAGCTCAAGGGGGTCAACGAAGGTGCCGCCGCCACCGACGAGGAGAAGGCGCAGATTCGTCGCTACCTCGCTTCGCGTGCCGGTTCGCAGGACTTCGCGGCCTACCGCAAGCTGCTCGAAGGCAGTGCCGATATCACGCGCTACTGAGTGGTGCGCTGATCACGAAACAGGCCGCTTATGCGGCCTGTTTCGTTTCCGGGCATTCTGCCTGTAGGAGCGGCTTCAGCCGCGATGCGATCGACGCGGTATCTGGCACCGGTTGCGCTGGTGTTCGCGGCTGAAGCCGCTCCTACACGTACGTAACTAGCGTCGCTGCCCTTCGTGGGCATCCAGCGTATCCCGCGCAATTTCCCGCCCCAGGGCAATCAACTCCGGTGCCTTGTAGAACTCGAAAAACCGGCAGACCCGTTTGGGCACGTTGATCAGCACATCGGGTGGATAACCCGCGATCTTGTACTGTGCCAGCGACGTTTGCATCACCTCGAAACTCTGGTTGATCAGGTCGAGCAGAGACGCCGGGCCTACGTTGTCGATGATGAACGAACCCGTCGCCGACTTCGGGGCGCCTTCGCTTTCCGGCGCGGCCGCCGGCTGCTGGCCTTCGGGTTCGGCACTCTCGCCCAGCCAAGGGTTGGGGGGCGCCAGGCTCTCCACGGTGATCTCCTGGTCGATGCGCATCAATTGCTCGGCCGGCTTGCGGCGGAACGGCAGGCGCGAGCCGAGCGAGCTGATCAACGAGTCGAAACGCATCTTGAACGCCGCTGGGCGTTCGATCACTGGCAACTGGTATTGCTTCTGGTTAGTTGCATTGAGGTTGACCGCGATGATCAGATCGCAATGGCTGGATACCACCGGAACAATCGGCAACGGGTTGAGAATGCCGCCGTCGACCAGCATCCGATTACCCTGCACCACGGGCGTGAACAGGCTGGGGATCGCTGCGGAGGCACGCATGGCCTGGTGCAGGCAACCTTCCTGGAACCAGATTTCCTGCTGGTTGGTCAGGTCGGCGGCCACCGCTGTGTAGGGAATGCGCAATTGTTCGATGTCGATCTCACCGACGATCTTGCGGATCTGCCCGAACACCTTGTCGCCCCTTATGGCGCCCAGGCGAAAGCTCACGTCGACCAGGCGCAGCACGTCGAGGTAGTCCAGGCTCTCGATCCAGTTGCGGTACTCATCGAGCTTGCCGGCGGCATAGATGCCGCCGATCACGGCGCCCATCGAGCAGCCGGCGATACAACCGATTTCATAGCCGCGCCGCTCGATCTCCTCGATCACGCCAATGTGGGCGTACCCCCGTGCGCCGCCCGAGCCCAGTACCAGTGCCACACGTTTGCTCATGATTTTTCCCCCAGGCTTGTGCCACCATGGTCCAACAATGCACCCATTGCCGCCTGTGCTTCAATGTAGCCCGCGCTGGACTACGCTGAGCAGGGCACTTTTCGTTTGCTTTGCCGTCGAACGGCCACCTATGTCTTACTGCCTTGAGGTATCACCGATGAAAGCTTGGATCACCCTTCCTCTGATTGCCCTGGCCCTGGTGGGCTGCGCGGGCAAGACGGCCTACCGTGACAGCTGCGCGACGCAGCTCGATGCCGCCTGGAAGGAGTTGGACCTGGCCAAGGCCGAAGGTTTCGCCGGCACCGTCAGTTACTCCAAGGCGCTGTCGTTGTTGACCGGCGCCAAGACCCAGCAGCAGTTCGAAGGCTTCGAGGGCTGCACCCGCAAAGCCGAAAAGGCACGGTTCTACATTCGTGAGTCTCGCGCCGGACGTTGATCCGAGGAGGGCGCCATGCTCGACCACGTGGTTTCCCAGGTGCTTGCCCTCAACGTACGCCTGTTGGCTTGTCGCGAGCGCCTGGCCGCGGATACCGACAGCGAGGCGCTGCATGACCTGCGCATCGCCCTGCGCCGCCTGCGCAGCTTGCTGCGGCCTTTGCGCGAACTCCCGGGTGTCGAGCAACTGGAAAGCGCCACGGCGTCGCTGGGTACACTCACGACACCGCTGCGGGACCGTGAGGTGCTGGCGGCGCAACTGATCGAGCATGGTCACCTGCAGGCGGGGCAGCGTCGGCTCGAGGGCAGGGCGCAGGCCTTCGCCGGTGTCGCGGCAAGCCCTCAGCTGGCGCGGGTGCTGGCGATCCTGGATGCGTTTCCGCTGTTTCTTCGGGCGGCGGACCGTGAGGGGTTGGTGAAGAATCTCCAGCGTCGCATCGACAAGCGCCTGGAAAAGCAGTGGCGCACGCTTGGCAAGGCGCTGGAAGACCCGGCCCACGATCGCCACCGCCTGCGCCTGCTGATCAAACGGGTGCGCTACGGCGACGAAGCCTACCCGCAGCTCGAGCATGCCCGCAGGTCGCTGCAACGGTTGCTCAAGCGCGCGCAGGGTGACCTGGGCGACTGGCACGACCGAGTGCAATGGCTGCTGCAGGTGCGCGAACACAGCGACCTGGCCGGTTGCAAGGTGGCCTGGGAGCGTGAGCTGCATGCGGCCGAGCGTCGCTCCGACATCACCCTCGAAGCCCTGCGCGAGGCCTTGGCGCGTCGATAGCCGCTGCAAATGACCGATATGCGGGCTGCCGCCGAAGCGGCCGCTGGTTAAGATCGAGACTTTTGCGCAGGAGCCTGGGGCATGAACTTCACTGATTTGATAGCGGCGGCGCGCGCGCACCCCGAGGCGGTCAGCGTGCCGGCCAGCTGGGCGCAGGGGCGGGCGGTATTCGGTGGGCTGATGGCGGCGATGGTGCACGAGGCGATGCGCCAGAAGTTGGTGGATGATCGCCCGGTGCGATCGCTGGCCATCACCTTCGTCGGCCCCGCGGCACCGGATGTACCGATCAGCCTTGAAGTCGAAGTGCTGCGCGAGGGCAAGGCGGTCAGCACGCTGCTTGGGCGGGCGGTGCAGGATGGCCAGGTAGTGACCTTGGTGCAGGGTAGCTTCGGTGCCGGGCGCCCGTCGGCAGTCGCGGTCGAGGCGCAGCCGGCCATGGCCATCAAGCCGCTGGAGCAATCGGCGCCTGAGCTGCCTTATATCAAGGGTGTGACCCCCGAGTTCATGCGTCATGTGGCATTGCGCTGGTCGATTGGGGGCCTGCCGTTCAGTGGCAACGATTCGCGGCACATGGGTGGCTGGGTGCGCTTGCGCGATGTGGCCGAGGGACCGGTGGAGGTGGCGCATCTACTGGCGCTGGTCGATGCCTGGCCACCAAGCCTGATGCCGTTCCTCAAGCAACCTGCCGCCGGCAGCACCTTGACCTGGACCATCGAGTTCATTCAGCCCATGCCCAGGCTGTCGACCCTGGACTGGTGCCGCTACGTCGTCGAGACCGAGCATGCGCGTGATGGCTATGGGCATGCCGCGGCGGCGTTGTGGACGGCGCAAGGGGAGTTGCTGGCGTTGAGTCGGCAGACGGTGACCGTTTTCGCTTGAGCGCTGGTGCTCATGCCCTCTGTAGGAGCGGCTTCAGCCGCGATGCCGGCAACGCGGTGTCTGGTACCCGCTTCGCGGGTGATCGCGGCTAAAGCCGCTCCTACAGATCAATGGCGGTGCTTGTGCCGTTCACGCCACGCACGCCACCAGGCGCCGCTGAGGACGAACCGCGGGAAGGTGATGAACTGTTCGGTCAGCAGCCGTTGCACGGCATCCTTGCGGTTGGCGAAAGGCTCGGGTTGTTCGGTCTCCAGACGATGCCCCTGGCGTTGCAGGCCCAGGCCGGCGATCAAGGCGATGATGCCCACGGCAATCTGCGACAGCTCCAGGGCGAACAACCCCGACAGCACCAGCAGCGCTCCCAGGATGAACAGCGGCACGGCGATCAGGTGCAGGACCAGGTTGGTCGGGTGGCGGTGATTGTGGTGGTAGCCACGCCATTGCCAGGCGGGCAGGTTGGGCAGTCGTTTGCTCATGGACAGGTTCCTCACAAGGATGTCCAAAGCTTAGTGCGGCCCCCGGGCGGGGGCCAATCGAGGCTGGCTATGGTGGCTATAGCATGGCCTAGTGTCCTGTCTCGGAAATAAGCTGTTCACTTTTGGCGGCGTCTTGGGCGCCCGGCCGGCGTTGCCACTCCTCGCCATAGCCCTGCTATGACTCGTCGCGGCGCCTTGTCCGAACACCCAAGCCACTCGCCAAAAGTGAACGTATTTCCGAGACAGGACACTAGAGCTTGAGCTGGCCGATCGCCTTGTTCAACTCGCCGGCCAGGGTGGCCAGCTCGCTGCTGGTGGTGGCCGAGCCCACGGTCTGCTGCACGGTCTCTTCGGTGACATCGCGGATGCTCACCACCGCACGGTTCATCTCTTCGGCGACCTGGCTCTGCTGCTCGGCTGCCACGGCGATTTGCGTATTGCTCTCGCGCATCTGCGCCACCGCGCTGGTGATCTCGGCCAGGGCCTCCCCGGCCTCGCGGGCCTGCTTGACGCAATCGTCGGCCTTGTACGAGCTCTCCTGCATGAAATCCACCGCGTCACGGGTGCCGGCCTGCAGGTCGGCGACCATGGTGGTGATCTCATCGGTGGAGGTTTGCACGCGCTTGGCCAGGTTGCGCACTTCGTCGGCGACCACGGCGAAACCACGGCCCAGGTCACCGGCCCGGGCTGCCTCGATGGCCGCGTTGAGGGCGAGCAGGTTGGTCTGTTCGGCGATGCTGTGGATCACCCCGACCACGCCGTTGATCTTCTGGCTGTCGTCGGCCAGCTGACGGATCATCTCGGCGGTCTGCTGCACGCCGCTGGACAGGCCGGCGATCGAGTCCTGCACGCGGCTGACCACGGCCTGGCCGCTGCCGGCGAGGGTGTCTGCGGCCTGCGACAGGTCGCGGGTGGCGCCGGCATGCTGGGCGATGTGGTGCACGGTGGCGGTCATTTCGTTGATCGCCGTGGCGGCCTGGTCGGTCTCGCTCTGCTGGCCGATCATGCCGTGGCGTACTTCGCTCATGCTGCCGGCCAGGCGTGCAGCACCGGAGTCGAGCTGGGCGGCAGTGCGCGCCACGGTGCTGACCACGCGGTGGTAAGTGGCTTGCATGGCGTTGAAGGCCCCTGCCATCTGGCCAACCTCGTCGCCGCAGGCCAGCGGAACACGGGCCGAGAGATCACCGGTTCTTTCGACGTGGAGCATCACGTCCTTGAGCGTGTTGAGCTGGCTGAGCAGGAAGCGGATCAGCAACTGCGAGGCGCACAGCATCGCCAGCATCAGGATCAGCACACACACCGCATAGTTGCTGAAGCGATCGAAATAGACCTGGCGCAGGCTCGGCGATTGGGCGAGGACGGCCAGGTGCTGGTCGCCCTGGCGAATCACCTGGGCGCCGAACAGCGGGTTGTCGCCGAGGATCCAGGCGGTGGGCAGGGCGACCCAGCCTTGGGCATCGCGCAGGGCTTCCAGTGGTTCGCCGGCAAAGGTGGGCGTCTGGCCGGTGCGCCAGGTGATCAGGTTGCCTTGGGCGGGCAGGGGCTGCCCGGCTGGCCAGGCGGCCAGCAGCTGGGCCTGGCTCTGCACCTGGGCCTCGACACCGTTGGCGCGGGCCTGTTGCTCCAGGTATACGGCGTAGAGCACGAGCATCAGGGTGGTGACGAACGCCACCGCGTTGACGGCCCAGAACTTGTACTTCAGGGAAATATTGCTAAGCCAGGCACCCATGGTAGGTCTTCTCTGAGTTGGCGGAAACATTATTGGCAAGGTGCCATCATTGTGCCCGCCAAGGCCAGAACCCTTCTTGATATGCGTCAAGAAACCTCAGGCAGTCCAAAGAAAGCACGTGCGCAGGCCGTGGTGTGAGCCGCAGTGTGTTCGACCGTTTCGCCGCGATGCAGGGCCACCTCGCGCAGCACTTCGGGCAGGAAGGCCGGTTCGTTGCGGCCGTTCTTCGGTTTCGGGCGCAGGCTGCGTGGCAGCAGGTAGGGCGCGTCGCTTTCCAGCATCAGGCGGCCTGCGGGGATGTTGCCCACCAGTGGATGCAGGTGAGTACCGCGACGCTCATCGCAGATCCAGCCGGTGATGCCGATATGCAGGTCCAGGTCGAGGTAGGCGAACAGCGCCTGGCGTTCGCCGGTGAAACAGTGCACCACGGCGGCGGGCAACTGGTCGCGGTAGCCTTTGAGGATGGCCAGCAGGCGCTCGCTGGCGTCGCGCTCGTGGAGGAATACGGGCAGGCGCAGCTCAACGGCCAAGGCAAGTTGGGCTTCCAGCGCTTTCTCCTGCAGGGGGCGAGGGGAGAAGTCGCGGTTGAAGTCCAGGCCGCATTCGCCCACGGCCCTGACCCTGGGTTGCGCGAGCAGGTCGCGCAGTTGCCGCTCGCTGTCGGCATTCCAGTGGCTGGCGTCGTGGGGGTGCACACCTGCGGTGCTGAACAGGCGTTGGCCGGTCTCATCCAACTGCTGGCACAGTTCGAGTGCGGCATGGCTCGCGTCGAGGCTGGTGCCGGTGAGGACCATCTGTGCCACGCCGGCCTGCACGGCGCGTTCGACGACGGCTGCTTGCTGGTCGTGAAAACTGCTGTTGGTCAGGTTGACGCCGATATCGATCAGTTGCATGTTGCTACCTCGTGCCGCGGGGCGGCCAGCATAGCAAAAACCGGTAAGACGCGAAAAATTCAAGAACTTCAAACGTTTGCCGTTGTCTTTTGCAGCCATTTATCAAGGATCGATCACAGCACATGGTGCTTGCCAACCCCTTACGGACCCTATCCTCCATGCTGCGAACCTTGCTGATCACGTTACTGGCGTGCGGGGCGATCATGATCGGGGCAGCCCATGCCGCCCAGCCGGGGCCCCAGCAGCATGTGCCGGCCGGCCAGGTGCGCGACTTGGAACAGGTGCGCTCGAGCAAGGTGCTGCGGGTACTGGTCAACCAGAGCCGTAATAGCTCCGGCGAGGTCAAGGGTGAGCCAGTAGGCGTTGAATACTATCGGTTGAGGTCGCTGGAGCACGCCCTCAATGCGCGTGCTGCCGATGATCAGGAAATCCGCCTGAAGATCATTCCGCGGGCCAAGGAGCAGCTGATCGGCGCCTTGCTGCGCGGCGAGGGGGATCTGGCCGCGCCCGGCGAACTGCTCGATCCGACCCTGGTGCTGGGCGTCGAAGCCAGTGCGCCGGTGGTGGACCAGGTGCCCTTGCTGCTGGTCGGGCGCAAGGGCGACCGTAGCTACAGCCATGTCGAGCAGTTGTCCGGACGCACCATCGCCTTGACCAGTGCCAGCGCGGCTGGTGCGGCGATCCAGGTCATCAACCAGCAGCTGCAATTGCGCAAGCGGGCGCCGATCAAGGTGGAGTGGGTCGACCCGACGTTGGCGGTGGAGGATGTGCTGGAAATGGTCCAGGCCGGTATCTACCCGCTGACCGTGGTCGAGCGGCCCATCGCCCAGCGTTGGGCGCGGGTGATGCCACGCTTGCGCCTGGACAGCAAGGTGGCGTTGGCGCAACCCGGGGCCATGCGCTGGTATGTGCGGCGCGAAGCGCCCCAGCTGAAGGCCGCGGTCGATCACTTCCTGGCCAGTTACCGGGCGCCGGAGAACCAGGATGCCGCGTTCGAGCGCATCTACCGCCGCCAGTACCGGGTGCACAACCCGCTGGCCAGCAAGGACCGCCAGCGCTTGGCGTCGTTGCGCCCGGTGCTGCAGAAGCATGGTGGCGACCTGCAGATCGACTGGCTCAACCTGGCGGCCCTGGCTTACAAGGAGTCGACCCTGGACCCTACTGCAAGGGGCATGGGGGGGGCCCATGGGCTGATGCAGATCACCCCGTCGGCGGCCAAGCGTGTCGGGGTCGGCAACACCGCCACGGTCGACGGCAATGTCCAGGCCAGTGCGCGCTACCTGGCGATGATCCGCCGGCGCTTCTTCGCCAGCCCCCAGCTCAACGAGCGCGAGCGCATGGCGTTCGTCCTGGCGGCCTACAATCTCGGGCCTGAGCGGGTGCAGGCCATGCGCGCCGAGGCGCGCAGGCGTGGCCTCAACGGCAACCAGTGGTTCTTCCAGACCGAACGTGTCGCCATGGAGCAGGTCGGCATGGGGCCGGTGAACTTCGTCAACAGCGTGAACAAGTACTTCCTGGCGTTCAATCGCGAGCGGGCTTCGCTCGAGCGGGTGGCAAAGCGCTGATTGATCGAATTTATCGATTTTAAAGTCGCATTTTTTGCGATTTTATTATCTGTGTTTTTGATTAAGATGGCGCTCATCCAACACACACCTGCTCAAACAAGGAAGCAAGAAATGAACAACTCCCTCAAAGCCCTGTTCGCCACCCGTGCCGGTTTCGGCCTGAGCGTCGTGCGTATCCTGGTCGGTGTCATCTTCATGGCCCACGGTGCCCAGAAGCTGTTCGGCCTGTTCGGCGGCTACGGCCTGGAAGGCACCGGCCAGTGGATGGAGAGCATCGGCCTGGCGCCGGGCTACTTCATGGCCCTGCTGTCCGGCAGCGCCGAGTTCTTCGGCGGCCTGGCCCTGGTGGTCGGCCTGCTGGCCCGCCCAGCGGCGCTGGCCCTGACCGTGACCCTGGTCGTGGCGATTTTCTCGGTGCATATCGGCAACGGCCTGTTCATGTCCAACAACGGTTATGAGTTCGCCCTGGCCTTGATGGCCGGTACCGTGGCGGTGCTGATCGAGGGTGCGGGCCGGCTGTCGCTGGATCGACTGATCGCTCGCTGATGCAGGGGCTTGTGTAGGGGCGGCTTTAGCCGCGATGCAGCCGACGCGGTGCCTGGCACCCGCTTCGCGGGTGATCGCGGCTAAAGCCGCTCCTACAGAGGTGACGCAGGGCTGAGGCTGGCGCGATTACGTTTGAACATCCGCTTGTAACTTCAAGCGTCAGCCTCTAGCATACGGACTGCGCCGATTTAAACAGCTACTTGCGGGGCGCAGGAGAAGCCCCCGATGGGTCATCCGAAATACCGCTAAAGCGCTGGTTCGGTGACGCCTCCCACCGCTGCCCAGCGGGTTCAGCGAGGCGGAGAGAGACTCCATGAGTTGCCCACGTACCAGTGTCTGTTTGACCCCCCTGGCCAAGAATCAGGCCTCCCGTACCCCGCGCATCCTGCTCGGCGGCCAGCATCAACCCACGCTTTTGCGCAATCTCGACGGTTTCTCCCGCCGCAAGGGCCAGGCTTGCGCCTTCCTCATCCAGTTCTCCGATACCTGTGATCAGCTCGATCAGTACGGCAACGACCGCTTCGACCTGGCCGTGATCCCGGCCCCCGCGGCCGAAGATGCCGCCGAAGTCATCGGCCAGCTGACCCGCATCGCTCGCCAAGGCTTGATCACACGCCCTTGATCGGCATGTCGCCGGCGTACGTTTTTCGCTAAGCTCGGTCACTCGGTGGGCGCCCTGGCGCCTGCCGCGGATGCACTGAGGAGGCAGTCGTTGAGCACCAATATCATCACAACAGAAGGTCATGAAGCCCTGAAGAAAGAGCTCGACCATCTGTGGCGGGTCTATCGCCCGGAAATCACCCAGAAGGTGACCTGGGCGGCATCGCTTGGCGATCGCAGCGAGAACGCCGACTACCAGTACAACAAGAAGCTGTTGCGCGAGATCGATCGTCGCGTGCGCTACCTGCGCAAGCGCCTGGAGGATGTCAAGGTCGTTTCCTATTCACCGCAACAGGAAGGCAAGGTGTTCTTCGGGGCCTGGGTCGAGATCGAGAATGATGAAGGCGATCAACTGAAGTTTCGCATTGTCGGTTATGACGAGATCCATGGGCGCAACGACTACATCTCGATTGATTCGCCCATGGCTCGTGCCCTGCTCAAGAAGGAGGAGGGCGACGAGGTGGTGGTGCACACGCCCACGGGCGAGGCCACCTGGTATGTCAATACCATCAGTTACACACCGTAGGGCTCGTTCGCCTGTAGGAGCGGCTTCAGCCGCGATCACCCGCGAAGCGGGTGCCAGATACGCGGCGCCCCCATCGCGGCTGAAGCCGCTCCTACAGAGACCCGGGCTGAGCCTCAGCTTTCTCGCAAGACCGCCAGCGGGCTGGCATTGAGTGCCCGGCGCGTTCCGATTACACCGGCACCGCCGACCAGTATTGCGCCTGCCAGCGGCAGCAGCAGCAACCACGGGTGCGGTGCCCAGTGCAGGTCGAAAGCATAGCGATACAGTGCCCAGGTGATCAGTTCGCAGCCCAGTGCGGCCAGCACGCCACTGGCCGCCCCTAGCAGGCCGAACTCGATGCGCCGCGCCTTGACCAGCAGCGGTCGCGTAGCCCCCAGCGCACGCAGCAGCGCCCCCTGGCGAATACGCTCG
Source organism: Pseudomonas entomophila L48 (assembly GCF_000026105.1). NCBI lineage: Bacteria > Pseudomonadati > Pseudomonadota > Gammaproteobacteria > Pseudomonadales > Pseudomonadaceae > Pseudomonas > Pseudomonas entomophila. Next base: position 1,973,798 of record NC_008027.1, read on the forward strand.
TCAAGCGTTGCCTGCAGTCCGGCGAACAACACCGCCAGCCCGGCCGCCAGCACGAACAACAGCACGTACTCCACCGCCAGGGTGACCTGGGCGAGGATGCTGCGCAGTTGGGCGAGCAGGGCATCGACCTGGAGGATGGTCACTGCCGGGAAGGCGCGTGACAGGGCCACCACTTCCTGGTCATGCCCTGGCGCCAGGTAGAAGCTGGTCAGGTAGGTGGTGGGCAACCCTTGCAAGGTGCCGGGTTGGAAGATCATGTAGAAATTCGGCTGAAAACTGTCCCAGTGCACCGTGCGCAGGCTGCTGACGCGTGCCTGGCGTTGCTGGCCGCCGATATCGAAGGTCAGCAGGTCGCCCAAGTGCAGTTTGAGGCTTTGGGCCAGCTCCGCTTCCACGGAGACGCCGGGCACCTGGTCGCTGGAAGGTGCCTGTTGCCACCAGGTGCCGGCGCTCAGGGCATTGCCTGGAGGTAAATCGGCGGCCCAGGTGAGGCTGAGGTCGCGCTGGATGGCGCGCTCGCCGGTGGACTCCTTGCTCACCAACTGACGGACCGGTTGATCGTTGATGTGCGTGAGGCGCCCGGGTATCACCGGGTACAGCGGCGCGGAAGTGGCATTGATCTGTGCCAGGCGTTCGGCAAAGGGTTGGCGATCGTCGGCGAGAATGTTCAGGGCGAAATGGTTGGGGGCGTCCTTGGGCAACTGTGCCTGCCAGGTGTCGAGCAGTTCCGCGCGCAGCAAGGCGACCAGCCCCATGGCCAGCAGGATCAGGCCGAAGGCCAAGGTCTGGCCGGCGGCGGCCAGTGGGTGGCGCAGCAACTGCCCCAGCCCCAGGCGCCAGGGGAGTGGCGCGTCGGCCAGAAGGCGGCGTAGGCTGCGCAGCCCGAGCAGCAGCAGGGCGCCGAGCAGCAGGGCGGCGATCAACCCGCCACCGAGCAAGGCGAAGGTAAGCAGCAGGTCCAGGCTCAGGCGCCACATGATCAGGCCCAGGGCGAGCAGGGCGGCACCATACACCAGCCAACTGCTGGGTGGTATCGGAAGCAGGTCGCGGCGCAGTACGCGCAAAGGCGGCACCCGGCCCAGGGCGGCCAGAGGAGGCAGGGCGAATCCGGCAAGAGCTACCAGACCGGTACCGATGCCGGCCAAGGCTGGCGTGAGGCCACCGGGTGGTACCTGGCTGGGCAGCAGGCCAGCGAGCAGGCGGAACAACCCCAGCTGCGCCAGCCAGCCAAGCAGGGCGCCAGCGAGCGCCGCGACCACGCCGAGCATTGCCAGTTGCAGGCAATAGAGGCCCAAAGCCTGGTGCCGGGATAATCCGAGGCAACGCAACAACGCGCTGGCATCCAGGCGCCGCGCGGCATAGCGCGAGGCCGACAGGGCCACGGCGACACCGGCCAGCAGCACGGCCACCAGGCTGGCCATGTTCAGGTAGCGTTCGGCCTTGCCCAGGGCGCCGCCGATCTGCCGGTTGCCATCACGGGTATCAAGCAAGCGCTGGTTGGCCGCCAAGTTGTCCTCGGTGAGCTGCCGATACTGCGCCAGGGCTTCGACATCGCCGCGCCAGAGGTCGCGGTAGCTGACCCGGCTGCCTGGCTGGACGACCCCGGTGGCGTCAAGGTCGGCGAGGTTCATCAGCACCCGTGGGGTGAGGCTGTAGAAGTTGTTGGCGCGGTCCGGCTCGTAGGTGAGCACGCGGCTCATGCGCAAGGTCTTCATGCCCACATCGATGCTGTCGCCAATCGCCAGCCCGAGGGCCGCCAGCAGGCGTGGCTCGACCCAGGCCTCGCCCGGCGCTGGCCCGCCACCCACTGTCTCCTGCGCATAGGGTGCAGGCGCGCTGCGCAGTTGGCCGCGTAGCGGATAGGCGGGGTCGGTGGCTTTGACGCTCGACAGCTGGATGCCGCTGTCGCCACCGACCACGCTGGTGAACTCCACCACCCGCGCATGGCTCAGGCCCAGTGCGGTGCCGCTGGCAATCTGTTGTTCGCTGGGCGGGGCGCTACCCTGCAGGACAAGGTCGGCACCGAGGAACTCGCTGGCACGCAGTTGCATGGCGCCATTGAGCCGCGCGCCGAAGTAGCCGATGGCGGTGCTGGCGGCCACCGCCACGAGCAAGGCGAAGAACAGCACTCGCACTTCGCTGGCGCGAGCATCGCGCAGCAGTTGACGCAGGGCTAGTATGCACAGGCGCGGGAAAGACAGTCGGGTCATCATGGCTCCAAGGGGGACACCAGGCGACCGGCGTCCAGGCGGATCCGGCGCCGGCAGCGAGTGGCCAGGCGCTCGTCGTGGGTGACCAGCACCAGCGTGGTGCCCCGCTCCTGGTTCAGCTCGAACAACAGGTCGCTGATACGCTCGCCGGTGTGGCTGTCGAGGTTGCCGGTGGGCTCGTCGGCGAACAGCACGGCCGGTTGCGCAGCGAAGGCACGGGCAATCGCCACCCGTTGCTGCTCGCCGCCGGAGAGCTGGCGTGGCGTGTGGCTCAGGCGCTTGCCCAGGCCGACCCGCTCAAGCAGGCTACGGGCGTGTTCGCGGGCGTCACGACGGCCATCCAGCTCCAGTGGCAGCATCACGTTCTCCAGGGCATTGAGGCTGTCGAGCAGCTGGAACGACTGGAACACGAAGCCGACATGCTCGGCGCGCACCCGGGCACGCTGGTCTTCGTCCAGCGGGCCAAGGTCGTGGCCGGCCAGCACGACCTTGCCGGCGCTGGGGCGGTCGAGGCCGGCGAGCAGGCCGAGCAGTGTCGACTTGCCCGAGCCCGACGCGCCGACGATGGCCAGGCTGTCGCCCTGGGCGAGGTCGAGGGAGAGGGCGTGGAGGATGGTCAGGTCGCCTTCCGCGCTGGGGACCACTTTGCTAAGGTGCTGCGCAACGAGAATGCTGGGGCCCATGGAGAATCCGATGCGAATGTGGTGGTTGAGTGCCGGGCTTGCCCTGTGTTGCCTGGCCCAGGGCGCGGTGGCCGGAACCGTGCTGGTCGTCGGCGATAGTATCAGCGCCGGTTTTGGCCTGGATACCCGCGAGGGGTGGGTCGAACTGTTGCAAAAGCGCCTGAAGGACGAGGGTTTCGACGACCAGGTGGTCAATGCCTCGATCAGTGGCGACACCAGCGCGGGTGGTCGGGCGCGGCTGCCGGCGCTGCTTGTGGCGCACAAGCCGGACCTGGTGGTGCTGGAACTGGGGGGCAATGATGGCCTGCGCGGGCAGCCGCCACAGCAATTGCAACAAAATCTTGCCCTGATGATCGACCGTGCCCGCCAGGCCGGCGCCAGGGTGGTGCTGTTGGGCATGCGCCTGCCGCCCAACTACGGCGTGCGCTACACCACCGCCTTCGCCCAGGTGTATGAACAGCTGGCCAGCGACAAGCAGGTGCCGTTGGTACCGTTTTTCCTGGAAGGTGTGGGCGGGGTGCCGGCGATGATGCAGGCCGATGGTATTCACCCTGCGCCGGTTGCCCAGCAGCGCTTGCTGGAAAATGCCTGGCCGACGATAAAACCCTTGTTGTGACGCTTTAATCGGGGGCCGCTTTCAGATACTGTTGCGCCCCCCGTTTCGAGTGCCCCCGATGCCGCGCCCCGCCTGGTCCCTGTACGCTTATCAACTGATCGAGCCCGACGAGCAGCTGGACCTGTTCGCCTGCCAGGAAGTGCGCATTCACCTGGCGGCCCGCCAGTTCGAGCTGGGCGTGCCGGTAGACCGTACCTTGTGCGGCGGTCTGCTGCCGGCGCAGCCACGCTGGTCGGGGGTGGAGCGCTCGATCTATCGCGATGATCGCCTGTGCCTGCTGTGCAAGGCGATCCTCGATGCCCAGCGGCGCGGCATGCGCCCGGTGTGGCCGGAGCTCTGAGCGCCTTTCATCATCTGAAACGCTTGCAGGGCGCCTGCGCCTCCCGCTTGTTTCCGCGCGGGTGTACAATCGACCTCTTGACTGAACTTTCGAAGGATTTACCGGATGTTGCCGCGCTTTCCTGCCGTCACCCGTAGCCTCTCGCTTGCCGCCTTGCTGGTAGCAGGCCCCGCTGTTGCGCTGGAACTGCCGTTGCCACCGCCCGGTGAAGACGTCGTCGGCCAGGTCCAGACCATCAAGGCCAAGTACGAAGACACCTTCGCCGATATTGGTACCGCCAACGACCTGGGCTACCTCGAGATGATCGCCGCCAACCCGGGTGTCGACCCGTGGTTGCCGGGTGCTGGCACCGAGATCGTCCTGCCTACCCGCTACGTTCTACCGCCTGGTCCGCGCGAAGGCGTTGTCATCAACCTCGCCGAGTATCGTCTGTACTACTACCCGAAAGGGCAGGGCGTGGTATACACCTTCCCTCTGGGTATCGGTCGTGAGGGTTGGGGCTCGCCAATCGCCAACACCAAGATCACCGCCAAGACCCCGAACCCGACCTGGACCCCGCCAGCCTCGATCCGTGCCGAGCATGCCGCCGATGGCGATATCCTGCCTGCGGTAGTGCCGGCAGGCCCGGACAACCCGCTGGGGCCGTTCAAGTTCACCCTGGGGGTGCCGGGCTACTTGATCCATGGTTCGAACAAGAAGTTCGGCATCGGCATGCGCACCAGCCACGGGTGCTTCCGCATGCTCAACAACAATGTGCTGGAGCTGTCGAAGATGGTGCCGGTGGGGACGCCGGTGCGAATCATCAACGAGCCCTACAAGTTCGGTATCAGTGGCGGCAAGGTCTACCTCGAGGCGCACACGCCGCTGGACGACCATGGCAACCCGTCGGTGGTCGACAAGCACACCGCCGTCATCAACGCCTTGCTCAAGCGTGAAGACCTGGCCAACAACTTGCGCATGAACTGGGACATGGTGCGTGACGTGGTGGCTGCTGAAGATGGCATGCCGGTTGAAATCGCCGTGCCGGTCGATACCGCTGCCGGAGCGCCGATCGTGTCGAGCATTCCGCCCGAACTGCAGTAAGCCATTTCGTACTACTCTCGAGGGTCTGCCTTAGTGCAGGCCCTTTTTTGATTGTGCGGCCTGGCGTTCTTCGGGCAATAAAAAAGCCGACCCACAAGTGGGTCGGCTCCATAACAATCCGTGAGGATTATTACTTGCGGCTGGCTTTGTCCAGCATACGCAGAGCGCGCTCGTTGGCTTCGTCAGCGGTCTGCTGAGCCTTCTGAGCAGCTGCCAGAGCGTCATCAGCTTTGCGGTAGGCTTCGTCTGCACGAGCCTGGGCGCGAGCTGCTGCGTCTTCGGTAGCAGTCAGGCGAGCTTCGGTTTCTTTGGATACGCTGCTGCAACCGGTAGCCAGAACTGCGGCCAGAGCCAGAGCAGAGAATTTCAGAACGTTGTTCATCGTGTTCCCCTTCAAGGACTTTCTATTAAATAGCCATCTCTCGGAAAAGAGAAACTGGCCGGCGTACATAGTACCCATTACTTGTAGTAAGTAAACTGACTGAGCGCAAGAACTGCAAAAAAAATGTCGCGGCGGGGCTGCGTGACGGGGTTTGTGAGCAAAGTGTGAAAATCTTGCACGGCGTTCGCAAGCGATTGTAGTACGGTAACTTTTTTGTTGAACTAACGGTGACTTTAACTGTCCGTTGGCGTCTTAGCCCTAGAACATCCGGTTGCTGTTGTCTGGCCAGGGCATGATCGGGGAGGTTGCTGTCAGCATTTTCATACGTGGTGGCTTGAGCAATCTTGCAGGCGCCGCCTACTATTTGAGGGTGCCCTGCACGGCAGAACGATCCAGATCGTCCCGCTGTCCAACGGCCAACAGGTGGCGTAGAGGTTCCTCCGCCGGATAATCCCCATCGGTAAGGTAAGGGTCTGCCGACAAGACCTGCGAGGAGTAGTGATGAGCGAGACGCTGACCATCCACCATGACCAGGCGGGTCATCAGTTCGAGACCACCGTGGACGGTCACCGGGCCTACCTGACGTATATGGACCTGGGCAAGCAGACGCTGGATATCTATCGCACCTTCGTGCCCAATGCCTTGCGTGGCCGCGGGATCGCCGCCGCGCTGACCGAAGAGGCCCTGGCCTACGCCGAGCAGATGGGCTACACGGTGATTCCGTCCTGCTCCTACGTCGAGCGCTACATGGAGCGCCAGCAGCGCCACTCGAGCAAGGTCTGATCAGGCTTCACACATGAAAACGCCGGGCATTGCCCGGCGTTTTCGTTTGCGTGGTGGTCAGCCGCGCTGGCGCTTGGGGAGCACATCCTTGAGCTTGGCGTGCATGCTGCGCAAGGTTTTCTCGGTGGCCGCCCAGTCGATGCAGGCATCGGTCACCGACACGCCGTACTGCAGCTCGTCGAGGTTCTTCGGAATGGCCTGGCAGCCCCAGTTCAGGTGGCTCTCGACCATCAGGCCGATGATCGACTGGTTGCCTTCGAGGATCTGGTTGGCGACGTTTTCCATCACCAGCGGCTGCAGGGCCGGATCCTTGTTGGAGTTGGCGTGGCTGCAGTCGACCATGATGTTGGGCTTGATCTTGGCCTTGGCCAGGTCTTGTTCGCACAGGGCGACGCTGACCGAGTCGTAGTTGGGCTTGCCGTTGCCGCCGCGCAGCACCACGTGGCCGTAGGCGTTGCCTTTGGTCGTGACGATCGATACGCCGCCTTCCTGGTTGATGCCGAGGAAGCGGTGCGGCTTGGAGACCGATTGCAGGGCGTTGATCGCCACGGTCAGGCCGCCATCGGTACCGTTCTTGAAACCGACCGCCGACGACAGGCCCGAGGCCATTTCGCGATGGGTTTGCGATTCGGTGGTACGGGCGCCGATGGCCGACCAGCTGATCAGGTCCTGCAAGTACTGCGGGGAGATCGGGTCGAGTGCTTCGGTGGCGGTGGGCAAGCCTTTTTCGGCGAGGTCCAGCAGCAGCTGGCGGCCGATGTGCAGGCCGTCCTGGATCTTGAACGAGTCATCCAGGTACGGGTCGTTGATCAAGCCTTTCCAGCCCACGGTGGTGCGCGGCTTCTCGAAATAGACGCGCATGACCAGGTAGAGGGTGTCGGAGACTTCTTCGGCCAGCACCTTCAGGCGCTCGGCATACTCGTGGGCAGCCTTGATGTCGTGGATCGAGCAGGGACCGACCACGACGAACAGGCGATGGTCCTTGCCGTCGAGGATATTGCGCACCACTTCGCGGCCGGCAGTCACGGTCTGCAGGGCCTTGGCGCTGAGAGGGATTTCCTTCTTGAGCTGATCAGGGGTGATCAAGGTCTCGTTGGAGGCAACGTTCAAGTCATCGATCGGTAAATCAGCCATCGTGTTACTCGTCAGGTCACGGGTGCCGGCCGCCAGCAATCCCCGTGCGGCCCAGCAGCAGTTTGTTCGCAGCGGGGAGCCCCGAACCTTAACGCGTTAGCGGGGGCGCGACAATGGCCTGGGCCCGTAATCACGGGGTTTTTGCAGGCGCAGCGGGCTCAGGTGGGCTAGGGCGTGTGCAGGCTGGCCTCGGAAAAGGCATCGGCGTGCTGGTCGACCCACTGCGCGGCCAGGCGCTGGGTGGTGTCGCTGTCCAGCTCGCCGGGTACTTGCTGCTGGCAATAGTGGTGGATCTGGCATACCTGTTCGCTCATGCGCGCGGCGAACAGCGCCTGGCTGTCGGTGAAGGCCACCCCCACCCGATAGCCCGCGTCGAGCTTCTGGCACCAGGCGACATAGCCGGGGTAGCGTGCATCGAGCCCCAGCGAGGGCATCAGCACCTCCACTGCGGTGCCGCGCCGGTAAGCACGTGGCTGGTTGCAGGCTATGCCGCCCAGGCCTTGGGTGTAGAGGTGGCGACGAAAGAGGCTGGATGATGGACGCAGGGCCAGTTCGACAGGAATATCATCGGGATGGGGCAGGTAGACGCACATGCTCGACTCCGTGTCGATTATTTGACCTTCATTGCCCCAGTATAGTGAGGGATCGAAAAACGGCTGGTTTGCGTGTAGAAAAACCGGACAAACAACAACGGCACCCGACCAGGAGCGCAGCATGGACCCTCGCAATATCCGTATCGGCATCATCGGCAGCGGCGCCATCGGTGGCTTCTATGGGCTGATGCTCGCCCGCGCCGGGTTCGATGTGCATTTTCTTTTGCGCAGCGAGTATGACGTGGTGCGCACCCAGGGCCTGAAACTCGACAGTGCCGTGCATGGCCAGCTACGGCTGGACAGCGTGCAGGCCTATGCCTCGGCCACCGACATGCCGCCTTGCGACTGGTTGCTGGTCGCGGCGAAGGCCACCAGCAATGCCGAGTTGGCGCCACTGATCGTCCAGGTGGCGGCGCCGGGTGCAAAGGTGGTGCTGCTGCAGAACGGCCTGGGGGTGGAGGATCAGTTGCGGCCTGCCTTGCGTTCGGACATGCATCTGCTCGGCGGGCTGTGCTTTATTTGTGTGAACCGGGAGCGCCCCGGGGAAATCCGTCACCAGGCATTGGGTGCGGTCAACCTGGGTTATCACAGCGGGCCGGGTGGCCTGGCGGTGGTGGAAGAGGGGGCCGCGCTGTTCCGTGCCGCAGGGATCGATTCCCAGGCCATGGCCGATCTCAACCAGGCACGCTGGCAGAAGCTGGTCTGGAACGTCCCCTATAACGGCCTTTCGGTGCTGCTCAAAGCCAGCACCATGCCATTGATGAATGACCCCGACAGCCGCGCGCTGATCCAGGCGTTGATGGCCGAAGTGGTCGAGGGGGCCAAGGCGTGCGGGCATGAATTGCCAGCGGGGTACGCCGCCCACTTGTTCCGCGTCACCGAACAGATGCCGGACTATTGGCCTAGCATGTACCACGACCATGTCCAGCAGCGGCCGCTGGAGCTGCAGGCGATCTACGGCGAACCCCTGGCCCGCGCGAGGGCGGCGGGATGCAACCTGTCGCGCATGGAAGCGCTGTACCAGGCGCTGGCGTTCCTCGACCGGCACAATCGCATGCCCTGACCCTCCCGCAGCCCGCGCCGGCAGTGCGCTGGACGGCAAGGCGCCAGTCCAGCGCGCTGCTAAGCTGAACCTTGCTCTGCCGCAGCGGCAGTCGAGGAGGTCGAATGATCCGTTCCATGCTGTACGCCACTGACCTCGGTGTGTACGCCCCTTTTGTCATGCAGCACGCGCTGGCGCTGGCGCGGACCTTCAACGCAGAGCTGTATGTGATCCACGCGGTCGAACCCATGGGGCAGTTCGCCGAATCCCTCCTGCAGAGCTACCTCGACGAGCAGACCCTCGACGCGTTGCACAGCGAGGGGGTCAACACGGTGATGGCCAATATCGAGCAGCGGGTGCTGGACAACTTTCGCGAAGAGTTGGGTGAGGTGGCCGACCTTGCGCTGATTCGTGCGGTACGGGTGCGTCAGGGCGACCCGGCACAGGTGATCCTCGAACAGGCGCAGCGCCTGTCGGTCGACTTGCTGATTTTCGGCAGCCACAGCGCGGGCGCGGGGGTGGACGTCCCCATCGGTCGCACGGCGGTGCGGTTGCTGCAGCTGTCCCCGGTGCCGGTCTACATGGTGCCGCTCGCCCAGCATCTTGGGCGTAGGAAAGGGTGAAAGTGGCGGTAGGTAATTTCCGGCGATCGTAACAAAATAGTTCTAGATTTATTTCTCAAGCCACTAATATAGTTATAACTCGTCGCTGCCGGCGCGCCGGTGACCTACCGCCTTTGAGGGATATCTATGAAGCTTCAGCAACTGCGCTACATCTGGGAAGTGGCGCACCATGACCTCAACGTTTCCGCGACGGCGCAGAGCCTGTACACCTCCCAGCCCGGTATCAGCAAACAGATCCGCCTGCTCGAGGACGAACTGGGCGTCGAAGTCTTCGCCCGCAGTGGCAAACACCTGACCCGCGTCACCCCGGCCGGCGAGCGCATCATCAATACCGCCGGCGAGATCCTGCGCAAGGTCGAGAGCATCAAGCAGATCGCCCAGGAATTCTCCAACGAGAAGAAGGGCACGCTGTCCATCGCCACCACTCACACGCAAGCGCGCTATGCCTTGCCGCCGGTGATCAGCAACTTCATCAAGCAATACCCGGAAGTCGCCCTGCACATGCACCAGGGCTCGCCGATGCAGATCGCCGAGATGGCGGCCGATGGCACCGTCGATTTCGCCATCGCCACCGAAGCGCTGGAGCTGTTCGGCGACCTGATCATGATGCCTTGCTACAAGTGGAATCGTTGCGTGGTGGTGCCGCAGGGGCACCCGCTGACCAAGCTGCCGAAGTTGACGCTCGAAGCGGTGGCCGAATACCCGATCGTCACCTACGTGTTTGGCTTCACTGGCCGTTCCAAGCTGGACGAGGCCTTCAACCACCGCGGCCTGACCCCGAAGGTGGTGTTCACCGCCGCCGACGCCGACGTGATCAAGACTTATGTACGCCTGGGGCTGGGCGTGGGCATCGTGGCCAAGATGGCGGTCGATCCCAAGCTTGACAGTGACCTGGTGTGCCTGGATGCCAGCGAGCTGTTCGAGGCCAGCATCACCAAGATCGGCTTCCGCCGTGGCACCTTCCTGCGTGGCTTCATGTGCGATTTCATCGAGAAGTTCGCGCCGCACCTGACCCGTGAGGTGATGGCCAAGGCGATTCAGTGCCACAACAAGCAGGAGCTCGAAGAGCTGTTCGAGGGCGTCGAGCTGCCGGTGCACTGATTCGAGATCGTACGGGGCCGCTTTGCGGCCCTTTTGTATGTTTATGCCTTGGTGATCAGGTTGCCGGCATGCAGCCCGCATTCCTTCTGCGTCGACTCTTCCCACCACCAGCGCCCCTCGCGCTCATGCTGGTTCGGCAGCACCGGCCGGGTGCATGGCTCACACCCGATGCTGATGAAACCACGCTCATGCAGGCTGTTGTAAGGCAGCTCGAGCATGCGGATGTAACCCCAGACTTCCTCGCTGGTCATCTGCGCCAGCGGGTTGAACTTGTACAGAGGGCGCTCGGGGGTGGAAAAGGCGCTGTCGATCTCCAGCGCCGCCACCTGGCTGCGGGTGCCGGGGCTCTGGTCGCGGCGCTGGCCGGTGGCCCAGGCGCTCACTGTGGCCAGCTTGCGGCGCAGCGGTTCGATCTTGCGGATGCCGCAGCATTCGCCGTGGCCGTCCTTGTAGAAGCTGAACAGGCCCTTCTCCTTGACGAACGGGTCGAGCTTGTCGCGGTCAGGGCTGAGGATTTCGATCGGCAGGTTGTACTGTTCGCGCACCTGGTCGATGAAACGGTAGGTTTCCGGGTGCAGGCGCCCGGTATCGAGGCTGAACACCTTGACCTGCTTGTTCAGGCGCCAGGCCATGTCCACCAGCACCACATCCTCGGCGCCACTGAAGGAGATCCACAGATCGTCGCCGAAGTGTTCGAAGGCGAGCTTGAGGATCTCCTGCGGGGACTTGCTGGCGTAGGTCGCGGCCAGGGTGGCGACGTCGAAGGGTTGGCTCATCAGGCGGTTTCCATCAGGTGAGTGGCGCTGTGCGCTCGTAGTGTCCAGATGGTAACAAAAAATGGCGGGGTAGACTGCGGCGGCCGATTCGCCGGCAAGCCGGCTCCTACCGGCTTGCCGGCGATGCTTTACAAGCTTCGCAGTGTTTCCATCAGTACCCGCACCTTGGCGATCGACTCTTCGTATTCGGCCTGCCAGTGCGAGTCGGCCACCACCGCGCCGCCGCCCCAGCAACTGACCTGGCCATCCTTGACCAGCAGGCTGCGGATGGCGATGGAGCTGTCCATCTCGCCGCGTACATCGATGTACAGCAACGAGCCGCAGTACAGCGCCCGGCGGGTGGGCTCCAGCTCGTCGATGATCTGCATGGCGCGGATCTTCGGCGCGCCGGTGATCGAGCCGCCCGGGAAGCTGCCGCCGATCAGGTCCAGCGCGTCGCGGCCAGCGGCCAGGCGCCCGGTGACGCTGCTGACCAGGTGGTGGACGTTGGGGTAGCTCTCCAGGCTGAACAGCTCCGGCACCTTCACTGAACCAATCTCGCAGGTGCGGCCAATGTCGTTGCGCAGCAGGTCGACGATCATCAGGTTTTCCGAGCGATCCTTCGGGCTGTTCAGCAGCTCGTCGGCGTTGCGTGCATCCTCGATGGGGTCGCTCGCGCGTGGGCGGGTGCCCTTGATCGGGCGGGTCTCGACTTCGCCTTGGCTGACGCGGATGAAACGCTCGGGAGAGAAGCTGAGCAAGGCCGTGCTGGCATCCAGCTGCTGGTACCCGGAAAACGGCGTCGGGCACGCAGCGCGCAGGGCTTGGTAGGCGTGCCACGGATCGCCCTGGCAGGGCGCGCGGAAGCGCTGGGTCAGGTTGATCTGGTAGCAGTCGCCGGCCTGGATGTACTGCTGGACCTTGTCGAACGCGTTGCGGTATTGCTCGGGGGTCAGGTCACCGGCCATGGGAGCGAGCAGGTGGAACTCACCAGGCTTGGCGGTGGCGGGCGCTGCAAACAGCTGAACCAGGCGGTGCCGCTCGGTCGTTTCGAGGCTGGGGTGGAACACCAGCTGGCTGCGTTGCAGTTGATGGTCGGTCACCAGCGCCCAGGCATAGAGACCCAGGTGGGCGTCGGGCAGGGCGAGGTCGTCCAGGGCTTCGGCTGGCAGATGCTCCAGGCGGCGCCCGAAGTCGTAGCTCAGGTAGCCGATCAGCCCGCCGGCGAATGGCAGGTCCACGCCGTCAGGCAGTTGTGCCGTGCCCAGCTCGGCCAGCGCCTGGCGCAAGCGTTGCAAGTAGCGTTGGCCGGTTTCGCCCGGTTGTGCCAGCAGCAGCTGCCGTGGCCAGGCGCTGAGCAGGTCGAAGCGGCCGCGCTCGGCGTGGGGGCGGGCGCTGTCGAGCAGGATCGCGCCTGGCGCTGTGCGCAGGCGTGCGAAATAGAATGCAGGGTCGGGCTGGTAGGGCAGGGGGTGGAGCGTACAGGTCGGCATCAGAATGGACGGCGATGAAAAAGCGAGGAGGGCGATTGTAGACCTGTGTAGGAAATGCGCCTAGCGCTGAGGGCGACATTCACATGCTGTACCCAGCCATGGAGGGGTTCGCCGGCAAGCCGGCTCCTACGGTAGGAGCCGGCTTGCCGGCGAACAGGGTCACTGCTGAACGTGCCCGAACAGCCCTTGCGACACCCGCACGCGTTGTGCGGCATCCTCGGTGCGGCCTTCCTTCGCCAGCATTTCCAGGTGCGCCTCGATGGCGTGGGTGCGTTGCGTGAGCCCGCAGTCGTTGGCGATCTGGATGTTCAGGCCGGGACGGGCATTGAGCTCGAGGATCAGCGGTCCCTTGTCCTGGTCCAGCACCATATCCACGCCGATGTAGCCCAGGCCGCACAGTTCGTAGCAGCTGGCGGCGAGCTTCATGAAGCCGTCCCAGTTGGGCAGCTGCACGCCGTCCACCGCGTTGGTGGTGTCCGGGTGCTTGCTGATGATCTTGTTCAGCCAGGTGCCGCGCAGCGTCAGGCCCGTGGCCAGATCCACGCCCACGCCGATGGCGCCTTGGTGCAGGTTGGCCTTGCCGCCGGACTGGCGGGTCGGCAGGCGCAGCATGGCCATCACCGGGTAGCCCATCAGCACGATGATGCGGATGTCCGGCACGCCTTCGTAGCTTATGCTCTTGAAGATCTGGTCCGGGGTGACCCGGTACTCGATCAGCGCACGGTCGCGGTGCCCGCCCAGCGAGTAGAGGCCGGTGAGGATGCTGGAAATCTGGTGCTCGATTTCCTCGTGGCTGATGATCTTGCCCGACACCGTGCGGTAGCGGTCCTCGAAGCGGTCGGCGATCACCAGGATGCCGTCACCGCCGGCCCCCTGGGCCGGCTTGATGACGAAGTCGTTGCGCTCGCCGATGATCTCGTCGAGCTTCTCGATCTGCTTCTCGGTCTCGATGATGCCGTACATCTCCGGCACATGGATGCCGGCCGCCAGTGCACGCTCCTTGGTGATGATCTTGTCGTCGACGATCGGGTACAGGTGGCGCTTGTTGTACTTCAACACGTAGTCCGCGTTGCGCCGGTTGATACCCATGATGCCCCGGGCCTCCAGGGCTTTCCATGTCTTGAACAGGCCGAACATCAGGCGTCAGCCTTCTTCAGGAAGGCCTTGAAGCGCACGAGCTCGGTCAGGCGGTAGCCGCGGTAGCGACCCATCGCCAGCATGAAGCCCACCAGGATCAGCAGCACCGCCGGGAAGGTGAAGACGAAGTAGGTCAGCTCCGGCACGGTCATCAGCAGGTGCGCGACAGAGGCGGCGAACAGGGTGCCGATGGCCACTTTCATGGCGTGGCCGCCACCGCGCTCTTCCCAGGTGATCGACAGGCGTTCGATGGTCATGGTCAGGATCACCATCGGGAACAGCGCCACCGACAGGCCGCGTTCAAGGCCCAGCTTGTGGCTGAACAGGCTGATGGCGGCGATCAGCACCACGACGAAGGTCAGCACCACCGACAGGCGCGGCAGCATCTGCAGCTTCAGGTGCTCGAGGTACGAGCGCAGCGACAGGCCAAGCGCGGTGATCACGGTGAACAGCACGATGCCGAAGCCCAGCTGTGTCTCGCGGAAGGCCAGGGCGATCAGCACCGGGGTGAAGGTGCCCAGGGTCTGGATGCCGATTAGGTTGCGCAGCACCAGGATCACCAGCACGCCGATCGGGATCATCACCATGATCATGAAGGTCTGCTGGGTCTGCAGCGGCAGGCCGTACAGCGAGTACTCGAGGAAGTCGGCGTCGGTGTTCTCGTCGGTCAGCTTGGCCAGGCGGATGGCGTTCATCTCGCTGTTGTTCATGCTGAAGGTGACGTTGGCTTTCTTGCCGCCATCGACGGTGATCAGGTTCTCGTCGCCGGTCCACCACAGCAGGCGGTCGGCAGGCAGGCCTTGCTCGCCGGTGTCCGGGTTGAAGTACAGCCAGTCGTTGCCGTTGAAGCTGCGCAGCCACAGTTCAGGGGTTTGCGGGGTGTCGGCAACCAGGCGGATGGTGTGGACTTTTTCAAGTGGCACGTGGGCGATGGACAGCAGCAGGTCGATGACCTGGGCCTTCTTCATCGACGAGGTGTCGCCGGCCAGCAGCAGCTTGACGTTGTCGTCGTTGAGATTGTTGACGCGCTTGATGGTCTCGCCGACGAAAGTCTCGACGTCGGCCGAGTGTTGACGGATCGGTGCCATCAGCGCTTCGGCGGCGATCTTCTCCGGGCCCTCGAGGGCCAGGCTGTCGCGGAAGGTCGGGCCCTTGATCTTGGTCTTTTCGTTGCTGTAGCGCTTGGTCAGCACCAGGCGGTAGTAGAGGGTCTGGTTGCCGCTGGCGCGGCGGGCCGACCAGGTGACCTTGCGGTTGCCGTCGACGCGGTTGACGCTCACCCCATAGTTGTTGGAGATGAAGCTCTCGTTGAGGCTCACATAGTCGCGGTTCAGCGGCGGCACGAACATCTGCACCTTGACCGGGTCCTTGGCGCTGGCGACGAACTCGACCTTGGCGTCGATGTTCCACAGGTCGTCGGTTTCATCTTCGGTCACCGGGATACCGAGGGCGAAGATCTGATAGGCCGTGATCGCCACGCCCAGCAACACCAGGACGGTGATCAAGACTTTCAGGTGGAGGGTAAGAGAGCGCATCGGAATTACTCTGCTTTGGGAGCTTCGGTGGCACAGGCAGGTTTGCCGGCCGCGTATTTTAGGCTTGGGTCGACCAGGGCACCAAAGTGCTTGAGGGCCTCGGAGCCGATCAGCAGCGGGAACTGGAAAGCGCTGCGGTCGGTGAGGTTGACCTCGATGGTGCGTCGTGTCTGGCCCATGCAGATATCGAGCTCGATGACCGGGCGGGCGGTGTAGGCCTTGCCGGATTCGGCGTCATAGTCCCCGGCACGGCGCTTGATCTTGCTGACCCGGGCCAGGGGGCGTTCGATAGGGTGTTTGTGGGCGGCGTCGATGGCCAGGTAGAAACGTACCCAGCTCTCGCCGTCGCGCTTGAAACGCTTGATGTCGCGGGCGCTGAGCGAGGCAGTCTTGGCGCCGGTATCGAGCTTGGCCGCCACTTCCAGGTCCAGGTCGCCCAGGCGAGCGTATTCGTTCAGACCGTACACGGTCTTTTCCGCCGCGGGCGCGAGGGCCGGCAGCAGGGTCAGGCAGAGCAGCAGTGAAGCGGGTGTGAGTCTCATAATCCTGGCGCGGTGCTGTGCGGGGTTCAGGGCAAGGCGACTGGCCAAGCGTCCTCATGAGTGTGTCGGTAGCATGAAAAGATGACAGACACACGATCCATGCTCCGAAAGGAGCGCGGCATTCTATCACGCCGATGTCTTGACGCCAGCGCGCCCGCGATCAGACCGCCGGGAGGCGGGGTAAGTTCGTTATTAGACGATTGTCGACAATATTCTTTTTGTCTTTGACGTGAGGCCTTGGTTTAGCTAGTTTTGCCGTCATTGATTTTGAAGGTGTCGACAATCATGCTGGACACAGCCCAGGCAGCCGCGATCAACCAGGACGAGACCGAGACCCTCTCGGAGAACGTCTTTCGGCGCATCCAGGCGGCCATCGTCAAGGGTGAGATCGCGCCCGGCAGCAAGATTTCCGAACCGGAGCTGGCGCGCACCTACGGCATCAGCCGTGGCCCGCTGCGCGAAGCGATCCACCGCCTGGAGGGCCAGCGCCTGCTGGTGCGCGTGCCCCATGTCGGGGCGCGGGTGGTGTCGTTGAGCCACGCCGAGCTGATCGAGCTGTATGAGATCCGTGAATCGCTCGAGGGCATGGCCTGCCGCCTGGCCGCCGAGCGCATGAGCCAGGCGGCCATCGACGAGCTGCGCCATGTGCTCGACACTCACGAGCGCGATGCTGCGTTCCAGGCCGGGCAGGGCTACTACCAGCAGGAAGGGGACTACGACTTCCACTACCGGATCATCCAGGGCAGCGGCAACCAGACCCTCTACAAGATGCTGTGCGGCGAGCTGTACCAGCTGGTGCGCATGTACCGCATCCAGTTCTCCACCACGCCCAACCGGCCACGCCAGGCCTTCGCCGAACACCACCGTATCCTCGACGCCATCGAGGCCCGCGACGGCGAACTCGCAGAACTCCTGATGCGCCGCCACATCGGCGCGTCCAAGCGCAATATCGAGCGCCACTACCAGGGCGCCGACAACAATAGCCCACGAGGTGAGTCATGACAGTGAAGAGCACCCCCGGCCAGCGTTTCCGTGACGCGGTTGCCGCCGAACATCCGCTGCAGGTGGTCGGGACCATCAACGCCAACCACGCCCTGCTGGCCAAGCGTGCCGGTTTCAAGGCCATCTACCTGTCCGGTGGCGGCGTCGCCGCCGGTTCCCTGGGGCTGCCGGACCTGGGCATCAGTGGCCTGGACGACGTGCTCACCGACGTGCGCCGCATCACCGACGTGTGCGACCTGCCGCTGCTGGTGGATGTCGACACCGGCTTCGGCGCCTCGGCTTTCAACGTCGCCCGTACCGTCAAGTCGATGAGCAAGTTCGGCGCTGCGGCCATCCATATCGAGGACCAGGTCGGCGCCAAGCGCTGCGGCCATCGCCCGAACAAGGAGATCGTCAGCCAGCAGGAGATGGTCGACCGTATCAAGGCCGCCGTTGACGCCCGCAGCGACGACAGCTTCGTGATCATGGCGCGCACCGACGCGCTGGCGGTAGAAGGCCTGAACGCCGCGCTGGACCGTGCGGCGGCGTGTGTCGAAGCCGGCGCCGACATGATCTTCCCGGAAGCGATCACCGAACTTTCGATGTACAAGACCTTCGCCGACCGGGTGAAGGCGCCGATCCTGGCCAACATCACCGAGTTTGGCGCCACGCCGTTGTACACCACCGAGGAGCTGGCCTCGGTCGACGTGTCGCTGGTGCTCTACCCGCTGTCGGCGTTCCGTGCCATGAACAAGGCCGCCGAGAATGTCTACACCGCGCTGCGCCGTGACGGTACGCAGAAGAACGTGATCGACACCATGCAGACTCGCATGGAGCTCTACGATGCCATCGGCTACCACGCCTTCGAGCAGAGCCTCGATGCGCTGTTCGCGCAGAAGAAGGGATAAGTGAAGGTCGGTGCTGGCCTCTTCGCGGGTAAACCCGCTCCTACAGGAGTTGCACAGGTTTTTGAAACGCCGCTGCACCTGTAGGAGCCGGCTTGCCGGCGAACAGGCCCGACACCCGATTAGCCAGAAAAGACTTCGATAACAAATTCAAGAAAGGAGAAACACCATGGCCGAAGCAAAAGTACTCAGTGGCGCAGGCCTGCGTGGCCAGGTGGCCGGGCAGACCGCACTGTCGACCGTCGGCCAGGCCGGTGCCGGCCTGACCTACCGCGGCTATGACGTGCGCGACCTGGCCGCCGGCGCCGAGTTCGAGGAAGTCGCCTACCTGCTGCTCTACGGCGAGCTGCCGAGCAAGGCCGAACTGGCGGACTACAAGCGCAGGCTCAAGGGCCTGCGCGACCTGCCGCAAGCGCTGAAGGAAGTCCTCGAGCGCATCCCGCGCGACGCCCACCCGATGGATGTGATGCGCACCGGCTGTTCGGTGCTCGGCACCCTGGAGCCGGAGCTGACCTTCGACGCCCAGCGCGACAAGACCGACCGCCTGCTGGCGCTGTTCCCGGCGGTGATGTGCTACTGGTACCGCTTCACTCACCACGGTGTGCGCATCGATTGCACCAGCGATGAAGAGACGATTGGCGGCCACTTCCTGCACCTGCTGCATGGCAAGAAACCAAGCGACCTGCACGTCAAGGTGATGAACGTCTCGCTGATCCTGTATGCGGAGCACGAATTCAACGCCTCGACCTTCACCGCCCGGGTCTGCGCCTCGACCCTGTCCGACCTGTACTCCTGCGTGACCGCCGCTATCGGTTCGCTGCGCGGCCCGCTGCACGGTGGCGCCAACGAGGCGGCGATGGAGCTGATCGAACGCTTCCAGACGCCGCAGGAAGCCACCGCCGAGCTGCTGCGCATGCTCGAGCGCAAGGACAAGATCATGGGCTTCGGCCATGCGATCTACAAAGAGTCCGACCCGCGCAACGAGGTGATCAAGGGCTGGTCGAAAAAGCTCGCCGACGAAGTGGGCGACACCGTGCTGTATCCGGTTTCCGAAGCTATCGACAAGACCATGTGGGAGCAGAAGCGCCTGTTCCCCAACGCCGACTTCTACCATGCCTCGGCGTACCACTTCATGGGCATCCCGACCAAGCTGTTCACCCCGATCTTCGTCTGCTCGCGCCTGACCGGCTGGGCCGCGCACGTGTTCGAGCAACGCGCCAACAACCGCATCATCCGCCCGAGCGCCGAGTACGTCGGCGTCGAGCAGCGCCAGTTCGTGCCGATCGAGCAGCGCTGAGTCAGCCCGCGATCCCTGTAGGAGCCAGCTTGCTGGCGAACCCCGGCATTGCCGGGACCCCGTTCGCCGGCAAGCCGGCTCCTACAAGGACGCAGGGCGGCCACAACAGCACCGACCTTACCGTGATTGAGTCCCTGTGCCATGAATACAGAATTCCGCAAGCCCCTGCCAGGCACCGCCCTGGACTACTTCGACGCCCGTGCCGCGGTCGAGGCAATCAAGCCTGGCGCCTATGACGGCCTGCCGTACACCTCCCGCGTACTCGCCGAAAACCTCGTGCGCCGTTGCGCCCCGGCCACCCTCAACGCCTCGCTCGAGCAATTGATCGAGCGCAAGCGCGACCTCGACTTCCCCTGGTTCCCGGCCCGCGTCGTGTGCCACGACATTCTCGGCCAGACCGCGTTGGTCGACCTGGCCGGCCTGCGCGACGCCATCGCCGACAAGGGCGGCGACCCGGCCCAGGTCAACCCGGTGGTGCCGGTGCAGTTGATCGTCGACCACTCGCTGGCCGTGGAGTGCGGCGGCTTCGACCCGCAGGCGTTCGAGAAGAACCGCGCCATCGAGGATCGCCGCAACGAAGACCGTTTCCACTTCATCAACTGGACCAAGAAGGCGTTCAAGAACGTCGATGTGATCCAGCCGGGCAACGGCATCATGCACCAGATCAACCTGGAGAAAATGTCGCCGGTGATCCACAGCGACCGTGGCGTCGCTTACCCGGACACCTGCGTCGGCACCGACAGCCACACCCCGCACGTCGATGCCCTGGGCGTGATCGCCATCGGCGTCGGTGGCCTGGAGGCCGAGAACGTGATGCTGGGGCGCGCGTCGTGGATGCGCCTGCCGGAAATCGTCGGCGTCGAGCTGACCGGCCGCCTGGCCCCCAACATCACCGCCACCGACCTGGTGCTGGCGCTTACCGAGTTCCTGCGCAAGCAGAAGGTGGTCGGCGCCTACCTGGAGTTCCACGGTGCCGGCGCCAGCGCGCTGACCCTGGGCGACCGTGCCACCATCTCCAACATGGCCCCGGAATACGGTGCCACCGCAGCGATGTTCGCCATCGACCAGCAGACCATCGACTACCTCAAGCTCACCGGCCGCGACGAGCAGCAGGTGCAGTTGGTGGAGACCTACGCCAAGGTCGCCGGCCTGTGGGCCGACAGCCTGGCCAAGGCCGAGTACGAGCGCACCCTGAGCTTCGACCTGTCGAGCGTGGTGCGCAACATGGCCGGCCCTTCCAACCCGCACGCCCGGGTATCCACCAGCGACCTGGCGGCCAAGGGCATTGCCGGCCAGTGGCAAGAAGTGCCGGGGCAGATGCCGGATGGCGCGGTGATCATCGCCGCCATCACCAGTTGCACCAACACCAGCAACCCGCGCAACGTGATCGCCGCAGGCCTGCTGGCGCGCAATGCCAACAAGCTCGGGCTTGCCCGCAAACCCTGGGTGAAGTCGTCGCTGGCGCCCGGCTCCAAGACCGTGCAGTTGTACCTGAAAGAAGCGGGGCTGGAGCAGGAGCTGGAACAACTGGGCTTCGGTATCGTCGCCTTTGCCTGCACCACCTGCAACGGCATGTCCGGCGCGCTGGACCCGGCGATCCAGCAAGAGATCATCGACCGCGACCTGTACGCCACCGCCGTGCTGTCGGGCAACCGCAACTTCGACGGGCGCATCCACCCCTACGCCAAGCAGGCCTTCCTGGCCTCGCCGCCGCTGGTGGTGGCCTACGCCATCGCCGGCACCATCCGCTTCGATATCGAGAAGGATGTGTTGGGCGTGGTCGACGGCAAGGAGATCCGCCTGAAGGATATCTGGCCGAGCGATGAAGAAATCGACGCCGTGGTGCGTGCTTCGGTGAAACCGGAGCAGTTCCGCCAGGTGTACATCCCGATGTTCGCCATCGAAGAGGACAGGGGGCCGAAGGTCGCGCCGCTGTACGAGTGGCGGCCAATGAGCACCTATATCCGCCGTCCGCCGTACTGGGAAGGCGCCCTGGCCGGCGAGCGCACCTTGCGTGGCATGCGCCCGCTGGCCGTGCTGCCGGACAACATCACCACCGACCACCTGTCGCCGTCCAATGCCATCATGCTCGACAGCGCCGCCGGCGAGTACCTGGCGAAGATGGGCCTGCCGGAAGAGGACTTCAACTCCTACGCCACCCACCGTGGCGACCACCTGACCGCCCAGCGCGCCACCTTCGCCAACCCCAAGCTGTTCAACGAGATGGTGCGCAAGGACGACGGCAGCGTGAAGCAGGGTTCGCTGGCGCGCATCGAGCCGGAAGGCAAGGTGACGCGCATGTGGGAAGCCATCGAAACCTACATGCAGCGCAAGCAGCCGCTGATCATTGTCGCCGGTGCCGACTACGGTCAGGGCTCGTCCCGCGACTGGGCGGCCAAGGGCGTGCGCCTGGCGGGGGTTGAGGCGATCGTTGCCGAAGGCTTCGAGCGCATCCACCGCACCAACCTGGTGGGCATGGGCGTGTTGCCGCTGGAGTTCAAACCGGGCACCGACCGCAAGACCCTGGGGCTGGATGGTAGCGAGACCTACGACGTGCTCGGTGAGCGCACGCCGCGCGCGACGCTGACCCTGGTGGTGACGCGGCGCAATGGCGAACGTGTCGAGGTGCCGGTGACCTGCCGCCTGGATACCGCCGAAGAGGTGTCGATCTACGAGGCGGGCGGGGTATTGCAGCGCTTTGCCCAGGACTTCCTGGAAGCGACCGCCTGAGTATGAAACGGGGGCCGCTTTGCGGCCCTTTCGCGACACAAGGCCGCTCCCACAGAGAGCGGCGCAGTACCTGTGGGAGCGGCCTTGTGTCGCGAAAGGGCTGCAAGGCAGCCCCAGGGTATTTCACCGGACTATCAGGATGCCCAAGACAATGGCATATGTACCCCAGATCAAAATCCCCGCCACCTACATCCGTGGCGGCACCAGCAAAGGCGTGTTCTTCCGCCTCCAGGACCTGCCCGAACAGGCCCGGGTCCCCGGCCCGGCCCGCGACGCCCTGCTGTTGCGGGTGATCGGCAGCCCCGACCCGTACGGCAAGCAGATCGACGGCATGGGCGGCGCCACCTCCAGCACCAGCAAGACGGTGATCCTGTCGAAAAGCATCAAGGCCGACCACGACGTCGACTACCTGTTCGGCCAGGTGTCGATCGACAAGGCCTTCGTCGACTGGAGCGGCAACTGCGGCAACCTGTCCGCCGCGGTCGGCTCGTTCGCCATTGCCAGCGGTCTGGTGGATGCGGCGCGTGTTCCGCGCAATGGCATCGCCACCGTGCGCATCTGGCAGGCCAACATCGGCAAGACCATCGTCGCCCACGTACCGATCACCGAGGGCGAGGTGCAGGAAACCGGCGATTTCGAACTCGATGGTGTGACCTTCCCAGCCGCCGAGGTGCAGCTGGAGTTTCTCGACCCGGCGGCCGACGAAGACGGTGACGGCGGGGCGATGTTCCCCACCGGCAACCTGGTGGATGACCTCCAGGTACCGGGTGCCGGCACGTTCAAGGCGACCCTGATCAACGCTGGGATCCCGACCATCTTCGTCAACGCCGCCGACCTTGGCTACACCGGGGCCGAGCTGCAGGACGCGATCAACGGTGATGCCGCGGCATTGGCCCGTTTCGAGACCATTCGTGCCCATGGCGCGGTGCGCATGGGCTTGATCGAGCATGTCGACCAGGCGGCCGGGCGTCAGCACACACCCAAGGTGGCTTTCGTCGCGGCGCCGAGCACCTACACTGCTTCCAGTGGCAAGACGGTCAATGCCGAGGAGATCGACCTGCTGGTGCGCGCGCTGTCGATGGGCAAGCTGCACCACGCGATGATGGGTACGGCCGCAGTGGCTATCGGCACGGCGGCGGCGATACCCGGGACGCTGGTCAACCTCGCCGCTGGCGGGGGAGAACGCAGTGCCGTGCGCTTCGGTCATCCGTCCGGAACGTTGCGGGTCGGGGCCGAGGCGCGCCAGGTGGGCGGGCAATGGACCGTGACCAAGGCCATCATGAGCCGTAGCGCTCGGGTGCTGATGGAGGGCTGGGTGCGCGTGCCTGGCGACAGCTTCTAACGCAGCATCGGCGCACGGCTTTCGTTGAGCGGGGCCGCTGTGCGGCCCTTCGCCGGCAAGCCGGCTCCTACGGGTGACAGGTAGGAGCCGGCTTGCCGGCGAAGGGCTGCGCAGCAGCCCCTGTGCCAAGGGAGTCATCAATGAGCGCCAATACCGATCTCAACACTCGCCCCGACTACGACCAGATCCTCCAGGCTATCGCCGACTACGTCCTCGACTACCAGGTTGACTCCGTCGAAGCCCTCGATACCGCCCGCAATTGCCTGGTGGACACTCTCGGCTGCGGCCTGCTAGCCCTGCGCTTCCCCGAATGCACCAAGCTGCTCGGCCCAATGGTCGAGGGGACCGTGGTCCCCCACGGCGCACGGGTGCCCGGCACCAGCTACCGCCTGGACCCGGTCAAGGCCGCCTGGGACATCGGCTGTACCATCCGCTGGCTGGACTACAACGACACCTGGTTGGCCGCGGAGTGGGCCCACCCCTCGGACAACCTCGGCGGCATCCTCGCCGTCGCCGATCACCTTTCGCAAAAGCGCGCGGCCGATGGCGAGGCGCCGCTGACCATGCGCACCGTGCTCGATGCGATGATCATGGCTCACGAAATCCAGGGCGTGCTGGCGCTGGAGAACGCATTCAACCGGGTCGGCCTGGACCATGTGCTGCTGGTCAAGGTGGCCTCCACGGCGGTCTGCGCCAAGCTCATGGGTGCCAACCGCGAACAACTGCTGTCGGCACTGTCCCATGCCTTCGTCGACGGCCAGGCCTTGCGCACTTACCGTCACGCGCCCAATGCCGGGTCGCGCAAGTCGTGGGCGGCGGGGGATGCCTCCAGTCGCGGGGTGCGCCTGGCCGATATCGCCCTGCGTGGCGAAATGGGCGTGCCCAGCGTGCTGACGGCGGCGCAGTGGGGCTTCTACGACGTGTCGTTCAGCCACACCAACAAGGACCTGGCACTCAAGCCTGACGAGCAGCAGGCCCTGCGCCTGCCCCAGCCCTTTGGCAGCTACGTGATGGAAAACGTGCTGTTCAAGGTCAGTTTTCCCGCCGAGTTCCACGCGCAGACCGCCTGCGAGGCCGCGCTGGCCCTGCACCCGCAGGTGCGCAACCGCCTGCATGAAGTTGCACGCATTGTCATCACTACCCAGGAGTCGGCGATCCGCATCATTTCCAAGGAGGGCCCGCTGGCCAACGCCGCTGACCGTGATCACTGTCTGCAGTACATGACCGCCGTGCCGCTGATCTTCGGCAGCCTGGTGGCCGAACATTACGAGGATGCTTTCCACGCGGCGCACCCGAGCATCGACCGCCTGCGCGAGAAGATGGAGGTGGTCGAAGAGCCGCGTTTCAGCCGCGAATACCTGGAGCCTGACAAGCGCTCGATCGCCAACGGCCTGCAGGTGTTCTTCAAGGATGGCAGCCACACACGGGAAGTGGTGGTGGAGTACCCGGTCGGCCATCGTCGGCGCAGGGCAGAGGGGATACCGTTGCTGGAGGCCAAGTTCAGGGAGAACCTGGCGACACGGTTCGTGCGGCAGCGGTGTGAGGAGATCGTCGAGTTGTGCAAGGACCAGGATGCGCTCGAGGCCATGCCGGTGCACAGGTTTGTCGATCTGTTCGTGATCTGAAAAGCTTCGCCGGCAAGCCGGCTCCTACAAGGGGGGCTGGCGAACTGGCTGGAACGAAAAAGCCCCGGTATTGCTACCGGGGCTTTCTTTTACAGCGTACTGCTCAGCTTACGCCTGGACCACCGGGATCTTGGCGTTGGCCGCGGCTTCGCGGAACTCGGCGATCTGGTCGAAGCTCAGGTAGCGGTAGACGTCGGCAGCCATGCTGTCGATATCCTTCGCGTACTGCATGTACTCCTCGACGGTCGGCAGCTTGCCGATGATCGAAGCGACGGCGGCCAGTTCGGCCGAAGCCAGGTACACGTTGGTCGCGTCGCCCAGGCGGTTCGGGAAGTTACGGGTCGAGGTGGAGACCACGGTGGAGCCGGTCTGCACACGTGCCTGGTTACCCATGCACAGCGAGCAGCCTGGCATTTCCATGCGCGCGCCAGCCTTGCCGTAGATGCCGTAGTAACCTTCCTCGGTCAGCTGGTGGGCGTCCATCTTGGTTGGCGGGGCCAGCCACAGGCGGGTTGGAATGCCACCCTTGACCTTGTCCAGCAGCTTGCCGGCGGCGCGGAAGTGACCGATGTTGGTCATGCACGAACCGATGAACACTTCGTCGATCTTCTCGCCCTGTACCGAGGACAGCAGGCGGGCGTCGTCCGGGTCGTTCGGCGCGCAGAGCACAGGCTCTTTCACGTCGGCCAGGTCGATCTCGATGATTTCGGCGTATTCGGCGTCGGCGTCGGCCGACAGCAGCTCAGGCTTGGCCAGCCAGGCTTCCATCGCTTGTGCGCGGCGCTCCAGGGTGCGGGCATCGCCGTAGCCTTCGCCGATCATCCAGCGCAGCAGGGTGATGTTGGACTGCAGGTACTCGGCGATGGCCTTCTCTGGCAGCTTGATGGTGCAACCGGCGGCGGAACGTTCGGCCGAGGCGTCGGACAGCTCGAAGGCTTGCTCGACGGTCAGGTCGTTCAGGCCTTCGATCTCCAGGATGCGGCCGGAGAAGGCGTTTTTCTTGCCTTTCTTCTCGACGGTCAGCAGGCCTTTCTGGATGGCGTAGTAAGGGATCGCATGGACCAGGTCACGCAGGGTGATGCCTGGCTGCAGTTTGCCCTTGAAGCGCACCAGGATCGACTCTGGCATGTCCAGCGGCATGACGCCGGTGGCGGCGGCGAAGGCCACAAGGCCCGAGCCGGCCGGGAACGAGATGCCGATCGGGAAGCGGGTGTGCGAGTCGCCACCGGTACCTACGGTGTCAGGCATCAGCATGCGGTTCAGCCAGCTGTGGATGATGCCGTCGCCAGGGCGCAGCGACACGCCGCCACGGGTGCGGATGAAGTCTGGCAGGGTGTGGTGGGTGGTGACGTCGATCGGCTTCGGATAAGCCGCGGTGTGGCAGAACGACTGCATCACCAGGTCAGCGGAGAAGCCCAGGCACGCCAGGTCTTTCAGCTCGTCGCGGGTCATCGGGCCAGTGGTGTCCTGGGAGCCGACGGTGGTCATCTTCGGTTCGCAGTAGGCACCTGGGCGCACGCCCTGGCCTTCCGGCAGACCGCAGGCACGGCCGACCATCTTCTGCGCCAGGGTGAAGCCCTTGGTCGAAGCGGCAGGCTGCTCGGGTTTCTTGAACAGGTCCGAAGGGGCCTGGCCCAGCTCGGCGCGGGCTTTCTCGGTCAGGCCACGGCCGACGATCAGCGGGATACGGCCACCGGCGCGGACTTCGTCCAGCAGTACTTCGGTTTTCAGCTCGAAGTTGGTGACCAGTTCGTCGCTGCCGTGGCGGCGCACTTCACCCTTGAACGGGTAGACGTCGATGACGTCGCCCATTGCCAGGTTGGTGCAGTCGAATTCGATCGGCAGGGCGCCGGCGTCTTCCATGGTGTTGTAGAAGATCGGGGCGATCTTGGTGCCGAAGCAGAAGCCACCGGCGCGCTTGTTGGGAACGTACGGGATGTCGTCGCCGAAGAACCACAGCACCGAGTTGGTGGCGGATTTACGCGAGGAACCGGTACCGACCACGTCGCCGACGTAGGCGACCGGGAAGCCCTTGGCTTTCACGGCTTCGATCTGGGCCAGCGGGCCGACCGAACCTGGTTGCGAAGGCTCGATGCCGTCACGGGCCATCTTCAGCATGGCCAGGGCGTGCAGCGGGATGTCAGGGCGCGACCAGGCGTCCGGGGCAGGCGACAGGTCGTCGGTGTTGGTTTCGCCAGGCACCTTGAACACGGTCAGGGTGTACTTGTCGGCGATGGCCGGGCGGGCGGTGAACCACTCGCCGGCGGCCCAGGATTCCAGCACGGCCTTGGCGTGGACGTTGCCGGCTTTGGCTTTTTCAGCCACATCGTGGAAGGCATCGAACATCAGCAGGGTGTGCTTGAGCTGTTCGGCCGCGACGGCGCCCAGTTCGGCGTCGTCCAGCAGCGCGACCAGCGTTTCGATGTTGTAGCCGCCCTGCATGGTGCCCAGCAGCTCGGTGGCGCGCTTGCGGTCGATCAGTGGCGATTTTGCTTCGCCCTTGGCGACGGCGGAGAGGAAGGCGGCCTTGACGTAGGCGGCTTCGTCCACCCCTGGTGGAACGCGGTTGGTGATCAGGTCTACGAGGAAGGCTTCTTCGCCGGCCGGCGGGTTTTTCAGCAGCTCGACCAGGCCTGCAGTTTGTTCGGCGTTCAGCGGCTGGGGCACGATACCCAGAGCGGCACGCTCTTCGATGTGTTTGCGGTAGGCTTCAAGCACAGTTATTACCCTCATCAGTGGTCCCTAAAGGGAGTCCGGGACGCTCATCCAGCATTCCCATGCACCCATGCGCTAATGGCGGCTTTTTGAGCCGGCAAGCCAGGGTCGCAGAGAATCCTTACAGAAGCTGCTTTCAAAGTTTTACGCCTGTAGAACGGAAGGCTGATGAGGGGTTGGCCATGGACATGCGCGTTTGCATGGACAGGGCCAACGCCGTTCTACCGGATGAACTGTGCTCGTGACGCTTTGAAAACAGCTTCCAACGGACATTGTTGCCTTGAAAAGGCGGAGTGATTCTACGGCAAAAATCAGCCGAAGGTAAGGCGGCGAAGATGACTTTAACGGGTGACCCTGGTTAGACAAAGGGCTAACATGAACCGGTGTTCCCCCGCCAAGCCGTTGTTTTTACATGTCCAACCAATCCATCAAGACGCCTTGCGTCGGCCTCTGCTCCACGGTGTACGGAGACCTGGTGTGCCGCGGCTGCAAGCGCTTCCACCACGAAGTGATCCACTGGAACGGCTACGACGACGCGCAGAAGCGCGCGGTCTGGCTACGCCTGGAGCAACTGCTGGTGCAGGTGATGATGGCCAAGCTGGAGGTGTTCGACAAAGGGCTTCTGCGCCAGCAGCTGGAGCAGCGCTCGATCCGCTTCGTGGCGCATCAGTCGGAGTACTGCTGGGCCTACCAGCTGATCGCCCGGGGCGCGCGGATGATCCGCGACCTGGAGGCATACGGGATGGCGTTGCTGCCGGAGTTCCGCGATTGGGAACTGCCGCAGTTGCGCGATGCCATCGACCGGGAGTTTTTCCTGCTGTCGGAGGCGCATTACCAGCGCTATATCGCGCCGAGCTTTCTGCGTGATGCCCTGGAGAGCGGGCAGCAGGGCTGAGGTCTTGTGGTGAATTGGCTGGCCCTATCGCGGATGAATCCGCTCCTACAGGCCGGCGCGTGTAGGAGCGGATTTATCCGCGATAGGGCATTCGATCAGTCGCCGGTGTACTCGCAACCGCTGGTGCAGGTCTCGTGGATACGCACCTTCGACAGCTCCGGCAGCAACGGCTTGACCTGTTCCCAGATCCACTTGGCGATCACTTCGCTGGTGGGGTTTTCCAGGCCTGGAATATCGTTCAGGTAATTGTGGTCGAGCTGCTCGTAGATCGGCTTGAAGATCGCCTTGATCTCGGAGAAGTCGCGTATCCAGCCGGTGTGCGGGTCGAGCGGGCCGGTCAGGTGCAGGGCGACCTTGAACGAGTGGCCATGCAGGCGGCCGCACTTGTGCCCGGCCGGGACGTTGGGCAGGCGGTGAGCCGATTCGAAGGTGAACTCTTTGAAAATTTCCACGCTGGCATAACTCTGTGTGAATCGATGATGCGCGCAGTCTACCAGCATGCCCGCTACAAGGCTTGCAGGCGATCCTGCAACCGCCCGGTGGCGATCAGTTCCAGCAGCTCGTCACCCAGGCGCTGGCTTTCGGCGATGGCCTGGTACCAGTAGCGCTTGCGGCTGGGGGCATCGCCCATGAAGCGCTTGAAGTCGTTGCGGTCGGGCAGCTTGCCGTAGGGCAGGGCGGCGAGGTACTGCGGCGAGGGCGTCAGCAGCAGCACGTTGCGCAGGCGCGTGGCGTCGCCCTTGCGCCAAGGCAGGGCCTTGTCGAACCAGCCGGGCACCACCTTGTCAGTGAAGTGCGGGTAGAGCACCAGGTCGTCGCCGCGGTAGGGCAGGTCCAGGTGGTAGTCGAGCAGGCCGCCGTCGCGGTAGGTGCCGGTGCCCGCGCCGGGAATGTCGCGCACCCCTTCCATGACCATCGGGATCGAGCCCGAGGCGAGCAGGGCGTGGCGCAGGTTGGCCAGGTCCAGCGGCAGGTGGCGCGTGGGGAAGTCGGTGAGCGCCTCCAGCGGCGGCGCCTCGCGGTCATCATGCAGGATGACCCTTTCGAAGTGCCGGCCAAGGCGCTCGCGCCCCAGCAGGTTACTGGCGATCACCGAGCCCAGGCCCATGCCGAGGCGGCCGCGGTGGTCGTGGGCCAGCTGGCCATGGCTCTTCACCACCAGGACGTTCAGGCGGTAGTACGGGTTGGCGAGGATCTGCCCGTCGCGGCCTTGCAGCAGGTCGTCGAGCATGCGCTGGCTGCTCTGGCTGATCTCTTTGGGTGTCACGCCCTTGGCGAAGTCCTGCTCGGTGTACAGCTCGCCGAGGCGGCGCAGGCCGGCGACCGGGTCATCGAGGCAGGCGCTGGCGAAGCGCCAGGAGCCAATCGAAGCACCGATCAGCGCGCGCTGGCGTGGCGCCGACGGCAGCCATTCACCGAACAAAGCCAGGTCCAGGCCCTGGATGCCCAGTGGCTTGGGGCCGCCTGCCGCGCCCGGTAGCACACCGACATCGGCCGCCCGCAGGCCGCGCTCGCGGATCTGCCGCAGCGCTCGCTGGCCGGCCTTGAAGGTCAGGGCGGGGTACTTGACGTGGATGGCGCTCATGGCAGGGTCTCGAGCAATACAGGCGGCTCATTATAGGGGCAGATGGCCCATCGCGGATGAATCCGCTCCTACGCGCCCTGTAGGAGCGGATTCATCCGCGATGAGGCCGGTACAGGCCCGCCAGCCAACTGCGCTATCATGCGGCCAGCTGTTTTCAGGTTGAGTTAAGGACCCCCGGTTAGTCTTGATCCCGTAGACAACTTGCACACCCCGATGGAGTGACCCCATGAAAACTTTGACTGCCCTGTTCACCGCCGCCACCCTCGCTTTCGCTGCCAACGCCGCCTTCGCCAAGGACGTACAGCCCGATGAAGTGGTCAAGCTGGTCAACGCCAAGACCATCAAGTCGCTGGACGAGCTGAAGGCCGCCGCCGTGGCCAAGCACCCGGGCGCCACCGTCACCGACAGCGAGCTCGAGGACGAATACGGCCGCTACATCTACAAGGTCGAACTGCGTGACGCACAGAACGTCGAGTGGGACGTCGACCTGGACGCCAAGACCGGTGAAGTACTGAAGGATGCGCGAGACAACTGATGCGTGAGTTACCGCGAACGGCGCGCTACCTGGCCCTGGTCCTGATGGCCGTCTGTTCGCTGGCCGCCGCCCGCGACCTGGACCAGGACGAGGCCCTGGCGCTGCGCCAGCAAGGCATCATCCTGCCACTCGAGCAACTGCTCGAGGCCGCCCTGGGGCGTTACCCCGGGGCGCGCCTGCTGGAGGCGGAGCTGGAAGAGAAGCACGAGCGCTACGAATACGAAGTCGAGCTGCTGACCCCCGAAGGCGTGGTGCGCGAGATCAAGCTCGACGCGCGCACGGGCGCGCTGCTCAAAGATGAGGAAGATGACTGAATGCGCCTGCTGCTGGTCGAAGACAATGTGCCTCTGGCCGACGAACTGACGGCCACGTTGCAGCGCCAGGGTTATGCCGTGGACTGGCTGGCCGATGGCCGCGACGCGGTGTACCAGGGCCAGAGCGAACCCTATGACCTGATCGTGCTCGACCTTGGCCTGCCTGGCCTGCCGGGGCTAGAGGTGCTGGCGCAATGGCGTGCGGCGAACCTGGCCACGCCTGTGCTGATCCTGACCGCGCGCGGTTCCTGGGCCGAGCGCATCGAAGGCCTCAAGGCCGGTGCCGATGACTACCTGACCAAACCCTTCCACCCGGAAGAGCTTCAACTGCGCATCCAGGCCCTGCTGCGCCGCGCCAAGGGGCTGGCCAACCAGCCCAGGCTGGAGGCCGCCGGCCTGCACCTGGACGAGTCGCGTCAGTGCGTCAGCCGCGAGGGTGTCGATATTCAGTTGACCGCTGCCGAGTTCCGCCTGTTGCGCTACTTCATGCTGCACCCGGGCCAGGTGCTGTCCAAGAGCCACCTGGCTGAGCACCTCTACGATGGCGAGACCGAGCGTGATTCCAACGTGCTCGAAGTGCACGTCAACCACCTGCGGCGCAAGCTTGGGCGCAGCGTGATCGAGACCCGCCGCGGCCAGGGCTACGTGTACGCTGGGAGTGCTGCGTGAAGTCGATCCAGGCGCGCCTTAGCCTGGGGCTGGTAGCGGTACTGGTGGTGGTGGGCGTGGCGTTGGCGCAACTGACCCTGTGGCTGTTCGAGGCTGGCCTGCAGCGTTACCTGGAAACCGGCCTGCGCCAGGAAAGCGAAAACCTGCTGGTGGCGCTGGTGCGCGGGCCGTCCGGTTTGCAGCTGGACGAGCGGCGCATCTCTTCGGCGTACCAGCGGCCGTTCTCGGGTTATTACTTCCGCATCGATTTCGACCAGGGCACCTGGCGCTCACGCTCGTTGTGGGACCTGGACATGCCCAAGCCTGGCAAGCCGGGTTTGGACGATGGCCATGAACTGGGCCCGGAAGGTCAGCAGTTGTTGGCCTATCGCGGTGATTACCGGCGCCTGGGGCAGGATATTTCTATCAGCGTCGCCCAGGATTATTCCCCCGTGCGCGAAGGCTTCCGGCGCCTGCAGCAGATCGGCCTGGGCATGGGCCTGGTGGCGCTGCTGCTGGTGCTGGTGCTGCAGCGCCTCACCGTGACCCGCTCGTTGCGCCCGCTGGAGCGGGCGCGCCGGCAGATCGCCCAGTTGCAGCAGGGGCAGCGTTCGCAACTGGATGCCGAGGTGCCCAGCGAGCTGCAGCCGCTGGTCGACCAGATCAACCATCTGCTGGCGCACACCGAAGACAGCCTGCGCCGTTCGCGCAATGCCCTGGGCAACCTGGGGCATGCGCTGAAAACGCCGCTGGCGGTGCTGCTCAGCCTGGCGTCGAGTGACCGTTTGCAGGCCGACGTGCGCACACAGATGCGCGAGCAACTGGAGCAGATCCAACAGCGCCTGGCCCGCGAGCTCAACCGTGCACGCCTGGCCGGGGATGCGTTGCCCGGCGCGCAGTTCGATTGCGACGCCGAGCTGCCGGGGTTGCTGGCCACCCTGGGCATGATCCATGGCGAAGGCTTGCTGCTTGAGCGCGACGTGCCGCCGGGCCTGCTGTTGCCCTGGGACCGCGAAGACCTCCTGGAGCTGCTCGGCAACCTGCTGGACAACGCCTGCAAGTGGGCCGACAGCGAGGTGCGGTTGGGCATGGCATCGACTGCAGCGGGGTATCAGTTATGGGTCGATGACGACGGTCCCGGTATTCCTGAGGCGCAGCGCTTGCAGGTGCTCGAGCGGGGTTCGCGGCTGGATGAGCAGGTGGACGGCCACGGCCTGGGGCTTGGGATCGTGCGCGATATCGTCGAGGCCTGGGGTGGGCAAATCATGTTGCTGGAAAGCCCGCAGGGCGGCTTGCGGGTCAGTATCGAATTGCCACGCAAGGGTGCTCTGTAGGAGCGGCTTCAGCCGCGATACCGGCACCCCGCTGGTGTGTGGCACCCGCTGCGCGGGTGATCGCGGCTGAAGCCGCTCCTACAGGGGGGCGGATCAACCCTGCAAAAAAATTGCAGTTCAGCCGCAGTTTTTTGAATTGGCCGTCCCGGCAACTGCCCGGCAAAATCCGCTGCCATGAAACCCTCCGGTTTCCATCTCTCCATGGACGGAGCCCCTTGCGCCACTGCATTGCGCAACACAGGGCCCAGGCCGGTCGCGCTGGGCTTTCTTTTTAATCAGAAGAATACGACCCGAACACCCCGATGCCTGCCTCGCGTCCCGAAATCCGCTTGCAACGCCTGCTCCCGGCGCCCTTGAACATCCCCCCCAAAGAATGGCTGCGCGCCGGTATCGGCGCACTGCTTGGCCTGTTCCTCGCTGGCTACCTGTGCAGCCTGGCCTACGGTCCTTCCATCGCCCTGCACCTGCTCGGCCCGCTGGCGGCCTCGGCGGTCCTGGTGTTCGCCGCGCACTCCGGGCCCTTGGCCCAGCCCTGGCCGGTGTTGGGCAGCTATGCCCTGGCCGGTGTCGTGGGGTTGGCCATGCGCCAGGGTTTCGGTGACGGGCTGTGGGTGGCGGCGGCTGCGCTGGGCATCGCGATCCTGCTGATGTGCCTGCTGCGTTGCCTGCACCCGCCCGGGGGTGGCGTGGCCGTGAGCGCGGTGCTGGCCGACCCGGGGCTGGTGGCGCTGGGCGACCATCTGCTTGAGCCCGTGCTGCTCAACGCCTTGGTGCTGGTCGCCGTGGCGGTGCTCTACAACCGCCTCACGGGTGTGCGCTACCCCAAGGGCACGGTGCCGCGCAAGGACCTGCACCACACCCGCGACCCACTGCCCAGCGAACGGGTCGGTATCAGCAGCGCCGACCTCGACCTGGCCCTGGCGGAGATCGGCGAGTTCGTCGATGTCACCCGCGACGAGCTCGAACGCATTGTCCTGGCCACCGAGCAGCATGCCTTGCGGCGCAGCCTGGACGGCATCGATGCCGGGGCGGTGATGTCCCGCGATGTGCAGGTGGCCACGCCGGGCATGACCCTGGAGCAGGCCTGGAAGCTGCTGGCCAGCCATCACCTGCAGACCCTGCCGGTGCTGGACGAGGGGCGCCTGGTGGGCCTCGTCGGTGTCGCCGATCTGCTCGACGCGGCCATGGCGCGTGGGCGCATCCGCTGGCGCAACCTGTTGCGGCGCCAGCCCATGCGCGTGGAGCAGGTGATGAACCGCCAGGTGCTCAGCGTTACCCCGCGGCACCCGCTGGAACGCCTGTTGCCCTTGCTCGGCGAACAGGGCCGGCACTGCCTGCCGGTGCTGGACGGCGAGCGTCTGGTCGGCGTGATCACCCAGACCGACCTGATCGCCGGCCTCAAGCGGCACCTGCTCACGGCCGCCGCGCAGGGCTCAGATCAGCGGGTCCCAGCGTTGTGACCAGTCGCTTTCGCCAGCCGCGACCAGCCGGCGCAGGAGGGCGAAGGCTTGTTGCAGGGCAGCGCTGTCACGCTCGCGGGCATACACCAGGTAGGTCGGGTAGGTGAACTCCGGCGCCTGGGGCACCCGCTCGAACACCCCGTTCTGCAAATAGGCCTGCACCACGCGGGTACGGAAGTAGCCACTGCCGCCACGGTCGAGGATGAACTGCAGCGCCAGTGGCCCGAGGTTGAAACTCAGCGCCGCGCGCGCCAGGTCGGGCAGGGCGGCGTCGTGGCGGCGGCGGAAGGCGGCGCCCCAGTCGATGTAGACATACGGCTCGGGCCGATCGACCCGGCGGATGCGGATCAGCTTTTCCTCCATCAACTGCTCCACCTGCAGGCCCGGGCCATAGGTCGGCTGGTACACCAGCGCGGCATCCAGCAGGCCCATCTCGACCTTGCGCAACAGTGACTCGCCGTCGCTGACTTCGCTGCGAATGGCATGGTTGGGCATCTCCTGGTGCAGAGCGCTGACCCAGTCGAGCATCATCGGGTTGCCCAGGCTCACCTCGCCGCCCACATGCAGCACTTGCTGGCAGCCCTGGGGCAACGGCAGGTCGCGGCGCGCGGCCTCCCAGGTCTGCACCAGCTGGTTGGCGTAGCTGACGAACGCCTCGCCGTCGGCGGTCAGGCTGGCGCCGCTGCGGCTGCGTACGAACAGCTGGCAGCCCAGTTGCTGCTCCAGGCGCTGCACGCGGGCGGTGATGGCGGTCTGCGACACGAACAGGCGCTCGGCGGCGGCCACCAGGCTGCCGCAGCGAACGATTTCCAGGAAGGTACGGGCCTGATCGATGTCCATGGCGGGCTCTAGGGGGGAGGGGCATCCATTCTAGAGCCTTTGCCCCGAAATGGGGCGGGCAATCAGGCCGACAGCCTTTCCACCACTTCGTTGAACAGCGGTCGTTCAGCCACGTCGGGGTGCTGGCAACGCCTGGCCAATGTATGCAACATCTTGTCGCTTTCCGGGCAATGCGCCAGCAACTCTTCCAGCAGGATGCCAAAGGCGCGGACTTCGAGGCGCTCAAGGGCCTGAGACCGGGGATGGAACGACGCCGCGCCGAAATCGCCCAGCAGACATTGGCCGTCTTCGTCGAAGAGGATGTTGTGTGCATACAGGTCGCCATGGCACAGGCCGCGCCCGTGCAGGTGCGCGCACACCGAGGCGATACCGGAAGCCAGGCGTCGCACGTTGCCCAGGGGCAACGTGAACGTATCGGCATAGCGGTCGCGGGTGCAGCTGTCGAGGCTGGGTGGCCCGGCAAGGTTGCGCCAGTGCGGGGCGATCAGGTGCATCACCAGGGCGGGCAGCTGTTGTGGATGATCATCGATGCGGCCGGCCAGGCGCACCAGGTTGGGATGATCGCCGGCAGCGATGCAGGCGCTCATTTCCGCCAGGGGCGAGCCATCGCTGGTGAGTGCGCCCTTGTACAGCTTGACCGCCATCGGCGCATCCTGGCCTTGGCAGGTGGCGCGGTGGATCACACCGGAGGCACCCTGGCCCAGTACCTGTTCAAGGTGAATGGCATGCCAGGCGATCCGTGGGCAGTGCCCCTCTTCGGCGGGCGCGACGAAGCCCACGGGCATCGGGTTGTCGGCATAGGCCAGCCAGGCCAGGCTGGGCATGCGCAGCAGCCAGTCGGGCAGGGCGGGCAGGCAGTTGCTGGCGATGCGCAGCAGCTCGAGCCGTTCGCAACGGGCGAGGCCCTCGGGCAGGGCGCTGAGGCGGTTGCCGGCGAGCATCAGCTTTTGCAGCCTGGCGCAGTCGCCCAAGGCATCCGGCAGTGTTTCCAGGGCGTTCTCGGTGAGGATCAGTGCCCGCAGGCTGGCAGGCAGCGCCTGCGCGGTGACGAGCTGGATCTGGTTGTCGCGAAAGCCCACCGTTTCGAGGGTCGCGCAACGTCCCAGCGCCGTTGGTAGCTCAATGAAGCGATTGCCGGAGCAAAACAGCACCTTCAGTCGCGTCAGCCGATGCAAGTCGTCCGGCAATTCGCTCAGGTCGTTGTTGCTGAGGTTGAGCACCTCCAGGCTGTCGGCCAGCGTGAAGATTTCGCGGGGGAATTCGCTCAGCCCCAACTCAAGGTCAAGGCGGGTGATGCCGCGCAGGCGGCCGGCGCGAAGGTCGTCGAGGTTGTGCATGGAGCGGGTCTGGAATCGGCGGGCGGCCATTCTAGCCAGATGGCTGCTGCAAATCTGCATATGGGTTGCGACTTAAGTCAAATGGCAGGCTCCAGGCAGCGGTCCATACTCGAAGTTCGCCCTTCTATAACAACAAGTACCGGGTTGTGAACCAATGACCTACCAGCACAGCTACGCCCACTCCATCAGCGATCCCGCCGCCTTCTGGCAAGCCCAGGCCGAACAGCTGGCCTGGCACCGCAAGCCCTCGCTCACCTTGCAGGAAAACCCCGACGGTACCCACCGCTGGTTTGCCGACGGCCGGTTGAACAGTTGCCACCTGGCCCTCGACCATCAGATCGAGCAGGGCCGTGGCGAGCAGTTGGCGCTGATCTACGACTCGCCGGTGACCGGCGTGCAACAGACCTTCACCTACAACCAACTGCGGGACGAAGTCGCGCGCCTGGCTGGCCTGCTACGCTCGCTGGGTGTGAGCAAGGGTGATGGGGTGATCATCTACATGCCCATGGTGCCGCAGGCGGCCATGGCCATGCTCGCCTGCGCGCGAATCGGCGCGGTGCACTCGGTGGTGTTTGGTGGCTTTGCCGCCAACGAACTGGCCCTGCGCATCGACGATGCGCGGCCGACGTTGTTGCTCACGGCCTCGTGCGGGCTGGAGTTCGACCGGGTCATCGAATACAAGCCGCTGGTCGATCGCGCCCTGCAACTGGCCCGGCACCAGCCCCGGCAGGTGCTGGTGCTGCAACGGCCCCAGGCCAGGGCCGAGCTGCAAGCCGGCCGCGACCTGGACTGGGAACAGGCATTGTCGGGCGCCGCGCCGGTCACCCCTGTGGCGCTGGACGCGGGCGACCCGCTGTACATCATGTACACCTCCGGCACCACCGGCAAACCCAAGGGCATCGTGCGCGAGAATGGCGGCAACGCGGTGGCCCTGTGCTATGCCATGCGCCACGTCTATGGCATGCAGGCGGGCGATGTGTGGTGGGGGATTTCCGATGTGGGCTGGGTGGTCGGCCATTCGCTGATCGTCTACGGGCCGCTGATGAGCGGCTGCACCACGGTGTTCTACGAAGGCAAGCCGATCCGCACCCCGGACGCCTCGGCCTATTGGCGGGTGGTGGAACAGTACAAGGTCAATGGCCTGTTCTGCGCGCCCACCGCGATGCGTGCGATCCGCAAGGAAGACCCGGACGGTGAGCTGATCCACCGTCACGACCTGGGGTCGCTGCGCCAGCTGTTCCTGGCGGGCGAGAAGCTCGATTCCAGTACCCATGAATGGTTGGAGCGGGTTAGCGGCAAGCCGGTGCACGACCATTGGTGGCAGACCGAGACCGGTTGGCCGGTGACCGCGCCTTGCGTGGGGCTGCAGGGCAGTGCCGCCCGACCGGGGTCCAGCAACCGTGCGGTGCCGGGTTACAACGTGCAGGTGCTGGACGACGAGGGCAAGCCGCTTGGGCCCAACCAGCAGGGCGCCATAGTGATCGCCTTGCCCTTGCCGCCCGGTTGCAGCCAGACCCTGTGGGGCGATCACCCGCGCTATCTGGAGGCTTACTTGCGCAGCTATCCAGGCTATTACCACACCGGTGACGGTGGCTACCTGGATGACGACGGCTTCGTCTACATCATGGGCCGTACCGACGACGTGATAAACGTCTCCGGCCATCGCCTGTCCACCGGCGAGATGGAGGACCTGGTGGCGCGTCATGCGGCGGTGGCCGAATGCGCGGTAATCGGCGTGCATGACGAAATCAAGGGGCAGGTGCCGCTGGCGCTGGTGGTGCTCAAGGACGGGCAGGGCATCGGTGAGGCACAGTTGCAGGGCGAGTTGGTGGCCAGCGTGCGTGAGCAGATCGGCGCCCTGGCGTGCTTCAACCGCGTGCGGCTGGTCAAGCGCCTGCCCAAGACCCGCTCGGGCAAGATCCTGCGGGCGGTGCTGCGCAAGATTGCCGACGGGCAGGACTATGTTGCGCCCTCGACCCTGGACGACCCGACGGTGCTGGGGGAGATCGAAGGGGTGCTGGCGGATTTGCCCCGGGCGGGCTGAACCCCTCGACCTGATACAACCTCTGTAGGAGCGGCTTCAGCCGCGATCACCCGCGAGGCGGGTGCCGGGCACCGGGATGCCTGCATCGCGGCTGAAGCCGCTCCTACAGGGATGGCCTCAGGCCGGGCCAATCCGATGCAACTGCCCCAGTCGGCTTCGTGTGCGCATCAAATCGGCGAGCGCCCCGCCAAGGCTCTGCTCCAGCGGCCGCTGGCTGATCACTGTCACCTGGCGGTCCTGGTCATACAACACATCCACCAGATTGACGAACCGCTGCTGCGCGGCGAGCGAGCACTCGGCCAGGTCGTCCAGGCCATCGATGATCCAGTGATCGTAACGTTCGGCCAGTACCAGGTAGTCGATCACTGCGGTGGGCTGCTCGCACAGGTCGTCGAAGGCGAACATCACCTGCCGATCTTCGCTGGCCAGGGCGCGCAGCG
Organism: Pseudomonas entomophila L48; assembly: GCF_000026105.1. Lineage (NCBI taxonomy): Bacteria > Pseudomonadati > Pseudomonadota > Gammaproteobacteria > Pseudomonadales > Pseudomonadaceae > Pseudomonas > Pseudomonas entomophila. Next base: position 2,012,877 of record NC_008027.1, read on the forward strand.
GTCGCTTGTTGATGTCCAGCACGCATGGCGACGTTGTCGGTAGCGCCAGCGCCTGGCGCTGTTGCGCGGTGCCCGGCCATACGAAATACCCCTGGGTGAAGCGCTGGTGTTCACGGTTGGCCGGCAAGCTGCGAAAATCCGTGTCGCCCCCGACTTCCAGTACCTGCATGCGGCTGTTGATCAGGCGGATCACCGGCAGGAAACGTTCGTGGTACAGCGGGTTGGGCAGCAGCCCTTCGGGGGCATAGTTGGAGGTCATCAGCAGGAGCACGCCGCGCTGGAACAGGGCGCTGAACAGCCGGGTGAGGAGCATGGCATCGCCGATATCGTGTACATGGAACTCATCGAAGCACAGCACCTGGCAATCGCCCAGCAACGTGTCGAGCGTCGCCCCCAGCGCATCGTCCAGCGCCCGGTGGCGGTGCATGCCCTGGTGCAGGCGAGCGAAGAAGTCATGGAAATGCAGGCGTCGCTTGGCGGGGGTGGGCACCGCCTGGAAGAAGCCGTCGAGCAGCCAGCTCTTGCCGCGCCCCACCGCGCCATGCAGGTACAGGCTGCGCGGTTGATCCGTTTCGAGCGTGGCCAGTGTGCGGGCCATGGCCTCGATCACCCGGCTCTGGCTGTCGCTCAGGGTGTAGCCACGCTCGATCGCCTTTTGCTGGAAGTAGCCCGGCAGCGCGCTGTTCACGGCGGATTCGCTGCGCAGGCGCTGGCTGAGGTGGCGCAGTGGAGCGGGACGCCAGGTGGACAAGGGGCAGGTTCCTCGAGCAGGTACGGGCAGGGCGCAGCTTGCGCGAGCGCGGGCATTTTGACCAATCGAGAATATGCCGGGCAATGATCGTGAAATGCGATAGGTAGGCGGCCCGTTTCAGCCTTTGCGTCCATCACGGCTCATTGCGCTGCCTGCGGTAAGCGCCCGGTTGCACCCCCACCGCCTTGGCAAACGCCCGCGTAAACGCAGCCACCGATTGATACCCCACCTGCGCCCCCACCTGCTCGACGGTATTCCCCGCCTTGAGCAGCTGGCAGGCATGGCGCATGCGTAGCGCCAGCAGCACCTGCCCCGGTGACTGCCCGGCCAACTCGTTGAAGCGCTTGAAGAACGCCGAGCGTGAGAGCCCCGCGCAGGCCGCCATGTTCTCCAGCGTCCAGGCCTGCCCAGGCGCTTCGATCATCTGCTCCAGCAACCCGGCGAAGGCCGGTTGGCGGGCGAGGGCGACCAAGCCGCCAAGCGACTGTTCGCCATGTACCTGCTGGCGCAGCACATAGAGGAACAGCAGGTGGGTGAGCCGTTCGAGCAAGGTCGCCGACGGCTGCGGCGCACGCCGGCACTCCTCCAGGATCAGCTCGAACAGCGCCCGCGCGGCGCTCCCGGCCGGGTCCCCGGCACGCAGCAGGATCCAGCCCGGCAGTCCCTCGACGATCAACGTCGACAACCCCGTCTGGAAATGGAAGAACCCGCACACCAGCCCCACGCCATCACCCGCGTCCAGATCCAGCCCCTGCATCGTCTGGCGCGGCTGGGCGCAGGCATCGGTTGCGTTGCGGTCACTGGACAGTCGATAGCCCAGGTCACGCAGCAGGAATACCGCGTCGCCACTTTCCAGCCGCAGCGCCTCGGGCTGGCCATCGATGTGCAGCCAGCAATGCCCCTGCACCACCAGGTGGAAACTGGCCCGGCCCATGCCCTGGGTGCTGGCATGCCAGCCGCCGCAGTAGCGGCCGACATGAAACAGGCTGGCGTCGAGCTCCAGGCCTTCTAATAACCAATCGACGAGGTGGCTGGATGAAATCATCTAATGCAAGGACTCTGGAGCAAGGAAAGGCGACTGATGAATATGGATGCTACTTCTTATAACCAACAGACTGTAGCGACCTACATCAAAGGAGACCACTCCATGTCCGCGCGCATCACTCTACACAGCCTGCAGACCGCTCCGGAAGCCGCACGTCCGTTCCTTGAGAGCGCGCAGAAGAACTCCGGCTTCATTCCCAACCTGCTGGGCATCCTCGCCAACGCCCCGGCCGCCCTGGAAACCTATGTCACGGTGTCGGCGCTCAACGGCAAGTCCGAGCTGACCCTGGCCGAGCGCGAAGTGGTGCAGTTGATTGCCGCCACCAAACACGGTTGCGACTTCTGCGTGGCTGGCCACACCGCCGTGGCGCTGAACAAGGCCAAGCTGCCGCAAGAGGTGGTCGATGCGCTGCGCGCCCGTGGCGAGTTGCCGGATGCCCGCTTCGAGACCCTGGCCGAGTTCGCCCGTGAAGTGATCGCCACCCGCGGCAACGTCAGCGATGCTACCTACCAGGCCTTCCGCGACGCTGGTTTTACCGAAGGCAACGCCCTGGAAGTGATCCTCGGCGTGAGCCTCGCAACCCTGTGCAACTTTGCTAATGTGTTCGCCCAGACGCCGCTCAACGACGAGCTGGGCAAGTACCGCTGGCAGCCTTCGGCGTAAACCACGCCCGGTGCCGGCGTGGCCGGCGTTTCAAAGGAGTAGGGACATGCTTGATTCCGCATTTCGCCACTGGCTGGATGCCAATGCCGAAGCCATCGACCAGGGCCGCTGCGACCCGCACCTGGTCCTGGCGCACATCGCCGAGTCGCAACTGCTGCGCGTCGGCGTCGACCCAGCCCTGGGCGGCTCGGGTGGCGACGTCACCGAGGCGGTGGAAGCCATTGCCGCCATCGCCAGCCGCTCGTTGGCCGCGGCCTTCGTCTGCTGGGGGCAGCGCGCCTTCATCGAATACCTGTTGCAAAGCCCCAACCAGCCCCTGCGCGAGCGCTTGATCCCCGACCTGCTCAAGGGCGAGCTGGCCGGCGCCACGGGGTTGTCCAATGCCATGAAGTTCCTGTCCGGCATCGAGGCCCTGCAGGTGCGCGGTCGGCCCGAGACGCACGGCTGGACCCTGGAAGGCCGCCTGCACTGGGTGACCAACCTGCGCAAATGCGGCTTCGTGGTGGCTGCGGCCATCGAGGACGATGCCGGTGGCGCACCGTTCGTGGTCGCGATTCCGTCCACCGCCCAAGGCCTGGAACGTTCCGACGATCTGCAACTGATGGGGCTGCAATCGAGCAACACCGCCGCACTGGCCTTCCACCAGGTGGAACTGGCCCGCGACTGGCTGCTGCATGACAATGCCCGCGAGTTCCTGCCCAAGGTGCGCCCGGCGTTCCTCGCGCTGCAGTGCGGCATGGCCATCGGCCTGGCCCGACGCGCACTGGATGAGGTACAGGAGCACCTGCAAGGTCGTGGCTCGTTCCTCGAGGAGGCCAGCCTGGTGCTCAAGGAGCGCCTGGAGAACACCGTCGGTGAATTGAAGCAGGGCCTGCTCGACGGCCGCTTCCTCAAGCAGCCGGCCGCCCTGTTCAAGCTGCGCATCACCCTTGCTGAAAGCGCCGCCGACGCCGTGCAGCTGGAACTGCAGGCCAGCGGTGGCAAGGCTTACCTGACCGCCTATGGCGAAGGGTTCGCCCGTCGCTGGCGCGAGTCGGCGTTCGTGCCAATCGTCACCCCGAGCCTGGTGCAACTGCGCGCCGAGTTGCAGCGCCAGGCGGCCACGGCATGAGTGATGCGTTGCTCGAAGCCCGGGACATCAGCCTGGGCTACCCTCGCGAGGGTGGCTGGCAGGCGGTGCTGGCGCAGTTCGACCTGACCCTGGCCGCTGGCGAAGTTGTCACTATTCTCGGCCCCAGCGGGGTGGGCAAGTCCAGCCTGCTGCGGGTGCTGGCGGGTTTGCAGCAACCGCGTGGCGGCGTCGTCACGTTGCATGGCGAGGCATTGCAGGGGCCACACCCGCGCCTGGCGGTGGCGTTCCAGGACCCGAGCCTGCTGCCCTGGCTCAGCCTGGAAAAGAACGTCGCCTTCGGCCTCGACTTTGCCCGTCAACCCAAGCTGTCGAGCAGCGAGCGCCGCGCGCGGATCGACCATGCCATCGAAGCCGTCGGCCTGGCCCATGCGCGCACTCAGTACCCCGCCCAGTTGTCCGGTGGCATGGCCCAGCGCACCGCGCTGGCCCGCTGCCTGGCGCGCCAGCCCGAAGTGTTGCTGCTCGACGAACCGTTCGGTGCGCTGGACGAGGTGACCCGTGCCGACATGCAGCAACTGCTGTTGCAACTGATCGCCACCCACAATACCGCCGCCGTGCTGATCACCCACGACATCGACGAGGCCCTGTTGTTGTCCGATCGCGTGTTGCTACTGGGCGACCACCCGGCGCGCACCCTCGGCCAGTGGCGCATCGACCTGCCGCAGCCGCGCGCACAGCGGGTAGAGGAGCTGGGCGCCCTGCGTATCGACATCCTGAAAACCCTACGGCGGGCAAGCCGCGTAGCCGAACCCACCCCATCCCCCTTGCCCTCGGAGGCTGTCCATGTGCATGGATGACTGCTGTTCCTCGACGTCCCGTCGCGATTTCCTCAAGTTGAGCGCCATGCTCACCGCCGCCGGCGCAGTGCCGTTGCTGTCCAGCCTGCAGGCCCGCGCCGCCGCCGAACCGGATGCGCCGGTGCGCATCGGTTACCTGCCGATCACCGACGCCACGCCGCTGCTGGTGGCGCACAACAACGGCCTGTTCGAGGCCGAAGGCATCAAGGCCGAGCGCCCGGTGCTGCTGCGCAGTTGGGCCCAGGTGATCGAGGCATTCATCTCCGGCCAGGTCAACGTCATCCACCTGCTGTCGCCGATGACCGTGTGGGCGCGCTACGGCAGCAAGGTGCCGGCCAAGGTCGTGGCGTGGAACCACGTCGGTGGCTCGGGCCTGACCGTGGCGCCGGACATCACCGACATGAAGCAGCTCGGTGGCAAGACCGTGGCCATTCCGTTCTGGTACTCGATCCACAACGTGGTGTTGCAGCAGATGCTCGCCGACAACGGCCTCAAGGCGGTGTCCAAGCCCGCCACCGCGCAGCTGGCCGCCAACGAAGTCAACCTGCTGGTGCTGCCGCCCTCCGACATGCCACCGGCCCTGGCCAGCAAGCGCATCGCCGGCTACATCGTCGCCGAGCCGTTCAATGCGTTGGCCGAGAACCTCAAGGTCGGTCGCGTGCAGCGTTTCACCGGCGATGTCTGGCGCAACCATGCCTGCTGCGTGGTGTTCATGCATGAGCACGACCTCAACAACCGCCCCGAGTGGTCGCAGAAGGTGGTCAATGCCATCGTCAAGGCCCAGCAATGGACCCGCGAGCACCGCGCCGAGGCGGCCGCGTTGCTGTCCAAGGCCGGCCCCAACAAATACACCCCACACGAGCCGGCGGTGCTCACCCGGGTGCTGGCACCGTCTGTCGACGATCGCGCGGGCTATATCGCCAGCGGCGCCATCCAGCACCAGCAGTGGGATGAAAAACGCATCGACTTCCAGCCGTACCCGTACCCCAGCTACACCGAGGAACTGGTCAAGCGCCTGAAGCACACGCTGATCGAAGGCGAGAACGGCTTCCTCGCCAATCTGGACCCGGCCCATACCGCCCGCGACCTGGTCGACGACCGCTTCGTGCGCAACGCCATCGCTGCCGTCGGTGGCCCGGCGACCTTCGGTATCGCCGAGAACTTCGAGCGTAGCGAGGAGTTCGCGGTCTGATGCGCAAGCACGTCGTACATGGCGCCCTGGGCCTAGCCGGCCTTGCGGCGCTGTTGTTGCTGTGGTGGCTGGGGGTGCGGGTGTTCGGCGAAGCCGATGGGTTGTCCGCGCGCTTCTCGCCCCAGGCCACGCTGCAGAGTCTGGTGGAGTTGCTGGGGCAGGGCGAGGTGTACGGGCATGTCTGGGTGAGCCTCAAACGCATCCTCGTCGGCCTGGTGCTGGCGCTGCTGATCGGTGTGCCGCTGGGCTTGCTGGTCGGCAGCTACCGGCACCTGGAGGCCGCGACCACGCCGGCGTTCCAGTTCCTGCGCATGATTTCGCCGCTGTCGTGGATGCCGGTGGTGGTGATGTTGATGGGTGTGGGCGACCAGCCGATCTACTTCCTGCTGGCCTTTGCCGCGCTGTGGCCGATCCTGCTCAACACCGCGGCGGGGGTGCGCCAGCTCGACCCGCGCTGGTTGCAGCTGAGCCGCAGCCTGAGTGCCACGCGCTGGGAGACCTTGTGCAAGGTGATCGTTCCCGGGGTGATCGGCCATGTGCTGACCGGGGTGCGCCTGGCCATCGGTATCCTGTGGATCGTGCTGGTGCCGTGCGAGATGCTCGGGGTGAGCGCGGGGCTGGGTTACTTCATTCTCGATACCCGGGACCGGCTGGCGTATTCCGAGCTGATGGCGATGGTGCTGTTGATCGGTGTGCTTGGCTTCATGCTCGATGCGCTGGCACGCGGGCTGCACCGGCGTTGGGTACATGCCTGAGCGACCTGTTCGCTGTAGGAGCGGCTTCAGCCGCGATGCAGGCACTGTGGTGTCTGGCACCCGCTTTGCGGGTGATCGCGGCTGAAGCCGCTCCTACAGAGGTCGAGGCAAACCTGCCGGCGAGCCTCAATGCCGGGTAAGCCGTTGCTTCACGCAAGCCCTGGCCTGTTCCGCCAACTCATCCAGCCGCTCGTCGCGCAGCCGCTCCGCCTCCACCATCGCGTCCTCACCCTGCTGCTTGAGCAGGTACGCATGGATCTGCCGCACTTCGACAGTCTGGTAGATCGGCGCGATATCCAGCCGTCCGATCAACGCCCCGCTGGCATGCCCGGTGCTGCTCATCAGCACCTGCGGCCCGGCGCTGGCCACCACTTGCAGGCCCATGGCTTCGAACCACGGTACCTGTACGGCGAAGGCGCTCAGTTCGACACAGCCGTAACGCGCGCGCAGGTCGTCCAGCAGCGCGCGAGCGATGCCTTGGCGGCGATGGCGTGAATCCACGGCAAGATAGGCCAGGGCACAGGCTTGCGGGTTGTCTTGGGCCGGTAACGCCAGGGCGAAGCCCAGCAGTTGGTCCGGGGCCTCGGCGTCCAGCGCCAGGGTCAGCTCCACGGCCAGGCCACGGGTGCCGTCCAGGGCCATCAGGTATTGGTGCACCTCCAGCCCCACGCCGTACTGGTACAGCGGGTAGAGCGGGTTGTCCGCGCTGATGGCGACACTGCTGAGCTGGCCGACATGGTCGATCACCAGCTGGCGGATCTGGTTCTGGAAGGATTCGGGCGGCACGCCGTCGAGGCGGCGGAGGATGAACATCGCGGGCAGGGCTCCGGTTGGACATGAACACCCGCGTCACACCGACGCGGGTGCCCAGTCTAACCGTTGTTGCAGCATGCCGCTTACTGTGTACTGGTAGGAGCCAGCTTGCTGGCGAACCGGGCCCCACGCAGACTCTGGATCGTACCTGGCATCGTTCGCCAGCAAGCTGGCTCCTACAGGGCGGCGAGCATCAGGTCGAGGTTCTGTACCGCAGCACCCGAGGCGCCCTTGCCCAAATTGTCGAACACGGCGGTCAGCAGCACCTGGCCATGCTCGGGGTTGGCATACAGGCCCAGGCGCAGGTCGTTGCTGTCGTTCAGCGCCTGCGGGTCCAGCGCGGTGGCCGGGCCGTGCTGGTGCAGCGGCATGACCTGCACATGGCGGGCGCCCTGGTAGTGCTGCTCCAGGCAGGCCTGTAACTGTTCGACGGCAACACCCGCAAGCAGGCGCAACTGCAGCGAAATGCTCAGCACGATGCCCTGGCGGTAGGCGCCGTAACCCGGCACGAACACCGGGCGGGCGCTGAGCCCGGCGTGCTGCTGGATCTCCGGCACATGCTTGTGCGCCAGCTCCAGGCCATACAACTGCAGCGTCGGCAGGTAGCCTTCGCTGGGCTGTTCATGGCGCTCGACTGCGGCGCGGCCGCCACCGGAATAGCCGGAGATGGCGTGGATGCTCAGCGGGTAGTCCGCCGGCAGCAGCCCGGCCTTGACCAGTGGGTGCAGCAAGGCGATGGCGCCGGTGGGGTAGCAGCCGGGGTTGCTCACCCGCTTGGCCTGGGCGATGCGCTCGGCCTGCTGATCGTTCAGCTCTGGCAAACCGTAGATCCAGCCTGGGCTGGTACGGTGGGCGGAACTGGCGTCGATCACCCGTACCGCCGGGTTGTGGATCGTTGCCACGGCGTCGCGGGCCGCGTCATCGGGCAGGCAGAGCAGGGCGATGTCGGCGCTGTTGATGGCCTCGGCGCGGCGCGCCGGGTCCTTGCGGTCGGCGTCGGGCAGGGTGAGCAGGCGCAGGTCCTGGCGGCCGTTGAGGCGGGCGTGGATCTGCAGGCCGGTGGTGCCTTGGTCGCCGTCGATGAAAACGAGGGGCTGGTGCATGGTGGGTGTCCGTAGGGGAGGGGAATGGCAATATCCTCGCCTGCGACTGGACGAAAGAAAATTTGAATATCATGATGTTCAAATTCAGAAAACATGAACAATCTTGAAGCCGGCCCAATCCTCTGTAGGAGCGGCTTCAGCCGCGATGCAGGCGACGCGGTGTCTGATACCCGCTTCGCGGGTGATCGCGGCTGAAGCCGCTCCTACAGAGGACGGTGTCATACCCGATAGGCAAGACCCCATGAGAGAAATCAGCCTCGACCGCCTGCGCACCCTGGTGGTGATCGCCGACCTCGGCTCGTTCGCCGACGCCGCCCGCCAGCTGAATCTGGCGCCGCCGACCATCAGCCTGCATGTCGCCGAACTGGAGGCACGGATCGGGGCGCCCTTGCTCTCCCGTACCCGCGGCCAAGTGCGGCCCACTGCCGTCGGCGAGACGTTGCTGGCCCGCGCCCGGCGCTTGCTGACAGACGCCGAGCAGGCGCTGGACGAGGTGCGCCGGCAGGTAGAAGGCCTGACCGGCCGGGTGCGCCTCGGTGCTTCGACCGGTGCCATCGCCCACTTGCTGCCCCAGGCCCTGGAAGCCTTGCGCGTGGATCACCCGGGGATCGACGTGCAAGTGCAGGTGCTCACCTCGCAAGCTTCCCTGGCGCGCCTGCGCGAGGGCACCCTGGACATTGGCCTGGTGGCGTTGCCGCAGGTGGCGGGCAAGGGCCTGAAAGTCACCCCCTGGCGACGCGACCCGATCATGGCCTACGTGCCCGCCGACTGGCGGCCGCCGGCGCGGGTCACGCCGGGCTGGCTGGCCGGGCGGGCGTTGATCCTCAACGACAGCACCACGCAGTTGTCGCGGGTGACGTCGGAGTGGTTCGCGGCTGCCGGGCTGTACCCCGAGCCGCGCATCGAACTGAACTACAACGATGCGATCAAGAGCCTGGTGGCGGCAGGGTACGGGGCGACGTTGCTGCCCCAGGAGGGCGAGGTGCAACAGCACAACCCGCGGATCGCGCAGCGGCCGTTGCGGCCGGGGTTGTGGCGGCAGTTGGGGATCGCCTGCCGCCAGGGCGAAGTGGAACGGGCGACGGGCCATGTGCTGGCTGCACTGCAGACGCTGAGCATGGCCCGTCACCTGTAGGAGCCAGCCTTGCTGGCGAACGGCATCACACCAATCAAAGGCTCATCGCAACCCGGGTTCGCCGGCAAGCCGGCTCCTACGTCGATCGGTTGCGCAGCGCCGTGACCGTCTCGCCGCCCACTCCCCAGTTGTCGGTGGGCACCTCTTCGATCACCACGAACGTGCTGGCCGGCGGCTTGTTCAGCACCCGTTCCAGCAACTGTGTCGTGCCTTCGATCAGCAGGCGCTTGTGCTCGGCACTGACGCCCTCATCGGTCACGCGGATATGGACATAAGGCATGGTCGTATCCTCCTTCGCTCAGTGCCAGGTGCCAGCGGTGCTGCCGCCGTCCACGGGCAGGATGACGCCGCTGACGAAGCGTGCGTCGGTCAGGTACAGCACGGCATCCACCACATCCTCGGGCTTGCCGACCCGACCGCTGGGCGACAGCGCTCCGAGCCCTTCGACCTGGCCACCGTGCAGTGGAGTCTCGATGATCCCCGGTGCCACGGCATTGACCTGCACGCCGCTGGCCGCCAGTTCCAGGGCCAGGCCCTTGACAGCCTGGTTGAGGCCGCCCTTGACCAGCACCGGCAACAACGCCGGGACGCGGGTATCCGGTTGCAGGGCCACCGATGCGGTGATGGCGATGATGTGCCCGTGCCCTTGTTGCTTCATGACCCGTGCCGCCGCTTGGGCGGGGTAGAAGAAGCCTTTGAGGTTGGTGCCGACCAGGGCATCGACATCGGCCTCGGTGTAGTCGGTCACCGGCTTGGGAATGAAGATGCCGGCGTTGTTGACCAGAATGTCGACCCGGCCAAAGGCTGCCTGGGCGGTGGCGAACAGGCGTTCGGCGGTGGCCTTCTCGGCGATGTCGCCCGCCACGCCGACGAAGTTCGCCGGGTTGCCAAGGCGAGCGGCGGCTTCGTTCAGGCGCGCCTCGGTGCGGGCGTTGCCGACCACGTTGTCGCCGCGTTCGAGGAAGGCTTGGGCGAGGGCGAAGCCAAGGCCGCTGGAAGCGCCGGTGATGATGACGGTGCGTGGGGTGCTCATGAAGGTGATCTCCAGGTAGTTGAGCCGCAAGCTCGGTGTGGGATCACTTTAAGTTGCAACACGAGCTTGAAAAATGAGGCGCATGGCATTTCAATCGATACATCGTGTAATCAATAAGGCTGCCATGACCCGCCATTTCGATGACCTGCAACTGGGCAGCCTGGAACTGTTCTGCCTTGCCGCCGACGCCGGCAGCTTTACCGAGGCGGCCACGCAGGCTGGCGTCACGCCCGCAGCGGTAAGCCGTTCCGTGGCGCGCCTGGAGGAGCGCCTGGGTGTGCGCCTGTTCGTGCGCACCACGCGCCAGATGCGCCTGAGCGAGGCCGGGCAGGCGTACTACCAGCAATGCCGCCAGGCCCTGGGGCAACTGGTCGAGGCCGAGCGCCAGGTGGCGGGCGGGCAGCTCGAGCCCAGTGGTCGCCTGCGCATCAGCGCGCCGACCCCCTATGCCCATCACCGCCTGCTGCCGTTGCTGCCGCGTTTTCGTGAGCGCTATACCCAGGTCCAGGTGGATGTGCACGTCAGCAACCGCAACGTCGATTTCGCCGAGGAACCGTTCGACCTGGCCATCCGGGGGCGTGCCCCAGCGGATTCGCGCCTGGTGGCCCGGCGCCTGGAGGACGCTGAGCTGGTCATCGTCGGCACGCCGGGCTATCTGGCGCGCAAGGGCGTGCCACGCACACCTGCCGACCTGGCCGAGCATGACTGCATCCAGTTCGAGATGCCCAGCAGCGGCCGTCGCCCCCCCTGGAGCTTTCGTCAGGACGGGCAAGTGGTGGAGATCGACACCCAGGGCGGGCTCACTTGCCTGGGCGACTTTCTCGCCACCAGCACCTTGGCCAGGCACGGTGGCGGCCTGATGCAGGCCTACCGCTTCACTGTGCAGGATGCCTTGGCCAGCGGCGAGCTGGTGGAGGTGCTGGGCGACTACGGGGGGACGTCGAGGCCGTTCATGCTGGTCTACCCCCAGGCCCGGCACATGCCTCTGAAAGTGCGGGTGTTCATCGACTTCCTGGTGGCCGCGGTGGCCCGACCGTTGGGCTGAAGCCCCGCCGGCCGTGCCCTGGCTGACTATTCTTGTTGCTGCGTCGGCGACCCGGCCGGCGCTCATCCCGGCAGTCCGGTCATTTCCCAGGAGAACGCTCCATGAAATCCATGACACTGCTTGTGATCGCGTCCGTGCTCAGTTTCGCCGCCCACGCAGAAGACAGCGCGGCGACCAACTGCGACGCCAAGATCAAGGACCTCGAGTACATCAGCAAGAGCGATGGCCAGGCGCTGCATGGCGGCATGGCCCACGACTACCACGAGTTGCTCAAGCAGGCCAAGGCCGCCCAGGCCAAGGGTGACATGGCGACCTGCTCGAGTTCGGCCGACCGCGCCAAGACCATCTACAACAAGGCCCGCGGCAAGTAGCCGGCGGTAATTTCCGAAGGCGGCCAGGTCTCGTGTAAGCTCGCGCCCGACATTCCACGAGACCGCCGCATGAACACGATCCATCCGCGCCTCGACAGCCTGCTCACTGGCAGCGCCCGGCCGTTCACCCGTCCAGGCTCGCACAGCGCCATCGACAAGCAGCCCCGCGAGGGCGCCTTGCAGGTGACCTTCCTGGGTATCGCCGGGGATGAACAGGGCGACCTGCGTGTACACGGTGGGGTCGAGAAGGCCATCCATCACTATCCCCGCGACCACTATCCGGACTGGGCCGCCGAACTCGGCGATCACCCGTTGCTGGCCAAGCCAGGCGCCTTCGGCGAAAACTTCAGCAGCCATGGCTGGCGTGAAGCCGACGTCTGCCTGGGCGACCGCATCCGTGTCGGCACGGCGCTGCTGGAGATTTCCCAGGGGCGCATGCCGTGCTGGAAACTCAACGATCGCTTCGATGTGGCGCAGATGGCGCTGCGGGTGCAGCAGAGCGGGCGCACGGGTTGGTACTACCGTGTACTGGAGGAAGGTGTGGTCGCGGCGGGCGATACGCTGGACGTGGTCGAGCGGCCTTATGGCGAATGGTCGGTGGCGCGCCTGTCGGCGGTACTGTTCGACAAGCGCCTGGAGCCCGGGTTGCTGCGCGAATGCCTCGAGCTGCCGCTGGTGCCGAGCTGGCGCCGCACCCTGGAAAAGCGCCTGGAGCAGCACCAGGTCGAGGACTGGACGTCGCGCCTGCAAGGCCGTAACGACGCCTGAGCCCAGGCGCTTTCAACTGTTTTCAAGACAAGGATTGCCCCATGCCTTTCGAACTGGATGACCGCCTGGTGATCGGAGTCGCTTCCAGCGCGGTGTTCGACCTGAGCGAGTCCGACGCGGTGTTTCGCCGCGATGGCGAGGCCCAGTACCGCAAGTACCAGGAGCAGCACCTCGACGTGCCCCTGGGCAAAGGCATTGCCTACCCGTTCATCAAGCGCCTGCTGGCCCTCAACGACCTGCGCGCCGACCCGGAAGACCCGCTGGTGGAAGTGGTGCTGCTGTCGCAGAACGACCCCGACACTGGCTTGCGGGTGATGAAGACCATCGGCCATTACGGGCTGAACATGACCCGGGCTATCTTCACCCAGGGCCGCTCACCCTACGAATACATCCCGGCGTTGAACATCGCGCTGTTCCTGTCCGCCGACAAGCAGCACGTCGACGCGGCAATCAAGGCCGGTTACCCGGCGGGGCAGGTGCTGGATTCGAAGTTCGATGACGATGAAAGCGACGACAACCTGCGCATCGCCTTCGACTTCGACGGCGTGCTGGCCGGAGATGAATCGGAGGCGGTGATGCAATCGTGTGGGCTGGACAGCTTCCACGCCCATGAAGTGATGAACGTCGCCCAGCCACACAATCCGGGGCCGCTGAAGGAGTTTTTCGTGCGTATCGCGCGGATCCAGGCGGCGGAGGAGCAATACAAGCTCGAGCACCCCGGTTACGAGAACCGCCTGCGGGTGTCGATCGTCACCGCGCGCAACGCGCCATCCCACGAGCGTGCGCTGAACACCCTGAAAAGCTGGGGGGTGATGGCCAACGACGCATTCTTCCTTGGGGGCATCGAGAAGCGCCGGGTGTTGCAAGTACTCAAGCCGCACATCTTCTTCGATGACCAGTCGGGGCACCTGAAGAGCACCAGCACCGTGGTGCCTTCGGTGCACATCCCCTTCGGCGTGACCAACAAATCACTGTAAACACCCGCAACGCTACGGGTTGGCGATGATCACTGTAGGAGCCAGCCTTGCTGGCGAACCGGGCCAATGCCGATCTCTGGTCCGTGCGCGACGCTGTTCGCCAGCAAGGCTGGCTCCTACAGGGGGCGTGCCGGGTTTCAGAACCAGCGATCGTTGCGTTTGCGGCCACGGGTCAGCGCCGGCAGGATCAACCCCACCAGCAGCCCGGCACCGGCGATGCTGCCGCCGTAGACCATGTAGCGCATCATCACCTGCTTGTTTTCATCGCCCAGGCGCGCCTGGGTGTCGCGCAGGGTCGACTGGCTCTGCGCCAACTGCTCGTTGAGCGCCTTGTTGCGGGTTTCCAGCTCATCGATCAGCGCCTTGCGCGAATCAAGCGTTTCCTGCATGCCCTGCACACGGCTCTTCCAACTGTCATCGATGGTCTTGAGCTGGCCGGACAGGTCCGCCACCTGGGCGTCGAGCTGCGGCAGGCGTTCGTTCTGCCCTGGCACCGCCTGCAGGTCGCTGGTGAGGATCCACACCAGGTCGCCGCTTTGCCCACGCACCTGGCTGTAGTTGCCCTGGGTGGTCTGCAGCGTGACCTTCTGCCCGGACTTGAGCGTGCCGACAATACGGTGGCCATCGGTGGGGCCACTGCGCACGTAGGTGCTCAGGCTGTCACTGACCCAGCGCGCATCGCTGGCCGGTTCTTCGGCGTGGGCGGGCGCGGCCAGGGCGATCAGGGCGGCGATCAGGCCGCCGCGCAGGGCGGGCAGGGCGGAGGAGGCAGGCTGGTTTTCTGGCATGGTGATCTTCGCTGCAACAGGACAAATAAGGGCCCGATGACTGGGCCGGCGATCCGGTCGGGTGGATTGACCGTCAGCGAAAGACCGCTTTTTTGTAGGCAGGTTCACTGCTTGAGGTGGGAATTGTCTGCAGAATGTTGCCTGATGCAAAGCACGCGAGGGCGAGGTGGGCGCCAGCGAGCGCCCACGGCGGGGGTCAGCGGGTGGCGGCCTTGCCGTCCAGGCGAGCCTGCTCCAGCAGCAGGTTCAGCTGGGCGACCTGCTGGCGCAGCTGGTCACGTTCGTCCTTCAACTGGCGCAGTTCGTCACGGCGCACGGTCACATAGAGTGTCTGGGTGGGAGTGGCAGGCATCAAAGTACCCATTGGCACACCTCGCTTGGCTGGTGACATTCAAAAGCGTAGACGCTTCAGGCGGCGCGCATTCTGAATTCTTTGCAGGCCCTTGGGAACTTTTTTGTTTATCGTTGTCACCCCGTTCGTCGGTGAACCCTCGAGCGGATCGCTGGACTAATCTGAAATCTTCAAATGTTGTCATCCAAATCCAAGGGGAGCGTCGGCACATGCAACTGGGAATCATCGGGCTGGGCCGTATGGGCGGCAATATCGCAAGGCGCCTGATGCGCGATGGCCATCGCACCGTGGTCCATGATCGCAGCCGCGAGGCCATCACCGCGCTGGAAGGCGAGGGCGCGCAAGGGGCCCACGACCTCGGCGCGCTGGTGCAGAAGCTCAAGGCGCCGCGCGCGGTGTGGGTGATGCTGCCGGCGGGCGAGCCCACCGAGCAGACCATCGCCCAACTGGCCGAGCTGCTGGAGCCGGGCGATGCGATCATCGACGGCGGCAACACCTTCTACAAGGATGACGTGCGCCGCGCCGCCGAGCTGGCCAAGCGCGGCCTGCACTACCTCGACGTCGGCACCTCCGGCGGCGTGTGGGGCCTGGACCGCGGCTACTGCATGATGATCGGTGGCGAGAAGGCGGTGTTCGAGCGCCTGGAACCCCTGTTCAAGACCCTGGCCCCCGGCGTCGGCGATATCCCGCGCACCCAGGGCCGCACGGGCGAGCATGACCGTGCCGAGCACGGCTACATTCACGCCGGCCCACCCGGCGCCGGCCACTACGTGAAAATGGTCCACAACGGCATCGAGTACGGCCTTATGCAGGCCTACGCCGAGGGCTTCGACCTGCTGCGCAGCAAGGGCGGCAACGAGCTGCCGGAAGACCAGCGCTTCGACCTCAACGTGGCGGAAATCGCCGAGGTGTGGCGCCGTGGCAGCGTGGTGACCTCCTGGCTGCTGGACCTGACCGCCGACGCGCTGGTCGCCGATCCGCAGCTGAGCGAGTTCAGCGGTTCGGTCTCCGACAGCGGCGAAGGGCGCTGGACCATCGATGCCGCCGTCGAGCAGGCCGTGCCGGTGCCGGTGCTGTCCAGCGCACTGTTCGCCCGCTTCCGCTCGCGCCAGCAGCAGGGCACCTACGGCGACAAGATCCTCTCCGCCATGCGCCTGGGCTTTGGCGGCCATGTCGAGAAGAAGGGCGAATGACCAAGCAGACGATCCCTGCCGCGCCGCCTTGCACATTGTTCCTGTTCGGCGCCAATGGCGACCTGGTCAAGCGCCTGCTGATGCCGGCGCTGTACAACCTGGCCCGTGATGGCCTGCTCGATCGCAACCTGCGCATCGTCGGCGTCGACCACAACCCGGCCACCGCCGAAGCCTTCGCCGAGCGCCTGCATGCCTTCATGCAGGAGCGCGACAAGGGGCGTGAAGGCGATGAGCGCTGCCTCGATGACGCGCTCTGGGCGCGCCTGGCCAAGAGCATCGACTATCAGACCGGTGATTTTCTCGACCCCGAGACTTACAAGGCCTTGGCGGCGCGCATCGACGCGACCCGCCACGGCAACGCCATCTTCTACCTGGCCACCTCGCCACGCTTCTTCCCCGAAGTGGCCCAGCGCCTGGGCGCGGCCGGCCTGCTCGACGAGTCCGCCGGCGGTTTTCGCCGGGTGGTGGTGGAGAAACCGTTCGGCACCGACCTGGCCAGTGCCGAGGCGCTCAACGCTTGCCTGCTCAAGGTGATGAGCGAGCGGCAGATCTACCGCATCGACCATTACCTGGGTAAGGAGACGGTACAGAACATCCTGGTCAGCCGTTTCTCCAACGGCCTGTTCGAGGCGTTCTGGAACAACCACTACATCGACCACGTGCAGATCACCGCCGCCGAGACCGTCGGCGTCGAAACCCGCGGCGCCTTCTACGACAGCACCGGTGCCCTGCGCGACATGGTGCCCAACCACCTGTTCCAGTTGCTGGCCATGGTGGCGATGGAGCCGCCGGCTGCGTTCGGGGCTGATGCCGTGCGCGGCGAGAAAGCCAAGGTGATCGGTGCCATTCGCCCCTGGTCGGCGAAGATGGCCTTGAAGAACTCCGTGCGTGGCCAGTACACCGCCGGCAAGCAGTTGCCGGGTTACCGCGAAGAGCCCAATGTCGGCGAGGATAGCCAGACCGAGACCTACGTTGCGCTCAAGGTGATGATCGACAACTGGCGCTGGGCCGGGGTGCCGTTCTACCTGCGCACCGGCAAGCGCATGAGCGTGCGCGACACCGAGATCGCCATCTGCTTCAAGCCCGCGCCCTATGCCCAGTTCCGCGAAAGCGAGCTGGAGCGGCCCAAGCCCAACTACCTGAAGATCCAGATCCAGCCCAACGAGGGCATGTGGTTCGACCTGCAGGCCAAGCGCCCGGGGCCGGAACTGGTGATGGAGAATGTCGAGTTGGGGTTCGCCTACAAGGACTTCTTCAAGATGACCCCGGCGACTGGGTACGAAACGCTGATCTACGACTGCCTCACCGGCGACCAGACGTTGTTCCAGCGGGCAGACAACATCGAGAACGGCTGGCGTGCAGTACAGCCGTTCCTGGATGCCTGGGCTGGCGAGGGCAGCGAGGTGCATGGTTATCCGGCAGGCGAGGATGGCCCTGAGGCTGGCAACGAGCTGCTGGCGCGCGACAAGCGCGAATGGCATACGTTGGGCTGAAGTACCTGTTCGCCGGCAAGCCGGCTCCTACAAAGCGATGTGCTACCTGTAGGAGCCGGCTTGCCGGCGAACCGCTTTCAACCGCAACACGCTCGCTCAGCGGAACGCCCACCCGATCCAGGTATCCAACACTCCAAGTGCCCGTCACCAGGAGCCCCGATGCCTGCCCCGATCGAAGACTACGCCCTCATCGGCAACTGCCGCAGCGCCGCCCTGATCAACCGCGACGGCGCCCTCGATTGGCTCTGCCTGCCTCGTTTCGACAACCCTGCCGTGTTCGCCGCGCTGCTGGGCAACGAAGAAAACGGCCGCTGGCGCCTGGCCCCCAGCGACCCTGTCGAGCAGACCACGCGTCGATACCTCGAAGACACTCTGGTCCTGGAAACCACCTGGACCACCGCCAGCGGCCGTGCCCGCGTGCTTGACTGCATGCCGCTGGGTGATAGCAATGCGGTGTTGCGCATCGTCGAAGGCATCACAGGCGAAACTGCCTTCGAGATGGATCTGGTGCTGCGCTTCGATTATGGGCGCAGCGTGCCTTGGGTGGAGAAGCTCGACCCGCTGACCCTCAGCGCCGTTGCCGGCCCCGACCGCCTGGTCCTGCGCAGCACCACCGAAACCCACGGTCGCGACCACCACAGCGTCGCGCGCTTTCGTGTCCGCGCCGGCGAGCGGCAAGTCTTCAGCCTCTGTCACCAACTCTCACACCTGCCCGTGCAACCTGGCTTCGATGCCGACCAGGCCCTGGCGCAGACCATCGACCAATGGCAGGCCTTTGCCGCCCGTTGCCCCGATGTCGGCCCTCACAGCGCGTTGGTCCGCCGCTCGCTGCTGACCCTCAAGGCCATGACCTACGCCCCCACTGGCGGCATGGTCGCCGCCGTCACCACCTCGTTGCCCGAGCGCGTCGGTGGCGAGCGCAACTGGGACTACCGCTACTGCTGGCTGCGCGACGCCACCATGACCTTGCTGGCGTTCATGAACCTGGGCTATTTCGACGAGGCCCAGGCCTGGCGCGAATGGCTGCTGCGCTCGGTGGCAGGTAATCCCGAGCAGATGCAGATCATGTACGGCCTGGCGGGGGAGCGTGACCTGCCCGAGTTCACCTTGCCCTGGCTGGCGGGCTACGAGCGTTCGCAGCCAGTGCGCGTGGGCAACGCCGCCTCCGAGCAACGCCAGCTCGACATCTACGGTGAGCTCGCCGACGCCATGGCCCAGGCGATCAAGGGCGGCCTGCCACGCCACCCGCGCAGCGCCGCCATCGCCCGGGCGATCCTGCCTTGTGTCGAGCGCATCTGGTGCGAGCCCGACGAAGGCCTCTGGGAGGTGCGCGGTGGTCGCCAGCACTTCGTTCACTCCAAGGTCATGGCTTGGGTCGCCTTCGACCGTGCGGCGGGCCTGGCCGACACCACCGAGGAAGGCCGCGAGCGCAGCAGCCATTACCGCCAGGTGGCCGATGAGATCCAACGTGAGGTCTGCGTCCGTGGGCTGGATGCCCAGGGACAGTTCTTCGTGCAGGCCTACGGTTCGAGCGAACTCGACGCCAGCCTGCTGCAGGTCGCCCTGACCGGCTTCCTGCCGGCCGACGACCCTCGTTTCCTGCGCACTCTCGAACAGATCGAGGGGCGGTTGCTGCGCAATGGGTTGCTGCTGCGCTATGACAGCGACAGTTGCAGCGACGGCCTGACGCCGGGGGAGGGGACGTTCCTGGTGTGTTCGTTCTGGCTGGCGGACGTGTACGTGCTGTTGGGGCGGCGGGAGGAGGCGCAGGCGTTGTACGCGCGGTTGACGGGGTTGTGCAACGACGTCGGGCTGCTCGCCGAGCAGTACGACCCGGTGGGCAAGCGCATGCTGGGGAATTTCCCGCAGGCGTTCAGCCATATCGGGATCATTAACACGGCGTTGAACCTGAACCGGGCGCAGTGCCCGGTACGGGATCGGGCAAGGTGTGGTTGAGTCGGTGGATATGACATCATGCTCGACCCTGCGCTGACCGCGCTTGTATCGACAAGGATCACTCCATGACCTCCACTCCACCCAACGGCCTGCCGGTCTACCGCCTGATCACCGGCAAGGACGACGCCAGCTTCTGCAAGCGTATTTCCGAGAGCCTGGCCATGGGTTACCAGCTGTATGGCTCGCCCAGCGTAACCTTCGACGCCACCCAGGGGCAGGTGGTTGCCGCCCAGGCGGTGCTGTGGCCGGGGCATGGCGTGATCGCACGGGATTGAGCGTCATGCGGGCCGCCATCACCTTGCGCCCGGCCGTGGTCGCCGAGGCCGATGAGATTGCAGCGTTGGTCGCCGAAGCCTATGCCCCCTACATTGCTAGGATCGGCCGCAAGCCGGCGCCGATGCTGGATGACTATGCGCAGGTAGTGCGTGACGACGAGGTGTTCGTTGCCGTTCAGGGCGCACGTATCGTCGGCGTGGTCGTGCTGCGGCGCGAGGGTCGCGAATTGCTGTTGCTGAACGTTGCCGTACTGGCCGTGAGCAAGGGGCAGGGTCTAGGCCGTTTACTGATGGATTTCAGTGAAACCCATGCACTCGCCGCAGGCTGCGAGGCCATTCGGCTCTACACCCACGAGCGGATGCTCGAAAACATCGAGATCTACGGCAAGCTGGGCTACCAGGAGACCCGGCGGGCGGTGGAGGATGGCTTCGCGCGGGTGTTCATGCGCAAGTCGTTGGTCGGCCCAAAACAGCCCTGAGCGCTCAGGCCGGTTCGCCGATGCACCACCAGTGCTGCGTCTCGCCTTCCTAATTGATGACTGGGTGTCCATGCTCGATGAAACTGTCAGGCAGTTCCGGAACGAGCGACGGCAATTTTTGTGAGTGAATGTTGTGACGCATGGGGTCACATATGGTACTTTGCGATCTGTGACGCATAGGGTCACACTCGTCCATCCGCACTGAACGGATACGGTGTGCTCCACATGATCATCAGCTTTCGTCACAAAGGATTGCGGCTGTTCCACGAAACGGGCAATGCCCGTGGCATCCAGGTTGCCCATACTCGACGCCTGAGGCGGCAATTGCAGTTTCTAGACAGCGCCATGGTCGCCGATGATCTGGCAGTTCCGGGTTGGCAGTTGCATCCGCTAAAGGGTGGGCTCTCGGGCTTCTGGTCGATCAGCGTGTCAGGCAACTGTCGGTTGGTTTTCCGTTTTGTGGGTGGCGACGTCGAACTGGTCGACTATCTCGACTATCACTGATCAGGAGGCTCTTCATGGCCATGCACAACCCGCCACATCCCGGCGAAACCCTGCGAGAGGATGTCTTGCCCGCACTGGGCCTGACGGTAAAAGCCTTCGCCGCGCACCTGGGCTTCTCGCGCGAGGCGCTGTCCCGCGTCTTGCACGGCCGCGCGGCGGTTTCCCCCGACCTGGCCGTGCGCCTGGAAATGGCCGGCATCAGCACCGCGCGGCTGTGGCTGACGATCCAGGTTGACTACGACATCTGGCAGGCTCGACACCGCCAGCAGCCGGCGATCACGCGGCTGTTCCAGGCCGCCTGAAAACACAAAGCCCGGGGGCGAAACCCCGGGCTTTGTCATTTACACCTGCCTCACGCGTCAGGCCAGCGCTTCACGCCCGTTGCTGGCGACCTTGGTATGGCGCAAGGTCGGCAACAGGAAGGCGATGGCCAGCACGCACGCACTCACCAGCAGCACGAAGCCACCATCCCAACCGAAGTGGTCGACGGTGTAGCCCATCGCCGCACTGGCTGCGACCGAGCCACCCAGGTAGCCGAACAGGCCGGTGAAGCCTGCTGCGGTGCCGGCAGCCTTCTTCGGTGCCAGTTCCAGCGCCTGCAGGCCAATCAGCATGACCGGCCCGTAGATCAGGAAGCCGATGGAGAACAGGGCGATCATGTCGACCGTCGGGTTGCCCGGCGGGTTGAGCCAGTACACCAGGGTGGCGACGGTCACCAGCGCCATGAACACGATGCCGGTCAGGCCACGGTTGCCACGGAAGATCTTGTCGGACATCCAGCCGCACAGCAGGGTGCCGGGGATGCCGGCCCACTCGTAGAAGAAGTACGCCCACGAGGTGGTGTCGACGCTGAAGTGCTTGGCTTCCTTCAGGTAGGTCGGCGCCCAGTCCAGCACGCCATAGCGCAGCAGGTAGACGAACACGTTAGCCAGGGCGATGTACCACAGCAGTTTGTTGCGCAGCACGTACTCGACGAAGATCTGCTTGGCGCTGAACTCCTGCTCGTGGCTCTCGTCGTAGCCTTCGGGGTAGTCGTTCTTGTATTGCTCGACCGGCGGCAAACCCACCGACTGCGGGGTGTCACGCATGGTGGCGAAGGCGAACACCGCCACCAGCACCGCCACGGCGGCAGGCACGTAGAAGGCCGCGTGCCAGTCGTTGGTCCAGCCCAGGCCCAGCAGGAACAGCGGGCCGATCAGGCCGCCGCCGACGTTGTGCGCGACGTTCCACACCGACACCACGCTGCCGCGCTCTTTCTGCGACCACCAGTGCACCATGGTCCGCCCGCTCGGCGGCCAGCCCATGCCCTGGGCCCAGCCATTGATGAACAGCAGCGTGAACATGATCGCTACGCTGGAGGTAGCCCAATGCGCGAAACCGAAAATGAACATCACCCCGGCCGAGATCAGCAGGCCGAAGGGCAGGAAGTAGCGCGGGTTGGAACGGTCCGAGACCAGGCCCATGAGGAACTTGGACAGGCCGTAGGCAATGGCGATGGCCGAGATGGCCAGGCCCAGCTGGCCACGGGTGTAGCCCTCTTCCTCGATGAGGTAGGGCATGGCCAGGGAGAAGTTCTTGCGCAGCAGGTAGTAGCCGGCATAGCCGAAGAAAATCCCGGCGAAGATCTGCCAGCGCAGGCGACGATACGTGCTGTCTACACGCTCGTCGGGCAGCGGCGCCCGGTGTGGGGCAGGTCGGAAGAAGGCAAGCATTTGAAGCTCCAAGCTTGTTATAGGTATGCGAATGCGAATATTACATTTTCGTTACAGAAAAAATATCGCTTTTATTGCCCAGGCCTGTTGGTTTGTGAACCTTTTTCTGTGCCGAACACGCACCGCAGGGGAGAGCTGGCGTAACTGTCGCAGTCGTCAGGACGCGACTATGCTGTCAAGGGCGGGGGTTGAGAGGGGGACCACTTCATGGCGACGCTGCAACGGGCCATTGCGATGGCCATCAAGGCGCATGAAGGGCAGTTCGACAAAGGCGGTGCGGCTTACATCCTCCACCCATTGCGGGTGATGGAACGGGTGATCACCCCGGAGCAGCGCATCGTCGCAGTGCTGCACGACGTGCTGGAAGACACCCCGCTCACGCTGTCCGATCTCGCCCGTGAAGGTTTCCCGTTGAAGATCCTCGCCGCGCTGCTGGCCTTGAGCCGCCGCGAAGGCGAAAGCTACGAGGCGTTCGTCATCCGCCTGGGTGTCGACCCGCTGGCGCGCCAGGTCAAGCTGGCGGACCTGGCCGACAACAGCGATCTCTCGCGCATTGCCCGCCCAGGCCCGGCCGATTGGGCGCGGCTGACCCGCTACCAGCAGGCCAGCGCCTACCTGCAGACGCTACAGTGACTGTGCTCAGCCACAGGCCTTGAGGTTGACCGGCCCGACGAACTCGTTGCCACGGCCCATCACGCACGCCACCTGCTGGTTGCGCTGCAGCTCCCAGGCTTGCGGTGGGTAGGTCTTGTTCCAGGCTTCGAACAGTTGCCGGTCCTGCCTGGACAGGCGCAGGTCGTACTGCTTGCTCATATAGAAGTAGGTGCGCGCGATCATCCCGCGGATCGATGGGCGCGGCATCACCTTCTTGGCCTTGAAGTCGACCTGGGTCAGGCAACTGCCGTACTGGCCATGCTGCTCGGGCAGCCAGCCGAAGCTGAAGTTGCTGCGATCGCCGTTGACCTCGCCGATGCTCGGTACCAGGTTGTGCAGGTCGGCCTCGGCGCGCTGGTAGACCTTGTCGTTGCGCGAGCAGTTCTTGCGCCCGCCGTCCTGCCAGCACTGGCGCTGGTGGCCGATCTGCCAGGCCGGGACGATGTGTTCCCACTCGATGCGCGAGGCGCGGTTCAGGTTCTTGCGCGGCTCGTAGCCGCAGGAGGCCAGGTCGACCTTGTTGCCCTTGTACTTGCAGCCGCAGTAGAACTCGGTGGATTGCGGCGCGTAAAGCTTCCAGGCGACCTTCTTGGCCTCCTGGAAAGTGCGCGGGGCGTCGGCATGGGCGAAAGGGGTGATCAACAGCAGGCAGGCAGTGAAAAGCGAAACTCTCATGCGCGGTCAGTCTTCCTTCGGCACGGTCCAGAAAATCTGCACACCGCCATCGTCACGGTGGGCGAGGGTGACGTTGTCGTTCTCGGCGATTTCCTCGAGCAAGGTTTCCCAGTCGTCGGGCGACTCGTGCTCCAGGCGGAAGATCAGCGCGGCGCGGCTGCGCTGGGCGGTCGGGCTATTGATGATCTTCTGGATGCGCTGGCCCAGTTGCTCATAGCTGCTTGGCGAGGCGGAGGAGGGGGTGGCCACGGGTCTGTTCCTTGTTTTGCTGTATGTGCATACAGTATTTGGCTGTAGGCCATTTCGCAACAGCAGGTAGGGCGAAAGCCCTATAAGACCGTGGTAGAGGGATTGGTTCCCTGCGAGGCGTGTTCGCCGGCAAGCCGGCTCCTACGGGTACATGCAATCTTCCTGTAGGAGCCGGCTTGCCGGCGAACCGGCCGGAACAAACAACGCTCCGGGTTAACTCAAGCGCCGATCAATATTCCCAGAAGATCCGCTGCAGCTCCTTGCTGTCCTGGGTCTTGGTCATTGCCACCATCGCCAGGATCCGCGCCTTCTGAGGGTTCAGGTCATGGGCCACGACCCAGTCGTTCTTGTCGTCAGGCTGTTCGGCGTTACGCAGTACGAAACCACCCTGGTTGACGTGGGATGAGCGAATGATCTGCACACCGTCCTTGCGCAGTTCCTGCAGGGCCGGCACCACACGCGACGACACCGAACCATTGCCGGTACCGGCATGGATGATCGCCTTGGCGCCACCCTGGGCCAGGGCCTTGTAGGCGGTGTCGGTCACATTGCCATAGCCGTAGGCGATATCCACGGCCGGCAGGCTGCTGATGGTCTTGATGTCGAACTCGGAGTTCAGGGTGTGGCGCTTGGCCGGCAGGCGGAAGAAGTACGACTTGCCTTCCACTACCATGCCCAGCGGGCCCCACTGGCTCTTGAAGGCTTCGGTCTTGATGTTGACCGCCTTGCTCACGTCGCGACCCGACTGGATCTCGTCGTTCATCGTGACCAGTACGCCCTTGCCGCGGGCATCCTTGCTGCTGGCCACGGCCACGGCGTTGTACAGGTTGAGCATGCCGTCGGCGGACATGGCGGTGCCGGGGCGCATGGAGCCGACCACGATGATCGGCTTGTCGGTCTTCTCTACCAGGTTGAGGAAGTAGGCGGTCTCTTCCAGGGTGTCGGTGCCGTGGGTGATGACGATGCCGTCGACATCCTTGCTGTCGGCCAGTTCGGCGACGCGTTTGCCTAGTTTCAGCAGGTCTTCGTTGCCAATGCTCTCGGAGGCGATCTGCATCACCTGCTCGCCGCGCACGTTGGCCAGGTCTTGCAGCTCCGGCACGCCGGCGATCAGCTTGTCGATGCCCAGCTTGGCGGCCTGGTAGGTGGCGCTGTTGGCGGCGCTGGCACCCGCGCCGGCGATGGTGCCGCCGGTGGCCAGGATCACCACGTTGGCGAGCTTCTGTTGTTGCGCGGCTTCCTTGGCGGAAACCGAAGTCGGCAGAACCAGCAGCAGGGCCAGGGCGCCCGGTACGAAGGTCTGGAATGCGGATTTCATCATTTCTGCTTCTCTCTTCCTGGATGAGATGTGCGTTATGTCGCACGTCCTTTAAGGCAGATTTCGTACCAGCAACTACCGTTCGTCGTATTTCATCTCCAATCCCTGAAGAGACTGGGGATATCAGGAGCTGACCAAGAAGTCATCAAGATGGCGTTCGTTCGGCTTTCCGAACATTTGCAGGAAAAGGTGTTCGGTTTTTCGGATAAATTGCGGATAATCCGACCGGCGTAGCCTGGGGCGGCCTGCGCAGGGATTTGACAAAAGCGGCGCCTGTTTCCATAGTTGCTCACCGCAAACGTTTGCGATCCGATAAAAACCACAAGATTCGGAGTCAATTCCATGAAACTGCCGTTCTCCGGCCGTCCGTTGGCCCTCGCCGTACTGTCTTCGCTGATTTTCTCCATGTCCGCCGCCCACGCCGAGGACGCCCCCAAGGTCGCCCTGGTGATGAAATCCCTCGCCAACGAGTTCTTCCGCACCATGGAGGACGGCGCCAAGGCCTACCAGAAAGACCACCCGAACGACTTCACCTTGGTGGCCAACGGCATCAAGGACGAGACCGACACCGGTAACCAGATCCGCATCGTCGAGCAGATGATCGCCACCGGTGCCAAGGCCCTGGTCATCGCGCCGGCCGACTCCAAGGCGCTGGTGCCCGTCATCAAGAAAGCCATGGACGCCGGCATTACCGTGGTCAACATCGACAACCGCCTCGACCCCGACGTACTCAAGAGCAAGGGCATCAGCGTGCCGTTCGTGGGGCCGGACAACCGCAAGGGCGCGCGCCTGGTCGGCGACTACCTGGCCCAGCAGAAGCTCAAGGCCGGTGACCAGGTCGGCATCATCGAGGGCGTACCGACCACCACCAACGCCCAGCAGCGCACCGCCGGCTTCAAGGACGCCATGGAAGCCGCGCAGATGAAGATCGTCTCGGTGCAATCCGGCAACTGGGAGATCGACAAGGGCAACGCCGTGGCCGCCTCGATGCTCAACGAATACCCCGAACTGAAGGCGCTGCTGGCCGGTAACGACAGCATGGCCCTGGGCGCCGTCTCGGCCGTGCGCGCCGCCGGCAAGACCGGCCAGGTGCAGGTGGTCGGCTACGACAACATCAATGCGATCAAACCGATGCTCAAGGACGGTCGTGTACTCGCCACCCTCGACCAGGCGGCCAGCCAGCAGGCGGTGTTCGGCATCCAGGCGGCGCTGAAGATGCTCAAGGGCGAGAAGCCCGGCGTGGATGCCGACAACGTCATCCAGACCCCAGTCGAGCTGATCACCCAGTGACTGTAGGAGCGGCTTCAGCCGCGATGCAGGCAATGCGGTGTCAGGCACCCGCTTCGCGGGTGATCGCGGCTGAAGCCGCTCCTGCAGGGGTGGCATGTCTATCTAGGAGAAGTGGCCATGTCAGTACCGGCCAATGAAACCGTGCTAGCCGTCAGCGGCCTGGGCAAGACCTACGCCCAGCCCGTGCTTGGCGACGTCACCCTCGAGCTGCGCGGCGGCGAGGTGCTGGCCCTGACCGGCGAGAACGGCGCGGGCAAGTCGACCCTGTCCAAGCTGATCAGCGGCCTGGAGATCCCCACCGCCGGGCAGATGACCTATCGCGGGCAGCCTTACAGCCCCGGCAGCCGCGCCGAAGCGGAGCGCCTGGGTGTGCGCATGGTGATGCAGGAACTGAACTTGCTGCCCACCCTGACCGTGGCCGAGAACCTGTTCCTCGACAACCTGCCCAGCCGCCTCGGCTGGGTCAACCAGAAGCGCCTGCGCCAGCTGGCAACGGCGGCCATGGCCCAGGTCGGCCTGGACGCCATCGACCCGGACACGCCCGTCGGTGAGCTGGGCATCGGCCACCAGCAAATGGTCGAGATCGCCCGCAACCTGATCGGCGACTGCCATGTGCTGATCTTCGACGAACCCACGGCCATGCTCACCGCCCGTGAGGTGGAGCTGCTGTTCACCCAGATCGCGCGCCTGCGCCAGCGCGGCGTGGCCATCGTCTATATCTCCCACCGCCTCGAGGAGCTGCAGCGTGTGGCCCAGCGCATCGCCGTGCTGCGCGACGGCAAGCTGGTGTGCGCCGAGCCGATCCAGCGCTACAACAGCGAGCAACTGGTCAACCTGATGGTCGGCCGCGAGCTGGGCGAACATATCGACCTGGGCCAGCGCACCATCGGCGCGCCGCTGCTAACGGTCGACAAGCTCAGCCGTAGCGACAAGGTGCGCGAGGTGTCGTTCGAAGTCAGGGCAGGGGAGATCTTCGGTATCTCCGGCCTGATCGGTGCCGGGCGCACCGAGCTGCTGCGCCTGATCTACGGCGCAGACCGCGCCGACAGTGGCCAGGTCGCCCTCGGCCAACCGCCGGTGCCCGTGACCATCGACTCACCCAAGGCCGCAGTCAAGGCCGGTATCGCCCTGATCACCGAGGACCGCAAGGGCGAAGGCCTGCTGCTGACCCAGTCGATCAGCGCCAACATCGCCTTGGGCAACCTCGGCGCCGTGTCCCGCGCCGGGGTGCTCGACCGCGACGCCGAGCGCGAGCTGGCCGAGCGCCAGATCGGCGCCATGCGCATCCGCAGCGCCAGCCCGGCGCAGGCGGTGGGCGAGTTGTCCGGCGGCAACCAGCAAAAGGTGGTGATTGGCCGCTGGCTGGAGCGCGACTGCCAGGTGCTGCTGTTCGACGAGCCCACCCGCGGCATTGACGTCGGCGCTAAGTTCGACATCTATGGCCTGCTCGCCGAGCTCGCCCGTCAGGGCAAGGCCATTGTCGTGGTGTCCAGCGACCTGCGCGAACTGATGCTGATCTGCGACCGCATCGCCGTGCTCTCGGCCGGGCGCCTGATCGACACCTTCGACCGCGACCACTGGAGCCAGGACCAGCTCCTCGCCGCCGCCTTCGCCGGCTACCAGAAACGTGATGCCCTGCTGCACGACGCAGCCCCCAGGATGGACGCATGAAAACCACACTCGACACCCCGGGCGCAGCGCCCGCCCGCCGCAGCGGCAACTACTACGGCCTGGGTACCTACCTGGGCCTGGCCGGCGCCTTGCTGGCGATGATCGTGCTGTTCTCGATGCTGAGCAGCCACTTCCTCTCCTATGCCACTTTCAGCACCCTGGCCAACCAGATCCCCGACCTGATGGTGCTGGCGGTGGGTATGACCTTCGTGCTGATCATCGGCGGCATCGACCTGTCGGTGGGCTCGGTGCTGGCCCTGGCCGCCTCGACCGTCAGCGTGGCCATCCTCGGCTGGGGTTGGAGCGTGCTGCCCGCCGCCTTGCTCGGTATGGCTGTGGCGGCACTGGCCGGCAGTATCACCGGCAGCATCACCGTGGCCTGGCGTATCCCGTCGTTCATCGTCTCGCTGGGCGTGCTGGAGATGGCCCGAGGCCTTGCCTACCAGTTCACAGATTCGCGCACCGCCTACATCGGCGATGCCTTCGCCTGGTTCTCCAACCCCATCGCCTTTGGTATCTCGCCGGCCTTCATCATCGCCTTGCTGGTGATCGTGCTGGCCCAGCTGGTGCTGACCCGCACCGTGTTCGGCCGCTACCTGATCGGCATCGGCACCAACGAAGAGGCCGTGCGCCTGGCCGGTATCGACCCGCGCCCCTACAAGATCCTGGTGTTCACCCTGATGGGCGTGCTCGCCGGCCTTGCCGCGCTGTTCCAGATTTCGCGCCTGGAGGCCGCCGACCCGAATGCCGGCGCCGGCCTCGAGCTGCAGGTGATCGCCGCCGTGGTGATCGGTGGCACCAGCCTGATGGGCGGGCGCGGCTCGGTCATCAGCACCTTCTTCGGTGTGCTGATCATCTCGGTGCTGGCCGCAGGCCTGGCCCAGATCGGCGCTTCGGAGCCCACCAAACGCATCATCACCGGGGCGGTCATCGTCATCGCCGTGGTGCTCGACACTTACCGTAGCCGGCGCGCGAACCGGCGGAACTGAAACCATGGCAACCATCAAAGACGTCGCGGCACTGGCGGGTATCTCCTACACCACCGTGTCCCATGTACTGAACAAGACCCGCCCGGTCAGCGAGCACGTGCGGCTCAAGGTCGAGGCGGCGATCGCCGAGCTCGACTACGTGCCCAGCGCCGTGGCCCGCTCGCTCAAGGCCCGCAGCACCGCCACCATCGGCCTGCTGGTGCCCAACAGCGTCAACCCGTACTTCGCCGAACTGGCCCGGGGTATCGAGGACGCCTGCGAGCGCAACGGCTACTGCGTGATCCTGTGCAACTCCGATGACAACCCGCAAAAGCAGCGCAGCTACCTGCGCGTGCTGCTGGAAAAACGCATCGACGGGTTGATCGTCGCCTCGGTGGGTGAGGATCAGGACCTGCTCGACAGCCTCGGCGGCGTGCGCACGCCCATGGTCATCGTCGACCGCGCCCTGGATGGTGTCGCCGCCGACCTGGTGCGCATCGACCACGAGCACGGCGCCTACCTGGCCACCCGCCACCTGCTGGAGCTAGGCCACCGCGAGATCGCCACCATCGCCGGCCCCGCCGACACCGGCGTGAGCCAGCTGCGCCTGGCCGGTTTCCGTCGCGCCATGGCCGAGGCCGGGGTGGCGGTGGCCAAGGGGCATGTGCTGCACAGCGACTTCACCAGCCCCGGCGGCCATGCCGCGGCGGCGCGGTTGCTCGATGGCGAGCGGCCCACGGCGATCTTTGCCGCCAACGACATGATCGGCTTCGGCGTGCTGCGCGCAGCCGCCGAGCGCAACATCGACGTGCCGGGCGAACTGTCGGTGATCGGCTTCGACGACATCGAGCTCAGCCGCTACGTGTACCCGGCGCTGACCACGGTCGGCCAGTCGATCCGCGAGCTGGGCGAAAGCGCCGCGGGCCTGTTGCTGTCGCGCATCGGCGCGCGCCAGCACGAGGGCGCGGAACAGCGCATCGTCGCCCCGCGCATCGTCCTGCGCGAATCCACCGGGCCGCGCCCGGACCTGTTCAACGATTACCGTTAAGGAATACCCATGGATGCCAAGGTGGTAGTGGTCGGCAGCCTCAACATGGACCTGGTGGCCCGCGCCCAGCGCCTGCCCCGGGGGGGCGAGACCCTGGCCGGCGAAAGTTTCTTCACCGCCCCCGGCGGCAAGGGCGCCAACCAGGCCGTGGCCGTCGCCCGGCTGGGCGCCAGCGTGGCGATGGTCGGCAATGTCGGTGACGACGCCTACGGCCAGCAGCTGCGCCAGGCCTTGCAGACCGAGGGCGTCGATTGCCAGGGTGTGAGTGTGTGCGAGGGCGTGTCCAGCGGCGTGGCGCTGATCGTGGTGGACGCCGCCAGCCAGAACGCCATCGTCATCATCCCCGGTGGTAACGGCCTGCTCGGTCCGGAGTCGGTGCGCCGCTTCGACAACCTGCTGCAAAAGGCCGAAGTGATCATCTGCCAGCTGGAAGTGCCCAGTGCCACCGTGGCCTGGACCCTGGCCCGTGGCCGTGAGCTGGGCAAGACGGTGATCCTCAACCCGGCGCCGGCCAGTGGCCCGCTGCCGTCGGAGTGGTTCGCCCATATCGACTACCTGATCCCCAACGAGAGCGAGGCCGAGGCCCTGGCCGGCGTGCCGGTCAGCGACCAGGGCAGCGCCCGCCGCGCCGCCGAGCGCCTGCGCCAGCTGGGTGCCGGCAAGGTGATCGTCACCCTGGGTGCCGACGGCGCGCTGCTGGTCGATACCGTTGGCAGTCGGCACTTCCCGGCTCCCCGCGTGCAGCCGGTGGATACCACGGCGGCGGGCGACACTTTCGTCGGTGGCTTCGCCGCAGGCCTGGCGCGCGGCTTGTCGGAGGAAGAGGCAATCGTCTTTGGCCAGCGCGCCGCCGCATTGTCGGTGACCCGTGCCGGCGCGCAGCCGTCGATCCCTTACCTGAAGGAGTTGGCGCCATGAAAAAGACGCCGCTGTTGAATATCGCCCTGTCGCGGACCATCGCCGGCCTGGGGCATGGCGACATCCTGGTGATTGGCGATGCCGGCTTGCCGGTGCCGCCCGGCGTCGAGCTCATCGACCTGGCGCTGACCCCTGGCATCCCGGACTTCACCAGCGTGCTGCGCGTGGTGTTGAGCGAGATGCAGGTGGAGCGGCATGTGCTGGCCGAGGAAATGTTCCAGGCCGCGCCGCTGGGCCTGATCGAGGTTGAGCAGATGCATGCCCGTGGCGAGATCGGCCAGCGGGAAGTGATGAACCATGCCGACTTCAAGGCGCTGACCCGTCAGGCCCGAGCCGTGATTCGTACCGGTGAGTGCCGGCCCTACAGCAATATCGCACTGGTGGCCGGCGTCACCTTCTGAACGGGTACGCGGTCACCGTAGGAGCCAGCCTTGCTGGCGAAGAGGCCCTTGAGGGCGCCGGGCAAGGCTGCGCCTTGCATCGCCAGCAAGGCTGGCTCCTACAGGTGCCCCGTTTGCCTGAAACCCTAGCAACAAGGAGTGCTGAATGTCCCTCAAACGCCTGCTCCAAGGAGCCGTCCTCATGTCCGCGCTAGCCGCCACCGCCCTGCAGGCCGCCCCCCGCGACCTGATCATCGACACCGACCCCGGCGCCGACGACGTGGTGGCGCTGCTGCTGGCCATGGCCTCGCCCGAAGAGCTGAAGATCCGCGCCATCACCACCGTCGCCGGTAACGTGCGCCTGGAGAAAACCTCGCGCAACGCCCGTCTGGCCCGTGAATGGGGTGGCCGCGAAGAGATCCCGGTATACGCCGGGGCAGGGCGCCCCCTGGTGCGCACGCCCATCTACGCCGCCAACGTTCACGGCGAGGAAGGCCTCACCGGCGTCCAGGTCCACGAGCCGAAGAAGCCCCTGGCCAAGGGCAACGCCGTGCAGTACCTGATCGACACCCTGGGCGCCGCCGAGCCCAAAAGCATCACCATCGCCATGCTCGGCCCGCAGACCAACCTGGCCCTGGCCCTGATCCAGAAGCCCGAGATCGTCAACGGCATCAAGGAAGTGGTGGTGATGGGCGGCGCCCACTTCAACGGCGGCAATATCACTCCGGCCGCCGAGTTCAACCTGTTCGCCGACCCCCATGCCGCTGAAGTGGTGCTGGCCAGCGGCGTCAAGCTGACCTACCTGCCGCTGGATGTCACCCACAAGGTGCTCACCAGCGAGGCGCGCCTCAAGCAACTGGCTGCAGTGAACAACCATGCCAGCAAGCTGGTGGTGGACATTCTCAACGCCTACATCAAGTACGACATGGACACCTACGGCATCCCAGGTGGCCCGGTGCACGACGCCAGCGTTATCGCCTACCTGCTCAAGCCCGAGCTGTTCACGGGCCGCCAGGTGCACCTGGTGGTCGACAGCCGTGAAGGCCCGACCTTCGGCCAGACCGTCGCCGACTGGTACGGCGTGCTCAAGCAGCCGGCCAATGTGATGTGGGTGAAGGAGGGCGATGCGCAGGGCTTCTTCGACCTGCTCAGCGCGCGGCTGGCTCGATTGAAATAGCCCCTTGCGGCGCGTGGTGTTCGAGCACCTGCTCGATGAAGCTGCGCGCCGCCTCGCCGCCCAGGTCGCGGACCAGCAGGTCGATGGCGATCAGGACCAGCTCTTCGGGCGTGCCCGGGCTGTAGGCGCTCTGGCCTTCATCCCACTTGACCTTGATGTCGGCATCGATGCTGTGGCTGCTCATGGGGCGGTTCTCGTCGTGGCCTGGCTGTTAGGTCGAATACCGCGTCCTGGCGTTCGAAGGGGAGGCGTGTCGCGCTCCGCTTCTTGCAGTTAATCATGCCTTTGCGTCAAGCGGCCTGCGACTTAGGTATAAGCGGCGCATCTGGCCGAACCTGCGGTTTGGTGCAAAATCCAGTCACGATTGCTCTTCGCGTCAAGTGGCGAGTTCGGGCAGAATCGTGCAGTTTTGCAACAAACATTCCGCGGTACTGTCGGATAAGGCAGTACCCAGATCGATCTAGGAGGATTCATGTTCCGTACCCGCGCTTCCCTGGCGACCCTGCTGCTGGCCACCGTCCTGGCAGGTTGCAGCACTGGCGGCTCCTCGGGCGGCAGCAGCGCCCCGAGCGCCCCGGCCGGCAACGACGGCCGCTGCGAGGCCAGTGGCGCCGACTTCGCTATCGGCAAGCAAGCCTCGCCGGAACTGCTGGACCAGGCGCGCAAGGCCAGTGGTTCGCAGATGGCGCGCGTCCTCACCCCGCATGACGTGATCACCCTGGAATACCGCTCCGAGCGGCTGAACCTGAATGTCGACGAAAAGGGCGTGGTAACCCGCGTCAACTGCGGCTGACGCGAGGCATGCTGCACGCCCTGTAGGAGCGGCTTCAGCCGCGATCACCAGCGGAGCTGGTGCCATTTGCACCGCGTCGCCTGCATCGCGGCTGAAGCCGCTCCTACAGGGGGCGGTGTTGCAAAGCCCGAAACGCGCCCATAAAAAAACCCGCCACAAGTGGCGGGTTTTTTTGTTGCGATCCGAATTACTCCGGACGAACCTGTGCAGCCTGCATGCCCTTCTGGCCTTTCTCGGCAACGAAGGTTACAGCCTGGCCTTCTTTCAGGCTCTTGAAGCCGTCGGATTCGATGGCCTTGAAGTGTACGAACAGGTCGTCGCCGCCGCCTGCTGGGGTGATGAAGCCGTAGCCTTTTTCATCATTGAACCATTTGACGGTGCCGTTTTGGCGATTGGACATGAGGTGAATCTCCAGAAACATGATTTTTATCGAAGTGCGATGTTGCCGAGGCTACAGGTGCACCGGCGACATCATAGTCCATTTCTGCGCATCTAGCGCCTTTTACCTTCGCAGGATGTTGATCTGGCGCAAAAGATGCGCCGAATCGTCCCGCGGCCCCTCTATTTCGGCTTGCAGGCGGCCTGCACGGCCATCTGGGCTTTCTGCATCAGCTTTGCATCCACGCCGTCCTGGCTGTCGAGGTCCTCGATCTCCTTGTCGTTGAAATTCTTTTTGATGGTTTGGGCGCCGCACTCGCAGTGCTTCTTCGCCTTCGCCGCGTCCAGGCCCTGGCCCGTGGCCACTTGCTGGCATTGGGTCATGTAGGCCGCTTCCTTGCCTGCAGGGAAATTACCCGCATGGGCGGCCAGAGGCAGCAGCAGGGCAGTTGCGGCGCAGGCGGCCAGAAGGGACTGAAGTCGCATAACCAGACACTCCTTAGGTTAAGGTCTCATCAAGAGTAGGTTGCTTCAGAAAGTCTGATAGAAAATTTTCCGTACAAGTTCACCCCAAGGTCGTAATTTCCAAATATTTCTGCTTCCCGGTGCAACCCGCGTGCTAGCATGCTCGGCTTGCGGCTCGCCACTTGCGGCCTGCATCTTTTACCTTCCAGTCACTCTGGTTCGTCCCTGGCAGGCCGAAAGGTCTCTGCCACTGTGAGGCAGGCTTTCCCCCGGGAAAGGCAGGGCGGATCTTGTACTGGCTCATCCCAACCCACGTGACCTTTGGTAGGGGTCACCACTAGGAGAGGAGGCGCCATGCCCGTTATTACTCTTCCCGATGGCAGTCAACGCACGTTCGACCAGCCGGTATCCGTAGCCGAAGTCGCCGCATCCATTGGTGCTGGCCTGGCCAAGGCCACCCTGGCCGGCAAGGTCGACGGCAAGCTTGTCGATGCCTGCGACAAGATCGACCACGACGCCACCCTGCAGATCATCACCCCTAAAGATGAAGAGGGACTGGAGATCATCCGTCACTCGTGCGCCCACC
Source organism: Pseudomonas entomophila L48 (assembly GCF_000026105.1). Lineage (NCBI taxonomy): Bacteria > Pseudomonadati > Pseudomonadota > Gammaproteobacteria > Pseudomonadales > Pseudomonadaceae > Pseudomonas > Pseudomonas entomophila. Next base: position 2,047,779 of record NC_008027.1, read on the forward strand.
TGATCGGCCACGCGGTGAAGCAGCTGTACCCGACCGCCAAGATGGTGATCGGCCCGGTGATCGACGAAGGCTTCTACTACGACATCGCCTACGAGCGTCCCTTCACCCCGGACGACCTCGCCGCCATCGAAAAGCGCATGCAGCAGCTGATCGACACGGACTACGACGTGGTCAAGAAGATGACCCCGCGCGCCGAAGTCATCGACGTGTTCACCAGCCGTGGCGAAGACTACAAGCTGCGCCTGGTCGAGGACATGCCGGATGAACAGGCCATGGGCTTGTACTACCACGAAGAATACGTCGACATGTGCCGTGGCCCGCACGTGCCGAACACCCGCTTCCTCAAAGCGTTCAAGCTGACCAAGCTGAGCGGCGCCTACTGGCGCGGCGATGCCAAGAACGAGCAGCTGCAACGCGTGTACGGCACCGCCTGGGCCGACAAGAAGCAGCTGGCCGCCTACATCCAGCGCATCGAAGAAGCCGAAAAACGCGACCACCGCAAGATCGGCAAGCAACTCGACCTGTTCCACCTGCAGGAAGAAGCGCCGGGCATGGTGTTCTGGCACGCCAACGGCTGGACCGTGTACCAGGTTCTTGAGCAGTACATGCGCCAGGTTCAGCGTGAAAACGGCTATCAAGAGATCAAGACCCCACAGGTCGTCGACCGCATCCTCTGGGAGCGTTCCGGCCACTGGTCCAACTACGCCGAGAACATGTTCACCACTTCGTCGGAAAACCGCGACTACGCGGTAAAACCGATGAACTGCCCGTGCCACGTGCAGGTGTTCAACCAGGGCCTGAAGTCGTACCGCGACCTGCCGCTGCGCCTGGCCGAGTTCGGTGCCTGCCACCGTAACGAGCCGTCCGGCGCCCTGCACGGCATCATGCGCGTGCGTGGCTTCGTGCAGGACGACGCGCACATCTTCTGCACCGAAGACCAGGTGAAGAAAGAAGCCGCCGACTTCATCAAGCTGACCCTGGACGTGTACAAGGACTTCGGCTTCACCGACGTCGCCATGAAGCTCTCGACCCGCCCCGCCAAGCGCGTGGGTTCCGAAGAGCTGTGGGACCGCGCCGAAGGCGCGCTGGCCGACGCCCTGAACGAGTCGGGCCTGGAGTGGGAATACCAGCCGGGCGAGGGCGCGTTCTACGGTCCGAAGATCGAGTTCACCCTGCGCGACTGCCTCGGCCGTAACTGGCAGTGCGGCACCCTGCAGTACGACCCGAACCTGCCGGAGCGCCTGGACGCCAGCTACATCGCCGAAGACAACAGCCGCGTGCGCCCGGTGATGCTGCACCGCGCCATTCTCGGCTCGTTCGAACGCTTCATCGGCATGCTCATCGAGCACTACGCCGGCGTGTTCCCGGCCTGGCTCGCCCCGACCCAAGCCGTGATCATGAACATCACCGACAAGCAGGCCGATTTCGCCCTCGAGGTGGAAAAAGCCCTGAACGGTAGCGGATTCCGTGCCAAGTCGGACTTGAGAAATGAGAAGATCGGCTTTAAAATCCGCGAGCATACGTTGCTGCGGGTCCCTTACCTTTTGGTTATAGGGGATCGCGAAGTCGAAACGCAAACCGTCGCTGTGCGCACCCGCGAAGGCGCAGACCTGGGCTCGATGCCCGTCGCGCAGTTCGCTGAGCTGCTGTCGCAAGCGGTTTCCCGGCGTGGTCGCCAAGAATCGGAGTAATGACTATTAAGCGTGAAATGAGAAACGATAAACGAACTGCACCGAAAGCCCCGATCAACGAGAATATCTCGGCACGCGAGGTTCGGTTAATTGGTGCTGACGGCGAGCAGATTGGCATCGTCTCGATTGATGAAGCGCTGCGTATCGCTGATGAAGCGAAGCTGGATCTGGTGGAAATCTCTGCAGACGCGCAACCGCCCGTCTGCAAGGTGATGGACTACGGCAAGCACCTCTTCGAGAAGAAGAAGCAGGCCAACGAAGCCAAGAAGAACCAGAAGCAGATCCAGATCAAAGAAATCAAGTTTCGTCCAGGGACGGAAGAAGGGGATTACCAGGTAAAACTACGCAACCTGGTACGTTTCCTTAGTGATGGGGACAAGGCCAAGATCTCTCTGAGATTCCGCGGCCGTGAGATGGCCCACCAGGAGCTGGGCATGGAGCTGTTGAAGCGGGTCGAAACCGACCTCGCCGAATACGGCACCGTTGAGCAGCATCCGAAGATGGAAGGACGCCAGCTTATGATGGTCATCGCCCCCAAAAAGAAGAAGTAATCTCCCGGGCACGGCAGGCCTGATGATTATTGTGTAATTTTATCGAATGCGGAGTTCCAACATGCCAAAGATGAAAACCAAGAGCGGTGCTGCGAAGCGTTTCCTGAAAACTGCTTCCGGCTTCAAGCACAAGCACGCTTTCAAAAGCCACATCCTGACCAAAATGTCGACCAAGCGTAAGCGTCAACTGCGCGGTGCCAGCCTGCTGCACCCGTCTGACGTTGCAAAAGTCGAGCGCATGCTGCGCGTACGTTAATTTCGGTCAAAGATAGAGGAAGTTACTCATGGCTCGTGTAAAGCGTGGCGTCATCGCTCGTAAGCGTCACAAGAAAATTCTGAAACTGGCTAAAGGTTACTACGGTGCACGTTCGCGCGTATTCCGTGTAGCCAAGCAAGCGGTTATCAAGGCAGGCCAATACGCCTACCGCGACCGTCGTCAGAAGAAGCGTCAGTTCCGCGCACTGTGGATCGCTCGTATCAACGCCGGTGCCCGCACCAACGGTCTGTCGTACAGCCGTCTGATTGCTGGCCTGAAAAAGGCGTCGATCGAAATCGACCGTAAGGTTCTGGCCGATCTGGCAGTGAACGAAAAAGCGGCGTTTGCTGCGATTGTCGAGAAGGCTAAAGCCGTACTGGCTTAAGTACCCACGACAATCATCCGGCGGCGCCTGCGCCGTCGGGTGTAAAACGTCATCGGATAGGGGAAGAGCCTTCAAAAGCTCTTCCCCTATTTTCGTATCTGGAGTCTGTACATGGAAAACCTGGACGCGCTGGTCGCCCAAGCCCTCGAGGCCGTGCAACGCGCTGAAGACATCACTACCCTGGAACAGATCCGGGTTCAATTCCTCGGCAAGAAAGGCGAGCTGACCCAGGTGATGAAGACCCTGGGCAACCTGCCAGCCGAAGAGCGCCCCAAGGTTGGCGCGCTGATCAACGACGCCAAGGAACGCGTCACCGACGTGCTCAACGCACGCAAGGCCGGTTTTGAAGAGGCTGAGCTCAACGCTCGCCTGGCCGCCGAATGCATCGACGTGACGCTCCCAGGCCGTGGCCAGACCACCGGCGGGCTGCACCCGATCACCCGTACTCTCGAGCGCATCGAGCAGTTCTTCACCCACATCGGCTACGGCATCGCCGAAGGCCCCGAGGTCGAAGACGACTACCACAACTTCGAAGCGCTCAACATCCCCGGCCACCACCCGGCCCGGGCGATGCACGACACCTTCTATTTCAACGCCAACATGCTGCTGCGCACCCATACCTCGCCGGTACAGGTCCGCACCATGGAATCCTCGCAACCGCCGATCCGCATCGTCTGCCCAGGCCGTGTGTACCGTTGCGACTCGGATATCACCCACTCGCCGATGTTCCACCAGGTCGAAGGCTTGCTGATCGACCGTGGCATCAACTTCGCCGACCTCAAGGGCACCATCGAAGAGTTCCTGCGGGTGTTCTTCGAGAAAGAACTGGCCGTGCGCTTCCGCCCGTCGTTCTTCCCCTTCACCGAGCCTTCCGCCGAAGTCGACATCCAGTGCGTGATGTGCTCTGGCAAAGGCTGCCGCGTGTGCAAGCAGACCGGCTGGCTGGAAGTGATGGGTTGCGGCATGGTCCACCCGAACGTGCTGCGCATGTCCGGCATCGACCCAGAAGAGTTCCAGGGCTTCGCCTTCGGCATGGGCGCCGAGCGCCTGGCCATGCTGCGTTATGGCGTCAACGATTTGCGTCTGTTCTTCGACAACGACCTGCGGTTCTTGGCTCAATTCCGCTAGGCCCAATCGACGCAACTTTCAGGAGAACAGCATGAAATTCAGTGAACAGTGGCTGCGCGGTTGGGTAAACCCGCAAGTCTCCCGTGACGAACTGGTTGCCCGCCTGTCCATGGCCGGCCTCGAAGTCGACAGCGTGACCCCCGCTGCCGGCCAGTTCAGCGGCATCGTGGTGGGCGAGATCCTCACCACCGAACAACACCCGGACGCCGACAAGCTGCGCGTGTGCCAGGTGAGCAACGGCGCGGAAACCTTCCAGGTGGTCTGCGGCGCCCCGAATGCCCGCCCAGGCATCAAGATCCCGTTCGCCATGATCGGCGCCGAACTGCCGGGCGACTTCAAGATCAAGAAGGCCAAGCTGCGCGGCGTCGAGTCGTTCGGCATGCTCTGCTCGGCTTCCGAGCTGCAGATCAGCGAAGAGAACGACGGCCTGCTGGAACTGGCGGCTGACGCCCCGGTTGGCGAAGACATTCGCAAGTACCTGAACCTCGACGACGCCAGCATCGAGATCGGCCTGACCCCGAACCGCGGCGACTGCCTGTCCCTGGCCGGCCTGGCCCGTGACGTCAGCGCCCTGTACGACGTGCCGGTCACCCGCCCGGTGGTGCCGGCCGTACCGGCTGCCCACGACGAAGTGCGCCCGGTCGAAGTCAGCGCCCCGGCCGCCTGCCCGCGCTACCTGGGCCGCGTGATCCGCAACGTCGACCTGAGCAAGCCGACCCCGCTGTGGATGGTCGAGCGCCTGCGCCGCAGCGACGTGCGCAGCATCGACGCCGCCGTCGACATCACCAACTACGTGATGCTCGAACTCGGCCAGCCGATGCACGCCTTCGACCTCGCCGAAATCAACGGCGGCATCCGCGTACGCATGGCCGAGGAGGGCGAGAAGCTGGTCCTGCTGGATGGCCAGGAAGTCGCCCTGCGCGCCGACACCCTGGTGATCGCCGACCACACCCGCGCCCTGGCCATTGCCGGCGTGATGGGTGGCGAGCACAGCGGCGTCAACACCGAGAAGACCCGCGACCTGTTCCTCGAGAGCGCCTTCTTCGAGCCGATCTCCGTCGCCGGCAAGGCCCGTTCCTACGGCCTGCACACCGACGCCTCGCACCGCTACGAGCGCGGCGTGGACTCGCAACTGGCCCGTGAAGCCATGGAGCGCGCCACCGCCCTGATCCTCGAGATCGTCGGCGGCGAAGCAGGCCCCGTAGTCGAGACCGTGAGCGAGCAGCACCTGCCGAACATCGCGCCGATCACCCTGCGCGCCGAACGTATCACCCAGATGCTCGGCATGGAGATGGACGCCGCCCAGGTCGAGCAGCTGCTCAACGCCCTGGAGCTGAAAACCAGCGCAAGCGGGGCAGGGGAGTGGACGGTCACCGTCCCAAGCCACCGCTTCGACGTCAGCCTGGAAGTCGACCTGATCGAAGAGCTGGCCCGCCTGTACGGCTACAACAACCTGCCGGTGCGCTACCCGCAGGCCCGCCTGGCCCCGCAAGCCCGCCCGGAAACCCGTGGCGAGCTGCCGAACCTGCGCCGCCTGCTGGTCGCCCGCGGCTACCAGGAAGCCATTACCTACAGCTTCATCGACCCGAAACTGTTCGAGCTGTTCACCCCAGGCGTCGAGCCGCTGCTGCTGGCCAACCCCATCTCCAGCGACATGGCCGCCATGCGCGCCTCGCTGTGGCCGGGCCTGGTCAAGGCGATGCAGCACAACCTCAACCGCCAGCAAGACCGCGTGCGCCTGTTCGAAAGCGGCCTGCGCTTCGTCGGCCAGCTGGGTGATCTCAAGCAGCAGCCGATGATCGCCGGCGTCGTCACCGGCAGCCGCCTGCCAGAAGGCTGGGCCAACGGCCGCGACGGCATCGACTTCTTCGACGTCAAAGCCGACGTGGAAGCCCTGCTGGGCTACTCGGGCGCCCTGAGCGACTTCACCTTCGTCGCCGGTAAGCACCCGGCCCTGCACCCCGGCCAGACCGCCCGCATCGAGCGCGACGGCAAGGAAGTCGGCTACCTCGGCGCCATCCACCCGGAGCTGGCCAAGACCCTCGGCCTCGACCGCCCGGTGTTCGTCTTCGAGCTGGTGCTCGGTGATGTAGTCGAAGGCCGCCTGCCGAAGTTCAGCGAGCTGTCCAAGTTCCCGGAAACCCGCCGTGACCTGGCCTTGATCGCAGGTCGTGATGTAGCTTCTAGCTCGGTGCTTGAAGTAATTCGTGACAATGCAGGCGAATGGCTCACAGACCTCAGGCTGTTTGACGTCTACCAGGGTAAAGGCATTGATCCTGATAGAAAAAGCCTGGCCGTCGGCTTGACCTGGCAACATCCATCGCGCACTCTTAACGACGATGAGGTGAATGAAACCCTGCAAACCATCCTCACCTCGCTTGAACAAAGGTTGAACACCACGTTAAGGAAATAACGGCATGGGTGCTCTGACGAAAGCTGAGATGGCCGAAAGGCTGTACGAGGAGCTGGGGCTTAACAAGCGTGAGGCCAAGGAGCTGGTCGAGCTGTTTTTCGAAGAAATTCGGCACGCGCTTGAAGACAACGAGCAGGTCAAGTTGTCCGGTTTCGGCAACTTCGACCTTCGCGACAAACGCCAGCGGCCGGGCCGCAACCCTAAAACAGGGGAAGAGATCCCGATCACCGCGCGCCGCGTCGTCACCTTTCGTCCAGGGCAGAAGCTGAAAGCCCGGGTAGAGGCCTATGCTGGAACCAAGCCATAACGACGAGCTGCCCCCCATCCCGGGCAAACGCTACTTCACCATCGGTGAAGTCAGCGAGCTCTGTGCGGTAAAACCGCACGTGCTGCGCTACTGGGAGCAGGAATTTCCGCAGCTCAACCCGGTGAAGCGCCGTGGCAACCGGCGGTATTATCAGCGCCAGGATGTGCTGATGATCCGCCAGATCCGCGCTTTGCTGTATGACCAGGGTTTTACCATTGGCGGGGCGCGGTTAAGGCTCTCCAGTGATGAGGTCAAGGATGAGTCCAGCCAGTACAAGCAGCTGATTCGGCAGATGATTGCGGAGTTGGAGGATGTGTTGGTGGTGCTGAAGAAGTGACCTGGTTGGCGACGAGTGGAAATTTTTGAAAAAAAGCTTCCATTATTCAAAAGGTTAGGTTAAATTCTTCAACGTTCTCAGCGGTATCGAGAATGATGTCGGGGCGTAGCGCAGCCCGGTAGCGCACTTGCATGGGGTGCAAGGGGTCGAGTGTTCGAATCACTCCGTCCCGACCAAAATACTCCAAAGAATCCAGTCACTTAGCGGTGACTGGATTTTTTTATGTCTTTCGAGATGTTGATTAGATTTCGCGGGCTGCTTAGTACATCGAAATCCGTGGCTGAGGGTTGCTCAGAGCCGTTTACCTCTATGGGGAAGGTCAGATACTCCCTCCCCCCAAAAAAATTGATCTGCAAATGGTGAATTTTGGATGGCCGCTTTCGACCCATAGCGGCCATTAGCGACAGTTACCGGCCAGAAGCGGATGTTTACCTAGGCTCGATTTGAGTCATTGAGTGTCCACGAAACCTGGGACGATTCAGATGTTCCGTTAGAACGGCTCCAATGAGTTGTCGATAGATTGGATGCCAAAACAATCGTCGCAGAGCCGAATTGTTCCTGGCCCAGCTGCGGGAGGCCTCACTAAGGCATAGTCGCGAGCTGGATCATCTGCGCAAATGCTGCACACATTAAAGGTCCCCGCCACTGTAGTAGCCGCTGCTGTCATGGCAGCCTGTTTTGGGTCCCATTCGCGCAGCGAAGCAAACCACTCAGGTGAGTGCGGGCGGAGTAGTCTGCGAGGCGCGGGATCAAGCAGCCCTCTACGTTCCAGCCACGCGGTAGCCGCTTTGATGCGTCGAGCGTGAAAATTGGCCAAGAGGTTATATAGCGCCACCTGTAAGGCGAAGTATTTACGAGGGTGCTCCGCATTTAAGCCTACATAGAACCCGTGATTTAGGACAAAACGGTTTTGTCCTAACTTCTGGTCTGCGAGCAGCTCTTCGCAGTACTTCCGCTTGTGGTCCTCCGGGACATTGTGCCCCTCCATCATGGCGACGTGGTATTGCCAGGCGTTCCTTTCGAATTCCTCATGCCACAACCCCAGATACCGTGAAACTTGCAGGGCTTGCACAAGGTGCGCATCTGAACTGGCCTAATGACCCCGGACACCTCTTAAGGGCGATATGATTCGCCCAATCAGGAGGTTCCATGCAAGAGCGAAAGACCTATACCCGTGACTTCAAGCAACGTGCCGCAAGCATGGTTCTTGATGACAACAGCTCGGTTCCCGACGTCTGTGCGTTATTGGACGTCGGCCCCACGGCTCTACGCCGCTGGGTTGATCAGGTTCGCAAAGAGCGTCAGAAAGGGCAGCCAGTGGCAGGTACCAAGGCAATCAGCGACGAACAGCGAGAGCTTCAACAGCTGCGAGCCAAAGTCAAACGCCTGGAGACCGAGGCCGAAATATTAAAAAAGGCTACGGCTCTCTTGATGTCGGATCCCGATCGTTTTTCCTGATCGAAGAGCTGAGAGAGTCGAACTCGTATCCGACCAGCCTGCTTTGCAGTGCACTGGGCGTGTCCCGCAGCGCGTTTTATGACTGGCTTAAACGACGTTCAGCGCCGAGTGCCAAGCGTGACGCGCTCAGGGCAAAAGTCGTGCAGCTGCATATCGAAAGCCGGGAAAGTGCAGGCGCGCGGATGATCTCTCAGCACTTGAAGGCCCAGCAGATCAAGGTGGGACGGTATCTGGCTGGAAAACTCATGGCGGAGGCAAATCTGGCCAGCAGACAACGCCGTCGCCATCAGTATCGCTCCAAAGGTGTCGAAGCTTTTGTGGCCAAGAACCTGCTCGAGCGTAATTTTGAGCCAACTGCAGTCGGAGTGGGTGCCCTCCAAGGGCTACACGACCATTGAAGAAGCCAGGCAGGACATGACTAGCTTCTTCATGCGCTACAACCGAATCAGGCTCCACAGCTACAACAACTACCTGTCGCCAATGGCCATGGAGCAGCAGGCGGCTTGATCACCGTAATCGGTGTCCGGAAAAACTTGACCAGAACAAGCCCGCTCCCACGATGATTCCTGTACTGCCGACGGCGCTTTTCGGAGCGCCTCAGCAGTCCCGCCCACCCGATCATTGTAACGAACCCGCAAGTAGCGCCAGCAGTGCATCAGCATCCAGCTTGGCACTCACTTCACCGCCCTCCAACAGGCTGTCGGCCAGGTCTCGTTTGCGAGCATGCAGGGCGACGATCTGCTCCTCGATGGTGTTCTCGGCAACCAGCCGGTAAATCGTCACCGGACGCTGCTGGCCGATGCGATAGGCACGGTCACTGGCTTGATCCTCCACCGCCGGGTTCCACCAGGGGTCGAGGTGGATCACATAGTCGGCGGCGGTAAGGTTTAGGCCGCTGCCGCCAGCTTTCAGGCTGATGAGGAAGACTTCACCCGCGCCAGCCTGGAAGGCATTGACTCGGCTTTCCCGTTCCTTGGCGGGCACGCTGCCATCCAGGTACTGGTAGGCGATGCCTTTTTCATCGAACCAGGTACGGACGATACTCAGGTGATCGACGTACTGGCTGAAGATCAAAGCCTTGTGGCCATTGTCCAAAAGCTCTTCGACGATCGCGGTGACCGCCTGGAACTTGCTGCCAGGCAGGGTCGAGCCGGGAGTCACCAGGGCCGGGTGGCAGCAGAACCGTCGCAGGCGGGTGATCTCCGTCAGGATCTGGAATGATCTGCCTGCCCCGGGCGCCAGATCAGAGACATTGCTCACCGCTTGCTGGCGAAGGGCCTCATAGAGGTGAGCCTCTTCATCGGACAGCGGTACTTTGTAGGTAATCTCCGTGCGTGCGGGTAATTCGTCGAGCACCTGGCTCTTCAGGCGGCGCAGGATAAAGGGCTGGATGAGGGCCTTCAGGGCCCGACGGGCTGCTGCATCGCCCTGCTCGATGGGGGTGGCGAAGCGGCTGTTGAAGTGTTCCTGGCTGCCGAGCAGCCCTGGGTTGATGAATCGGAACAGGTTCCACAACTCGCCCAAGTGGTTTTCCAGCGGGGTGCCAGTGGCGACCACGCGGAAATCGGCCTGCAAGGCCATTACTGCTTGAGAGCGTTTGGTCTGGGCATTCTTGATGGCCTGGGCCTCGTCCAGCACGACACTGTGCCAGTGGCAGGCGGCGAAGCCTGCGCTGTCCTGCTGCAGTAGCCCGTAGCTGGTGATCACCAAGTCGCCGGGGCCGAGATCTGCCAGATTGCGCGCTTGCTGATAGAGATGCAGTTTCAGTTGTGGTGCGAAACGCCGGCTCTCAGCCTGCCAGTTGAGGGTTACCGACGTCGGTGCCACGACCAGTTGCGGGCCACCGGCGGCCCGCTGCAGCAGAACGGCCAGGAGCTGTACCGTCTTGCCCAGGCCCATGTCGTCAGCCAGGCAGGCACCGACGCCCCATTGAGCCAGACGTGCCAACCAGGTGAAACCCTCATGCTGATAGGCGCGCAGGTCGGCCTGCAGGGTACGAGGGAGCTGAGGCTGGTGGTCGCGCATCGACTGCAGTTTATCGAGGTGCGCCTGCCAGCTTTTATCGGCCTTGAACTCACTCACCTCGGCGGCCAGCCCGGCCAGCAACGGGGTAGTCAACGGGCTGAGGCGAAGGCCCTGGTCCGTGACCCGATCAGCCAGATACGCCAGTTCCTCCAGGTGTTTGCGCAAGCGCTTGTCAAGCGCCAGCCAGTCACGCTCGTCGAGCTTGAGGAAGCGTCCGGGGCTGGCCTTGAGCAGTTCCAGAAGCTGACGCAGTTGCAGCACTTTGCCGTCATCGAGTGCGACTTCCCCTTGCAGGATGAACCAGTCACCCTGTTTGCGCAGGCCCAGCTTGAGCGCGTCGAGGTTCACGCGGCCCTTTATGCGCAGGCGCTCGCCCTCTGGCCAGACGCAGTGCAGCAAGTCGCCGTCCAATGCATGCAGTTCGCCGAGTACCTGCAAGGCATCCTGAGGCTGGTCCAGCTGCCATTCCTGGCCATCGCTATTGGCGTTGGCCAGGCCGGGGCAGGCATGCAGTACCTGTTGCAGTGCCTGGCGTTCACCCGCCAGGTCGCGGCACACCTGCAAGGGTTTGCCGTCGCGCTCGCCAAGCAGGTTCTGCGCGCCCTGACCCGGGCGAAACCAACTGCTCTCGGCCAAAGGGCGCACCAGCAGTTGCAAGCGCAAACCTTCGGCAAGTGGCAGCAAATGCGCGTACAGGCGCGTATCGGCAGGTTCCTGTTCAAGGTTCACCGAGAGCTCGGGCAGGTCCGAATGGATGGGCAGCAGCGGTGCGATGGCGCTGACGGCTTCGATCAGTTGCGCCTTGCCCGATTGCGGTACGCGCAGGCCGTCGCCGATGATCCTGGCGATCTGGCGCAGATCGCTGTTGACCGGATAGAGCTGCAAACGGGTCGGTGTCTGCTGATGAATGTAGAAGGTGTCGGCGGTGACGATGCCCTCTGGCTCGAGACGCAAATGGATCTGCCCGTCCTGGGCCTGAAGGTGCAGGCTGGCTTCGCCTGCCTGGAGATCGATGCGTGTGTCAGGGGCATCTTGCCAGAACAACGCCGGATGACCGACCAACCTGGGCAGGGCCATGCCAAGCGGCAATTCGTACTCGGCGTGGGAGTAGTAGGACTGGCTGACCTGAATCGCGCTGATCACCTGGCGGTCTTGCTCGCAGAGAAAGTCCAGGCTGTCGCCCTCGTCCATCAGGCGTTTGAGTGCCACGGGGCGGCCCTTGCTCCATTGTCCCTTGGCCCCCAGTTTCTGCTCGCGCGGCTCCAGCTGGTTGCCGTAGCGATGAAGACTCAGCAACCACGCCAGGCGGGTGCTCTTCTTGCCAGCCGCGGTGACCGTTGCATTGGTCGATTTCAGCTGACTCAGTGCACTAAGGGCATGCTGCCAGGCTTCCTGGCGCTGAAGCAGCGCAGTCAGTGGTTTGAAACCCTGCATCGTGATGCAGGTCGTGAAGCTGGCGGGGCACGCCGAATTGCATGGCGATCAGGGCGTCGAATTCTGCCGCCAGCCAGCTGTAACCCTGTTGATCGAGTTCGCCTCGGTAACCTTCCAGCTTCGCGCGCCAATCGGGCCCACGCGCGAGTGGGGCATCCAGCCAGTACAGTGCCAGGGAGAGCATCAGCCCATCCAAGCCATTGAGGGTGGTTGAACGCAGGTACGACAAGTCTGGCG